>JBFYYO010000014.1:0-32682 GCA_041310025.1 Syntrophobacterales bacterium
CTCGCAGATATTCCCGTCGTAGGTGTGCGTCAGGCAGAAGGCCTTTCTGGCCAGCATGAGGCTCGTCTTTCGGGTCACTTTGCCCCCGCTTTGCTTCATTTCTTCCAGAATGACCGGGTAATCTGCCGGGTCGGTCACAACGGCCACGTGACGGGAATTCTTCGCCGCGGCCCGAATCAGTGTGGGACCGCCGATGTCGATGTTCTCGATGGCGTCTTCCAGGGTACAGTTTGGCTGAGCAACCGTCTTGGCGAAGGCGTAAAGATTCACCACCACCATGTCGATGGGCTCAATGCCATGCTGCCCCATGGTCTTGACGTGGGCGTCATTGTCACGAATCCCCAGAATGCCCCCGTGAATCTTGGGGTGCAGCGTCTTCACCCTGCCGTCGAGCATTTCGGGGAACCCCGTATAGTCTGAAACCTCCGTGATTTCCACCCCATTTTCACGCAGAAGCCTGGCCGTCCCGCCGGTGGACAGCAAATGGACGCCGAAAGGTTTGAGCCCCCTGGCAAAATCAACCAGTCCCGATTTATCTGTGACGCTCAACAACGCCCGTCGAATGGGAAACATGTCCTCACCCTCCTCCGTCTATTCAGTGAACCTATTCACCGAGTCCCTTCCACCGGGCACCCAGCAGCAGATCAAACAGCTCGTCGGCGGCCTTGACGATGGGGGCCTCGTCCGGGAGCGTCGCGGTGGGCTTGCCTTCGAAGTCAAACTTGGCCAGCAGTGGATCGACTGGCAGGATAAAAACCCGCTCTTCACCGAAAGTTTTCTGAACATCCTCCGGCCACGTGTTGTCACCATTTACCATCTGATTCACGATGAGCACCGTTTGCGTCACCCTGATGGGAAGGTTCCGCACCAGCTCCACAATGCGGCAGGCCGCCGTGAGGCCCCTTCGGCTCGGGTCCGACACCAGCAGGAGCAGATCGATGTCCTTCTGGGTCAGCCGGCTGAAATGCTCCATTCCCGCCTCGTTGTCCACCACCAGGTATTCGTAGTTCTTGATGAGTCGATCGATGAGGCTGCTCAGCAGATTGTTGGCCGCACAGTAACAGCCCGCCCCTTCGGGCTGCCCCATGGCGATGAGATCAAACCCGTTGGATTCCACCAGGGCCTCTTCCATCTTCATCTCCATGAAGATGTCCTTGGTCATCCCCGATGGCACATCCTTCTTCATGGTTTCGCGCGCGTCGGAGAGCGTTTCGATGAGGCGAACCCCCAGCACGTCATTCAAATTGGAGTTGGAGTCGGCATCGATGGCCAGAACTGGCTTCATGCCGTGTCGAATCATGTAGCGAATCAGCAGACCGGCAATCGTTGTCTTCCCCGTCCCGCCTTTTCCACCCAAAGCAACCGTGAAGCTCACTGTCAATCCTCCCGGTGAATCCCGTTCACCTCAATCCGTTCAGAAACTCAAGAGGTCCCCCTTGCGCAAGACCCTCCTGAAACTTGATGATCTGAAGCCCGGATCACGAATCGCCCTGGGTGATGTGAAGCCAGAGCGCCGCGAAGAAACCCCAGACCGTATTGTATAAACACACAAAAACTGGGGTCAGTTTCCCCAGGCCCAAACCGAGCAGACCTTTTCCCGTCATGAAAGGGAAGACGTAAAAAAGTTGAAAGAAAGTCGGCATGAAGCTGAAGATGATCCCCCGGCTGAACACTCCCACCCAGAACCCACCCTTCATGGCCGGAAGGAGGAAGACCAGGCCCCAGATCCCGCCCCACACCAGGCGGTTGTAAAGGAACGACGTGGTCCATGCCGGTGCGATGGAAACCCCCATCATCTGGGGAATGCCCTTCCTCCCCAGGTACCACACCACCAACCCGTTCAACAACCCGCCCACACAACCCGCGGCAAAGCAGAGACTGGCCCGGCGATAGAAGTTACTCATGAGAACGGCCCCTCAGTCGGTCATTTCAGCAGAAATCGGAATTCAAGTGCAACCATCAGGACGGTTGGAGCGTTCGCGAAACACGCGATATCGGCCCAACCACGCCGTGACCTTTCTACTGAAATGTAATTTGATAACACAAGCCTAAAGTTTTATAAAGTTCTCAAGAGCTAACGTCCTCGAGGTTCTTTCGGTTCTTTGAATCGGAAGAGTGGTACCCCTGTTCTGGGAATCTGGAGCGGTGCCGGTGATTCAACCCGTTCAAACAGATCTTTTTGCCGTCATCGGTCACCCGGTGGCCCACAGCCTGAGCCCCACCATGATGAACGCCGTCTTCAGAAATCTTGGGATCCCAGCCGTGTATCTTGCATTGGACGCAGACTCCCTTGAGGACGACCTCCGCACGCTGGCAGCTGTGGGATTCCGGGGGCTGAGCGTCACCATTCCTCACAAGGAATCCGCCCTTCGTCTGGCGGCTGAGGTGGACGAAACCGCTGCCGCCATTGGCGCCGTGAACACGCTCAGGCTTCAGGATGGAAAGTGGGAAGGGCGCAACACGGATTGGATCGGGGCCGTGGAGGCGCTCAAGCGGGAGACACCGCTGCGGTCCAAGAAGGCCCTGGTCATCGGGGCCGGAGGGGCGGCTCGCGCCGTAGCCTACGGACTGAAGCACGAAGGGGCATCCACCACCATCACCAACCGGACCCTTTCACGGGGCGAGGATCTGGCTCGAGCACTGCAGTGCGAGCTCGTCCCGCTGGAAACCCTGGCCGGTCTGGGCGATGGTCATGGGTTCGACCTCGTCGTGCAGTGCACGTCTGTCGGACTGGCCGGCAGGGATTCCGTCCTCCCTTTGCCGGATTCATTTCTGGTCCCTGGCATGGTGGCCATGGACATCGTTTATCGACCCGTTTGGACTCCGTTCCTTCGCTCTGCTGCCCAGAGAGGCTGCCGGGTGGTCAAGGGTTACGAAATGCTGCTCCATCAGGGGGTCGCTCAGCTGGAGTGGTGGCTGGAGCAAACAATTCCTGACCAAGGAGGCCTACAAATCATGCGGAGCGCGCTGGAAAAGGCATTGGTTCATGATTCCCAAGATTAAGACGGTTCAGACCATCTCCCGTTTGCACAGCACAGTCTCCATCCCAGGATCCAAATCCATTTCGCACAGGGCTCTCATCATGGCCGCCCTGGCCAGCGGCGAGAGTCGTGTCCTCAACGCACTGGCTTCTGAAGACACACTCCTCACAGCACAGGCGCTTCGCGCCCTCGGGGTGGATATCCGCTGGGACGGAGACGCCATCCGGCTGGTTCCCCCCACAAGACGCTGGCAGTCGCCAACCGCTCCCATCATGCTGGGCAACAGCGGGACCAGCATGCGCCTCCTGCCTGCCGTGGCGGCTCTGGGCTCCGGGCGGTTCGTTTTCGACGGAGAGGAGCGGTTGCGGGAGCGTCCGGTGGGGCCCATTGTCGATGTCCTCGGCGAGCTGGGGGTGGCTTGCCGTTACCTGATGGAGGAGGGGTTTCCTCCCATTGAAATCGTGAGTGAAGGTCTCCACGGCGGTGAAGTCCGGATCGATGCCCGGCAGAGCAGCCAGTTTCTTTCAGCCATGCTGCTGGCTGCACCGCAGGCTCGAGGCGACCTGAAGGTTGGCTGGGAGACTCCTGTGGCATCCTATCCTTACGTGGCCCTGACGCTTCACATGATGACCCAGGCTGGGATCCGCGTGGAGCGTGTCGATTCCAACCAGGTCTCCATCCAGGCCCCACAGCCCTACCCCGCTCTCCACTACACTGTCGAAGGGGACTGCTCGTCGGCCTCCTACTTCTGGGCAGCCGCTGCCATAACCGGCGGGAACGTCCTCACCGTCCCCATTTCCAAAGCCAGCCCCCAGGGAGACCGAGGTCTGGTGGATGTCCTGGAAACCATGGGATGCCAGGTGGAATGGACGGAAGAGGGTGTTCGCGTGTCCGGTCCCGCGAGTCTCAAGCCTGTCGACATCGACATGAACGAGATGCCGGACATGGTCCCCACCCTGGCCGGAGTGGCGGCCTTCGCCGAAGGCGAAACCCGCATACGGAACGTGGCGCATCTGCGGGTCAAGGAATCCGACCGACTCCACGTGGTGGCACTGGAGCTCCGCAAGTTCCAGGTACCCGTCGAGGAGCTCGAGGATGGACTCGTGATTCGAGGAGGCCGTGTCCTGTCTCCAGGAATCCCTGTCCAGGCCCACAACGACCATCGCATTGCGATGACCTTCGCCGTCATGGGGCTCAGAGCTCCAGGTGTCATTATCGAAGGCGCCGAATCCGTGGCCAAATCCTTCCCCAACTTCTGGGAGGTATTCGATTCACTTGGCAAGCCCAATCGGTAATCTGTCCGTCATCCTCGGTACGCTGGCATTCCTTGCTCTGCTGAATCCGGAGCCCGTTGCTGCTGCATCCTGGGATCAGGTCAAGGCCCGATTCCTGGAAAAAGCCGGCCTCGCGGCAGCGGAAATCGGAGTCGAAGTCAGCTCTCTGCCGGCGGGTCGCATCGAGTGGAGCCACCGGGCGAATGAGCCGATGATTCCTGCATCCCTGCTCAAGATCGCAACCAGTTACGCGGCGCTCAAAACCCTCGGGCCCGGATACCGTTTTCGAACGGCTGTCTGGGCGGCCTGCACCCCTCAAGGGGGCATCCTGCCATGCGACATCTGGCTCAAGAGCGAAGGCGACATCTTCTGGACGGTCGAGCGGGCAACCGAGCTCGCTTCCCGCTTGAAGGCAAAGGGCGTCCATGACATTCGCGGGCGGGTCCTGGCGGACAACTCCTATTTCTCGCCACCTTTCGAGCACATCTGCCTGGATGAAGACTGTGAGGACTCCTACAATCCCACGATTTCGGGAACGGCCCTGGAGTTCAACTCCGTCGTTCTCCGAATTCAGCCGGCCCTTGCCGTGGGCAAACCGCCCCTCGTGGAATGGTTTCCCCCAGGTCGTTTCGTGCAGGTGAATAACCTGGCCAGGACCGCACCGAAACGTGCCAAATCCACTTTCACCCTGCATCATCTGGAATCCGCCCAGGAGGGCACCATGCGGTTTGGTCTTTCGGGCAAACTGCCGCTGGCTGCAGGCAAGGTTATCGAGAAGAGATACAACGTTGAAAGTCCTGTAAAATCCGTCACCGCAGCTTTCACTTCGATCCTCGAGGGAGCAGGCATACGTATGGAATCCGGTCTCGCAAAACCAGACCGACAGGAAGCAGTCCCGACAGAGGCGAGGGCTCTGGCCGAGGACCTTTCTCCGCCGTTGGCCGAAACGGTTTACGGTCTGAACCGACACAGCAACAATTTCATGGCCGAAATGCTCCTCAGGAGCATGGGGGCCGTCACGCTGGGCACTCCGGGAACAGAGGTCAAGGGGATCGCAACCGTGAACAATGTCCTCAAGACATTAGGAGCCCCTACAGGCGACTGTGCTCTGAAGACCGGCTCCGGGCTCAGCCGTGTGTGTCGCATGAGCCCTCGAGCCTTCGGCAGAATTCTGGTCAGTGCCTGCTCAGACGGAGCTGCCGGCCCCAGTTTCGTGGAATCCCTCGCCGTAAACGGTCAGGCGGGAACCATGAGGCGGCGGTTGAGCCGATCAATGGTGACCATAAGGGGCAAAACGGGCACACTCAGGGACGTGGTGGGATTTGCGGGTTACGTGTCAGGCACGGGACGCCCGACTTATGCCGTGGTCATCATGCTCAATGAAGTGCATCATGCTCAGAAGGCCAAAGAGGCCATCGACGTTTTCCTTGAGAACCTTGGGCTGCATGGTCCTCATCTGGGACCGGGCGAACACTGAAGGCGCAGTTCCAAACCGTTGAACCTGGGTGGGCGGCACAGACCGTTTCCGCCGGGGGGCGCCCCATGTTGGGGGCCCCGACGAAAACGTTGGTGCGGACAGGCGGGAACTCTGCCCGGTGGGGGTTGGCAGGTTCCCAAGCTGAACGGATAGAGATGAGAGGTGTGTCTCTATGGGCAGTTCTTATACTTCCCTGATGTGGGTTGTGAAATGGGGTGTGCACTGTATTTTTGGAGTGAGGTGACAGTATTCCCTTTTTGAACGAGCCGACGAGGGTGAGATCTTTCTCTTCGGCTCACCGGTCCCCCCCCTGAACAAAACGGATGAAATCCAGCGTGTTTTCCAAGTCCTCAGGGATCTCGTTGTAGTACTCCCCCAAAGTCTCAAGCTCATGGGTGTCACTGTTGCAGAACGTGCGCAGCCCCCTCCGCTCAGCAACCTGACGGGCAAGGGCCTGAGTCCGCCGATCCATGTTGCTGCTCCAGACCTCCAGCCCGTCCAGATCGGCTGCGTCGATCCAGTCCATCCATTCGACTCCGAAACGAAAAGGATGCGCCCAGATCACGATGCCATTGCGCTGGTGAACCGCATCGATGAGGCTCACAATGCCATTGAACCGCGGGATCCTCTCGTTTTGTCCATCGGGGAGGAAGATGAGGAAGTGATCATCCCGGTACGCATACTCAGAGGCACGAAAAATAGTCAACGGGTTGAAGCGGTCCTGCAGTTTCTGCAGATCGGACTCGGGCCACCACACATCATGCTCCGTGAGGGCGATCCCCCGAAGTCCCTTCAGCAGAGCCCTCTGACAGACTTCTGCAGCACTGACCAGAGAACAGGGGGAATAATGGGAAGTGTGAATATGGAAGTCGTATTTCATGGTCGTCAACAATCCATTGGTCTGTTTTTCATCGAGGGCTCAAAAGCGCAGCCCTTGGTGGCCGCTCAACTCACCCGGTACCTGGGTTCTTCCACATGACCGCTCTTGCACACAGGACACCGACCAGGCCTGTCCAGCCGCTTCCTTTCCTGGAACACATACCCACAGGCCATGCACGAGAATGGGAGAGCCACCAGCTTCCGACCTTTGGCAGCCATCGTGCGGGTCACGAACGGCAGGTGCTCGAAGACTTCCTTTTCGCGGACCCCCAGGGCCTGGGAGAGCTCCCGGGCCGTCAGCGGATTGTCCGACAGGAGATCGGCTATCCGTTTGCGGATCGTCTCCATTCCATTCTCCCTTCAAGGACGGTCCATCAATAACGGCATGGGAGCAACCCACCGTACAGATCCGTGGTCAGCTTTCGAGCCAATTCCGGGACCTGATCCCTGGCTCTTCCGGTCTGCCTTTCGGATTACAAAATAGTCTCTGTACGGCCGAATGGAAACAAGTCATGAGGAGGGTGATGATTCAGGGGTGGATTCTGCAACTGGAACCCATTCCATCTGAATCGTTCAGGAAATCAAGGCGCGCTTCAACTCTCGAAGCATATCGGTGAACCGGTACGGCTTGGTGATGAATCCCGAAGCGCCGGATTCGATCATCTCCTTTCTTCGTTCCCTTTCCAGATAGCCTGTCGCCACAATGATCTTCATGCGGGGACTGCGTGAAAGGAGCCGCTCCAGGCAGCTCTGTCCGTCCAGACCGGGCATGTTCAGATCCAGAATGACGCATTGGACATCACTTTCGAATTCCGAGAAGACCTCCATGGCGTTCTCACCATCATAGGCGGTCAGGACCCTGTAGCCGAAACGCTCCAACAATTCCCTTCCGACCTCCAGGACCTCCTGTTCGTCGTCCACCAGCAGGATCGTCTCTCCATTGCCCTGGATCTCGTGGTCCAGGACCCTTTCGCTGAGCCCGCCCACCACCTCGCCCGTCTCCGCGGGAAAGTAAATCTCGAACGTCGTTCCTTTGCCCTTCTCACTCACACAGCGCACGAAACCATTGTGGTTCGTGACGATACTGTAGACGATGGCCAATCCCAGCCCGGTCCCTTTGCCCGGCTCCTTCGTGGTGAAGAAGGGGTCGAAGATCCTCTCCAGAACCTCCTGATCCATGCCTGTTCCCGTGTCAGAAACACTGAGGCAAACATATCGACCGGGTGAAGTGCCCACATGACTGCGGCAGTACTCCTCATCCAGGACCACATTTCGAGTCTCCAGCGTGAAGCGCCCGCCGTGCGGCATGGCATCGCGTGCATTCACCGCCAGATTCATGATGACCTGCTCCAGTTGAGCGGGATCGGCTCGAACGGGTCGAAGCTTGGGGTCGAGCGCCTGCTCGATGGTGATCATCTTGGGAATCAATCGTTCGAGCAACTCGCAAACCTGCGTGACCTGGTGGTTGAGGTCCACCACTTCCAGCTGACTTTCGACCCTGCGGCTGTAAACGAGCAGCTTCTTGGTCAGAGTCGTGGCCCGCTGAACGGCCTTGTCAATGTGATTGAGATACCTTGCATCGGGATTATCCGCGGATTTGGATTTAAAGAGCAGCTGCAGGCTTCCCGAAATCACCTGGAGCAGGTTATTGAATTCATGGGCTATCCCACCTGCAAGGGTGCCGATCGCCTCCATTTTCTGTGCCTGCATCAATTCAGTTTCCATGGTCTTTCGCTGTGTGATGTCGCGAAGCAGATGGAGCGTGGCCAGCCTCCCCTTCCATTCAATGGGAACGGAGTTCATATCCACCCAGAGAACCTTTCCGTACTTGTTCACCATGCGGAAAGGAAGCATGAAGACCGGCTTTCGCTCGCAGTCGATGAAACGGCACTTCTCCAGGACACTGTCCCTGTCTTCATCCGCCACGAGCTCCATGAAGGATGTCGTGCTGAACTCCTCTGCGCTGTATCCCAAAATCTCACAGGTTTTCGGATTGGGGAACTGGACCACTCCGTCCTGCACGATGAAAATGCCCTCGTTGGCATGATCCACGAGCATCCGGTATTTGACTTCGCTCTCCGCAACGCTGTCCTCCAGCATGCGTGAGTAAACCTTGAGCTGGGACTGAGCTTCTTCCAGTTTCAATCGCAGTTGGTACTGTCTGAAGCGGTGGCGGTAGTCCGTGAAGGAGGCAATGAGCCCGATGACGAGCGTTGTAAAGATGAACATGTTGTTCGCGATGAAGAGATTAATGTTTTCCCGGGGTGAAAAGAGAAAGACCGATACCATGTAGGTGAAATAGATGACGGCGGAGTGAAAGAGGACGAAGCGCATCCCGACGGTCATTATGGCGCAGAATGCCAGGAAAATCAGGTTCAGCCCGGCGTAATAGGTGGTCGTGTAACCCCCCGTGACAATGATCATCCGGATGATGCCCAGTGCCGTGATGTAAACCCCGGCCGCGCCGAGATAACAGCTCCGCTCGCCGAGGTCCCACCGACGGTTGAGCCCCCAAAGCGCCATGCAGACCCCCCCCACTAGCAACCGTATCGTCAGGAATTGCGGCAGGTGCTGGGGAAACAGCAGGTAGTCGACAATGCCGAAGAGCGGGACCAGAGTGGCCCCGATGAGCAGAGTGATGCCCACCCGCTCTCGAACGAAAGGGATCTGATCTTTGTCGAATTCACGGATGAGAGGTGGATCGGCCCTGAATATCGCCACGTGCGAACCTTCGATGCATCAGGCTGGAAAGCTGGAAAGACCAAGGGACCATCCAGGCCATCCGGGGTCCCTGCTCAGAAATGGGATCACCCGGTTTGCCCGATCGTCTGGCGTCAGCTCATTCGCGAGTTGCTTTGACGAAGAGATTGACGCCGTTCTTTTCTGCAATGATCTCAGCTTGTTGTCCGAATGGGGTTTCCGCAAACAACTGCCTCAGCTCGTCTTCATCCCGATGTATGAGCTTCCACTGGAGGATGCGATCCATGAATATCCTGTTGGGGTTGTTGGGGCCAAAATTTCCGACGATGAGCATTCCTCCGGCTTTGAGATGTTCGTAACAGCGGCTGACGAGAGCCTTGAACAACCGACGATCCAGGTAGTCGGTCAAACCCGCCGAATAGATCATATCCAGCATTCCAAAATTGTGCCGGACTCTCCCCAAAGACCATTTCACGACATTGTCGTTCATGAGCCGGATCAAGGCCCCATGATGGAACACATTGACGTACTGGTTGGTGTACTGAAGTGCATCGAGGTCCGCATCCACGCAGATGGCCTCTATCTTGTCCGTGTAATCGCACTGTGAGAGAAAATCAAAAAGCTCCCGGTTGGATCCGCAGGCCAGATTCAAAATACGGACCATCTCCGTGGATTTCACTCTCTCGGCACAGGACTGCTGCAGGCTCTCTCCAAGAAGCTCGCGACGTCCCCGCACGGCCCTGGCCGCCGAAGTGCTGAGATACCAGCGATCCAGGATCACCCCCAGCTTTCCGTCCCCTTCGGGCTGATTGCGATAGATCATTTCCATCATCAAGTAATCGCCCGCATAACCCTTGGGCTTGAAATAAGCCCTCTCTGCAAAACGGCTTCTCATGAAGTAGGGGAAGAGCTCCTTGAAGAAATAGCCCCACACATTCTCTTCGACATCCGGGTGCGTCAGGACATCCTTGGAAGCCTCCAGTTGTTCGTTGAGGCCATCCAACAGGGCATGGCACTGCAGCTGTGCAGCTTCAGGGATCTCTGCACTCGAGTCCTGCTGAAGCCGATGCGAGAGATCGAAGAGCTGGGCCTTCATATCCTCTACGATGCGGCTGACGGAGCGCCACTCTCGGGTCTGGAGGAAACTCTCCGGCAAGGGCCGCGAACCTTGATACCCGCGTTTTCCGGTAGACAACGAGGCGGCATAAGCCGTCAAAGGCTCACGCTCCTCCAGGATCGTCCGGAATTTCGCACAGATCCGTCGAGTCATATAAGTCATGAATTTGCCGTAAAGCCTCGGGTTTTCCTCCTGGACCCGTTCGAGCATGTCCTCTTCGAAAATGCGTATGATGCAATCGGAAGTCGCCCTGATGTTCCTCACTCGGGACACACCATCAAAGTAGGCGATTTCCCCAAAAAAATCGCCCTCGCCAATCATGGCCACGACGATCTTGGTCTCCTTGAACGTATGATAGACTTCCACTGCACCCTGCTGTACATAATAGATGCGGTGGGAATCCGTTTCCTTGATGGGAACTTCTTCGTCTTTCTGATACTGCACCACCAGGGAGATGGGAAGAATTTGTTCGATCACCTGGGAGCCGACCGTTGGCCCCTGATGCGCAACAGACTGAGCCGTCGAAGCGTACGCCCGAACCCCGTTCTCCATGTTCACGTCTCCTTGATATGGATGCTAGTGGTCCTCCGCTCCTGTAAACAACGAGGGAGGCCGCCCTACAAAGGAGATTCCAATGGGCCAAAGATCCGTCGGTCATCACTTTGGGCACCACAACGACGCAAACCACAATATTGCCGCTACTGAGCCGCCGTTACACTCCCCCACCGAGCAGTAATGGAACTTCGTATCATGCCAGGATAGCAGACCATAACCTTAATCATATCGGATCGATGAGGATATTACAAGTGAGATCTGAATAGTATTCGCACCCTTCCGCCAGATCCGCAGCCCGGCTCCGGAGGTCTTGAAAAGCGCTCCAATGGCTGCATTGCGCCATGGGGGCAAAGGTCCTTGGTCCTTGACCCTCCATTACGATTAAGCTAGATTTGTTGTGTTTGTTAACTCTTTGTTCTCCAGTCAGCCAAAGCTGCTCTCACTCGCAAAGGCGTACGAAAATGGACATCCCACCGGGCAACGTTGCAGGCGGCTGGAATCCTCAAGCGCTTTAACTTGAATTTGAAAGTACACATTCCAGAGAGATTTGTAGCATTGATTCATCACGCACTTGATGTAATATTAGCGAGAATGTTAGATCCAAGAATCTGACTCAGCTTGTGGGTTTATGGTAAATGAACCCATCTTACTCTGGATGATTCAGAACATTTTGAGAAGCTGCATAAATCATGTATAAGCAGTTCATGAGCTCCTACCACAGTCTGATCTTCAAACTTATCCTTCTTGTTGGATTTTTTCTTTCTATCATCATATTTACCTGGTCTTATTTCAATATTGAATATCAGAAAGAAAATACAATCAATACTATTATTGATGAAGTTGACAGGCTTGGAACTACTATAAAACTTGGAACGCATTATGCCATGATGCTCAATGCAAGAAATGATATCAATAAAATCATCAATAACATTGGAAGACAGGAAGGAATAGAATTCATTCGGATTTTCAATAAGAATGGGCAGATCAAGTTTTCGAAAGTTCCTGAAGAGGTCGACAAGATCACAAATATCAAGGATGAAGCATGCATCATCTGTCACATGACCGAGCCGCCCCTCCAGGAAGTGGGGATGGCGGAAAGAGGGAGGTTCCTGTCACAGGGCGATGAGCGGCTGCTGGGCATCATCAGCCCCATCTATAACGAGCCGGCTTGCTGGACGGATGCCTGTCATATTCATTCCCCGGACAAAAAGGTTCTCGGAGCCTTGGATGTTGTCGTTTCGCTGGCCAAAACGGACCGTGAGATTCTCGCCTACGAGCGCTGGATCATCCTTTTGGCGATATTCACGTTCGTCTGCACGTCCACGATCGTCGGTACCTTTCTCCTGATCTTTGTCAAGCGCCCCATCACCAGACTCATACACAGGACTCAGCTGATCGGACAGGGAACTTACGAGCCCGGATCAGAATCGTATTCTGATGACGAGATCGGGGCGCTTGAGGCGGCCATCGACCAGATGGGGTTGCAGATCCTTGAGAAACAGGAGGCGCTGAACAAGCAGCGCTACGAGTATCAGCAGCTTTTCGAGCAGGTTCCCTGTTATATCACCGTTCAGGATCGAAACCTGAGGGTGCTGCGATACAATCATGAGTTCACCCAGCAGTTCGCCCCCAACCCCGGCGACTATTGTTACAAGGTTTACAAGGGTCGTTCGAAACCTTGCGAAATCTGTCCCGTGATGATGACTTTCGAGGACGGTCAATCCCATTACAGCGAAGAGACCGGGGTCACCAAGGATGGCCAGGTCACTCACTGGATGGTGAGAACCGCAACCATCCAGGACATGGACGGCGAGATCACCGCCGTCATGGAGATCTCCATCGACATCACCCAGCTCAAACGCCTGGAAGAGGAAATCCGTAAATCCGAGGAGAAATATAGGGCGATCTTTGACAATATCCCCAACCCGGTATTCGTTCTGGACAGGAAGAACCTGACGATTCTCGACTGCAACGACAGCGTCAAACCGGTCTACGGTTACACGAAGGACGAGCTTGTCAAGACCTCGTTTCTGAACCTGTTCGAAGACAGCGAGCACCAGCAATACGCCCTGGAGCTCAGAACTTCAGACGTCTTGACCCATACCCGCCAGAACACTCGAGAGGGGAGGCAGATCTACGTCAACATCCGACGCTCCCCTTTCGAGTATATGGGTAGAGAGGCTTTTCTCGTGACCGCCAGCGACATCACCAAGAGACTCATGGCTGAGCAGCAATTGATTCAAGCCAGCAAGATGGCGACTTTGGGGGAAATGGCCACGGGAATTGCCCATGAGCTGAATCAGCCCCTCTCGGTGATCAAGACAGCCAGCAGCTTCATCATGCGGAAAGTGAGGAAAGGCGAGAGGATCAAAGACGACATCATGGTGACCATGACTGAGGAAATCGACAGCCACGTGGACAGGGCCTCAAAGATCATCAATCACCTGCGGGAATTTGGACGCAAATCAGACGTAATGAGGGAGGAAGTGAACGTCAATGTTACTCTGAGGCGCTCCCTGGAGATTTTCAGCCAGCAGCTGAAGCTGAGAGAGATCGAAGTGATTGAAGATCTGCAGGAGGCTATACCTCCGGTCTTGGCGGATGCCAATCGATTGGAGCAGGTCCTCATCAACCTGCTCTTGAACGCCAGAGATGCCATTGAAGAGAAACAGGAGAAGCAAGGCAGAAGAGACATTGAGAAGAAGATATGCCTTCGGAGTTACTCGGTCAGCGGCAAGGTCGTGATCGAGGTGCGTGACACCGGCATGGGAATCCCGGCAAATGTGCGGGAGAAGATTTTTGAGCCCTTTTTCACCACAAAGAAGGTGGGAAAGGGGACAGGCTTGGGACTGTCCATCAGTTACGGCATCGTTCAGGACTATGACGGAAAAATCCGGGTCGAGACTGTGGAAAACGAGGGGACGGCTTTCATCATCGAGCTCCCGGTACCCGTGGAGAGCTCATGAAAGAGAAGATCCTTCTGGTGGATGACGAGGAGGGGATTCGCAGGGTTCTGGCCATATCCCTTGAGGACGAGGGCTATGAGGTGTTGACGGCCGAGAATGGCGAAGAGGCACTGAAGGTGTTTTTTGAAGCCCTTCCGCGCCTTGTGCTCACGGATATCAAAATGCCGGGTATGGACGGGATCGAGCTGCTCCAGCGCATCAAGGCGCTCAGTCCCGATGCGGAAGTCATCATGATGACGGGGCACGGAGACCTGGACCTGGCCATCAGGAGTCTCCAGTTCGAAGCGGCGGATTTCATCACCAAGCCCATCAACGATGATGCACTCGATATCTCACTCAAACGTGCGCGAGAGAGGATTGCGCTGAAAGGGCAGGTTCGAGCGTATACTCAGAACCTCGAACAGCTTGTTTCCGAAAAGACCCAACAGCTCCTCGATTCCGAGCGATTGGCCGCCATAGGCCAGACGGTGGCGACCCTCGCCCATGCCATCAAGAATATCATCGGAGGTCTCAAGGGGGGGATGTATGTTCTGGAAAAGGGCATGGAGCTCGACAACAAAGAATACCTGTCTCAAGGTTGGGACATGCTCAAGGGCAACGTTGGGAAAATCACGAACCTTGCTCTGGACCTGCTGAACTACGCCAAGGAGAGAACACCGGACTACCGGCAATGTAACCCGAATCAACCCCTCCGGGAGGTACATGAGCTCATGCTGAGCCGAGCGGAGGAATGCGGGGTTTCGTTGCGGGCGGAAATGGACGACAGTTTCGGGAACATCCTGATGGATCCGGAGGCGGTTCATTGCTGCCTGCTCAACCTGGTCAGCAATGCTTTGGATGCCTGCCTGTGCGGAGGGGGTCGCGGTCAGCCCGGAGAAGTCATACTGAGATCCCGGCGAGCGAATTCCTGGGGGGTCGAGTACCAGGTGGAGGACAACGGCTGCGGCCTGGACGAAGAAACCAAGGAGAAGGTCTTCAAGGCTTTTTTCAGCACCAAAGGAACCAAGGGGACGGGACTGGGGCTCATGATCGCCAAGAAGATCGTGCGTGAGCACAAAGGGGAAATCGAGGTCAGCTCCCCCAAGGGAGGAGGGACCATCTTCACCGTCCGACTGCCCGATCTGCCGGCCTCCTGAAATGAGAACTTTTCACATATGCACCTCTGAACTGGACTTCCTGGAGAGAGGAACGTATTCGTAGGGGCGTTCCACGCTGCGACGGCGATCGGTCCGGTGGCTTTGCCTCTGGGGAGGGGTGTCAACTCGCAATCTTCGACATGCATGAAAAGGAGATGCCATGGTCGAGTATAAGAATATTCTCTTCTGCACAGACTTTTCCGAGGACGCCAATATCGCCTTCCTGCACGCAGCGAACTTCGCCAGGAAGTACGGGGCCAGGCTGCATATTCTGAATGTCCCCCATTCCCCATTCACCTATTCGCGCCACATCGTGGACGAGCACGTGCCCCCGGAGAAATCTCAGAATGGACAGGCCTTTTTCGACAAAGATATTGAAGAGCAGGCGAAAAAGGTGCTTCGCGAAGCCTATGAGAATAAGCTGAGTGGCATTTCGGATTACACATTCGTGGTCCGCTGCGGCGCCCCCGATGTCGAGATCATCCGCTACGCCAAACAAAACCACATTGACCTGATCGTGATGGGTGCGCTCGGGAAGTCGGATCTCGACCGGATGGTTCACGGAAGCACCGTCGCCAACGTGTCCAAGTACGCCCACTGTCACGTGATGGCTATTCGGAACCCGGCAAAGCAGTTCACACTACCCGGAAAAATGCAGTAAGCTCTGCCATGCGGCATCGTGAGATCGGATGCGCTTGAGAATCTGGAGGGTGGATCAATGGCCAAGAAGGTCCTCGTAGTAGACGACGAACTGGACATGAGAGTCTTCATCTCGACATTGTTGGAAACGAATGGCTTCAAACCGGTGCGCGCCGAGGACGGCCAGGAGGGTCTGGCCCTCGCCAAGCAGCACAAGCCGGCGCTCGTCATCATGGATGTCATGATGCCCAAGGAGAGCGGCATCTTCCTTTACCGCAGCCTGAAGACTGACCCCGAACTGCGGAACATCCCCATCATCGTCTGTTCCGCCCTGTCGAAAAAGACTTTCTTTCATTCACAGAAGGTCCTGGATGAATATGAGGGCAATCTTTTGGGTGAGCCTAATGAATATATTGAAAAACCACCCGAGCCTGAAGAGCTTCTGGACGCTGTCCAGCGAATGCTGGGATGAAGGGTGCAGGAATTGGAGCAAGTACCCCGGATGAGTCTCTGCAGGGGTTCCGCTCCGGCAGATAAGAAACCGGCCATCGATTGAGGAGCTTTGACGCAGCCTTTTTGATCTTTTCAGAAATAGAGGTGATATGCCATGCCAAACGAGCCGGCCAGGTTGGAAGCCCTCGCACTGCTCAAGCAACTTTGTGAAGCTCACGGAGCCCCGGGCAGTGAGCATGCCGTTCGACGCATTTTCAGAGAGGAATTGGGCAGTCGATCCATTCGATCCGACGGCATGGGCAACCTGTTCTGCGAAAAACCGGGCGGTGCCGTTGCACCCCGTGTGATGCTGGCAGCCCACATGGACGAAGTGGGATTCGTCGTGCAGACCATCACGAAGACAGGCCTGATCAAGTTCAGTTCCCTCGGAGGATGGTGGCCTCATACGCTGCTGGCTCAGCGCGTCAGGATTCAGACGAAAAGGGGGGATGAAGTCCTGGGCGTCATCGGGGCCAAGCCACCACACTTTCTGCAGGAGAGTGAGCGAGAAAAGGTGATGAAGATCGATGACATGTTCATTGATGTCGGAGCAGGAGGGCGTGAAGAGGCAATGGACGGCCTGGGGATCTGCCTCGGAGACCCTGTTGTTCCATTCAGCCCGCTCACTGCCATGTCCAATCCAGACCTCATGGTCTGCAAGGCCCTGGATGATCGCCTTGGGGTCGCCCTGGCGATTCAGGCAATCCGGTCGCTCGAAACATTGGAGCATCCGAACACGGTGGTTGCGGTGGGAACGGTTCAGGAGGAAGTGGGCGTGCGGGGTGCCCAAACGGCTCCGCACCTTGGCAAACCGGATGCGGCGATCGTCCTCGAGGGGACTCCTGCCGATGATTTTCCCGGAATCCCCGAAGAGGAGCAGCAGGGAGCACTGGGCCGCGGCGTGCAGATCCGGCTGATGGACCCCTCGGCCATCATGAATCGCGCATTCGTAGATCTTGCTCTGGACCTTGCGAAGCAGCATCAAATCCCGCATCAGGTGGCCGTTCGCAAAAGCGGCGGCACCGATGCCCGGGCCATTCATCTCCACGGTTCAGGAATCCCCACCCTGGTTTTGGGGGTGCCCGCGCGGTATATCCATACCCACAACAGCATCTTCAACATCCAGGACTATTTCAGCGCCCTCGATCTCACGCGGCACCTTATTTTGGCCATGGACTCCAGAGCTGTGGAGGGTTTCACTGCCTTTTGACGGAAAGAGAATGCTCAGCCATGAAAGTCTTGCTGCCGGCACTGTCGGTGCGGAGGCCCTCGTGAATCCGATGAGAGGCCTTGTTCGGGCTGCTGACCAGGGAGGGGCGGGAGGGAAAAGCCAGTCGTCCCGGTCCACAAATGCCGACCGGACCGACTCGCCAGCCCCTTGTCCCAGGCAGAGGACCTGCTTTCATGCCTGACTTCGAGCCAGGATGCTCAGGGATCAGTTCTCGCCCTGCGACCGCAATTTCATGTAATTGTTGAATTCCTCCAAAATCATATCTTCACTGTCACTGTTGTAGACGATCACATTCTTCAGGAGGATGAAAGAGTCCAGATCCATCCCGGTGAACTCAATGGCGATCTCCCCTTCCTGCTGACGAACCACTATGCCGGTTACTCGTATGGAAACCTCGGACGTCGCCCCGGTCAACTGAATGCGGATAGCCACCGGCTTTCCAAGGGGACATGGGTCGGCACTGGTAACCAGCATGCCACGAAGACTCAGGTTGTTCAGCTCACCCCTCACCGACTTGTTTTCACAGCGCAGCTCTGCCTCACCCCGAAATAGGACTCGCGTGAAATTCCGCCTTTCACCCATGTGATTCAACTCCCATTGTGTTCGGATCGCTTTGTCAGCGATGCTGATTCAAGATTGGCACGACTTGATGGCCGAAAGAAACTCATGCCTCTTCTGGAGATACATTCAAATACAGCTCCCGATCCCCCTGTGCAGCATGAGGATCATGAAGAGCCCTGGGTAAATTTAATACTCGGTCAATTACCACCAAATATGAAGGATGGAAAGGCGAGGTTCGGATGGATCATTCCATCCCTCAGGACAGAGGTGGGACTTTTCCACCGGATCAAAGCCCCGTCGTGGTTTGAGACCTCATGGGAAGCATCCATGCGTGGCATCCTTTCAACATTTTTGTATCCTTTATGCCACTCATTCTCAAGACAAGGAACAGATAATCACCGTGAAAATCTTTGATAAACAATGAAAAGCTGAAGAAATAGATGAAAGAATGAGATCACCGCTCATCATCCTCTGCCAATGAACTTGGGCCTTAACAGAGAAAAAAAACGTTCAAAAATCGGCTATCTATCAGCGATACCCTCCTTTTTTGTCCAAATCTTCACATATGGAAGCCCATGGATTTCTGTGGATCCCAAGATCCCACGAATCAGCCCATAATTCCGTCTAACCGCGGATAAACCCTGATTACCGCGTTTGCGCATCCAGCCAAGAGGCTGCTAGAACAGCGGTCCATGAGCAACGGTTACACTGCGAGGGCGATGTTGAATTTCTTTGACAAGACAAGGAGAACCAGTATGGCGCCTGTTTCCAGAATCTGGAGGCACCAGCTGGGGGAAGCAACCACCAACCAATGGCGCACCTGCCATCGCGCCACACTTCTGTTATGTATCCTCTCCATACTTCTCGCAACACCGGCAGAGTCTAAAACCGACCTCAACGGTGGCGTCTGGAGCGATCTCACCATAGGGTTTGTATCCACCCGCGGATCGCACCGGACCGAGGCTCTGCAGATGGCAAGTCTCACCTCAACCCCTGCGTTTTTTCATGCTTCCCCTGCTGGAGGATCGAGCAACAGGATGAGAATTCCTATTCCGAATCATCCAGCAATCAACCATTACATCGAACGCTACAAGGACAGAGACCGAAGAACTTTTCGAGAAGCCTTGGACCGCTCGTGGCTGCATCTCCCGGTGATGGAGGAAATCTTCCAATCCGAAGGAATCCCCGAGGAGCTGATCTACGTTGCTCTTGTGGAGAGCTGTTTCAAAGGGAGAGCTTCGTATCGCGGCGCGAAGGGGTACTGGCAGCTGCTCGGTTCCACGGCAAGGTCCCTGGGGCTCAGGGTGGATTCATGGGTGGATGAACGCGTCGACCCTGTCAAGTCCACTCTCGCTGCAGCGAGATACCTTCGCATGCTTCACGAGCAGTTTGAGTCTTGGCCTTTGGCCCTGGCAGCCTACAACGCAGGCAGCAATGTTGTGAGCAGAACGACACAACGTCATGGGTCGGACAACTTCTGGGCGCTCTGTGATCGCAAGGCCTTCTCCGGAAGGACCCGTGCATACGTCGCCAAGGTGCTGGGAGCTATCCAGATCGCGCGCAATTTTGAAGAGCACGGTTTCAGCCGACCCCATTACGTCCAGGTGTTCAATTTCGAGTCCATTCAGGTCCGGAAGCCACTCAAACTGGACGAAGTTGCCAAATGGCTTCAAGTGCCGGCATGCGATCTGCGAGAATTGAATCCCTCGCTGAGCAAAGGCTGCGTCCCTTCGGGCTCGGAATTCACCCTGCGCATTCCCTCGGGTGCCCATGACCGCTTTAACCTGGCGTACAGGGATTACCTCCGGAAGTAGAGGCAAGACCGGTTAACAACGCATCGCCCCGCGGGATAACCATTCCCTCACGCGTGAAGGGATTTCTTCCGGAAATGAGCATTCGGCTGATTGCTCTCGAGCTCTACGGGATCATGAAAGAGGTGGAAGCCCTGGAAAGACAAGTCCAGGAGCTTCCACCCCATGAACAGACCTCAAGAGCAACCATTCAGGAAAAGCTCCGGAGGGCAATGGCCGATCAGGAGCGAATCCGGAGAATCCTGGAAGGGGCGAAATCGGACTGATCCAACTCACTCCGGGCCGCCTTGAAGCCTCACACTGACTCCACCACGATTCACTCGATCACCCACACGGCACAATTCTTGGCATCCCTCACCACTTTGCTGGACACACTGCCAAAGAGAAACTCCTGGCGCTTGCTGACGCCCCTCCTGCCCACCACCAGTGTCCCGTATCCGGCATTTTGCTGCTCCTCGAGGATCAGATCCGAGACACTCATGGGTTTCTGGCAGACCTGGATCTTGAGGCGGATATGCTTCTCGGAAATGCCCAACGCCGTGAGCCGCGCACCCGCTTCTTCCATGAGGGCCAGAGTCTCCTTTCGGGCTTCCTCCACCATTCTGCCTCGTTCCTGATCGTCGGGCACGATGTCGGGCGACGGCTCCTTGATCACCGTCAAGAGGGTGATTTCGGCCGTCCCGTGGCAGCGAAGCATCCCTCCCACGTAATCCACAGCTTTGAGGGAATTCTCAGAAAGATCAACGGCAATCAGCACCTTGTTTTCGATACCCCCGGCCAATTCAATCATAAGGACCTCCCCCTGTGTCCGTCCGGCTCTCAGAAACCTCAATGAGCCCTTCTGTCATCGGGCTGCGATGTCCAACCGGCAGGCGCTGAGATCCTGGAGCAGCTCGTCAGTGTGCTCGTAAAAAACCCTGGCCCCCTGGCTGAAATGTAGCAACACGTAGTTCAGTGAATCCGGAATGTAAGGAAAAAGCTTCTGCAGATTTGCAATCCGGTGCTTGAAAAACAACGATAAATCGCCATGTTCCAGGCACGATCGCATTCTCATTCCCTCGGGTCCACAGGCCGCCAAATCAGGCAAATTATGAAACCCCTTGCCCGCAGTGAACAAGAGGATGTTGCCCAGCCCGAAGAGATCCACGCCATAGGGGCTCTCAGCCCAGTCATAAGTGTAGTCGAAGTCGATCCAGCGATACGAGCCGGTGTCCCGTTCGATCAGGATGTGATCGTTGCGGATGTCCCCGTGCAGTTCTCCCATGCGATGCAACCGGTTGATGGCCTCCATGCAGCCGAAGACCTTGTCGAAAATGATGGGGAAATGGTCATGAAAGTAAACCTCGTGGTCCATCTGAAAACTGTGGATGAGGTCGTAGTAGCGGTCGCCCTGAATCCGCTCGATGATCCTCACGTGATTGCCGGCCGAATCCAGGACATTGAACCCCTGCATGAACCGCAAATCATCGCGAACCTTATCTAAAACCCGGGCCTCCTTGACCGGGCTTCGGAAACACAGGATCTGCTCCGTTCCCAGCTGCATCAGGAATTTCTCATGGAAGACCAGCTTGATGATCTTGGAGCTGCCGTCAGCCAGATCGATGGCTCTCTTGACCCAGTACTTGGGTTCGCCGTCCAGCCCAAACCGGCCTTCCACTTCCTCGCCTCGCACCAGGTAGTAGGCTCCTCCAAGCTCGAGGACGTCACCCGACTGTATCGACATGAACTCCGTCGTGTCGGAGAGGATGTTGAGATTCCCCCGCGGAGGGAACCTCGAGTAGTTTGCAATCTGCTCCCTGAGCTGCGCTTCATTCATGGGGCACCGTCCGTTCAATCGTCCCAAGGGTTCAACGGGCTGCCAAGAGGGACTTGATCCGAGAAAAGGCAGCGTGCAATGCTTCCCGCTTGACAGGAGTAAAATAGTTCAGCGGCGAAGGATGATACGTCACAAACACTTGAAAAGGATGAACCTGAAATAACACTCCGTTGGCCGCACCCATTCTCAAACCCGGGTCATCCAGGAGAGCCCTGGCTGCGGGAAGCCCCAGGCACACCACCAGCCCAGGGGAAAGGATCTTCAGCTCCTCCGTGAGATATGGAAGTGCATGGCGCTGCTCTCGGGCGGTCGGGCTCCGATTGCCGCCCTTCGGAGTAAGGGGGCGGTACTTCATCAAGTTGGTGATGAAAACCTTCTCCCTGGCCAAGCCGATCTCTTCAAGCAGTCGAGTCAGGTTTCTTCCGGCGGCGCCCACGAATGGCTGCTGGAGCCTTTCCTCCTCACGCCCGGGAGCTTCTCCAACCAAAACCAGCCGACCGTCCTCCAAAGACCCCCGGCCCGGAACGAAAACCCCACCCACTCCAGAGACCCTCCAGAAGGGATCGTTGCGCACACGGGCGTAGAGCTCATGTAGCCTCTGGGCTTTCACGTTCGTGGGAGTCAGAACTCAATCCCCTTCTGGGCCTGAATGGACTGCTCACGATAGGGGTGCTTGATTTCGCGCATTTCCGTCACCAGATCGGCAGCCGCGATCAATTCGTCCGGAGCGTTTCTGCCGGTTATGACAACATGAAGACCCTCCGGCCTTCGCCCCAATGCGTCCAGAACCTCGGCAACGGGGAGAAGGCCATAGGCCATAATGAGGTTGAGCTCATCAAGCACAACAATATTGTAGTCACTCCTTTCGATGGCCTCAGAAGCGAGATTCCATCCAATCCGGGCGAGTCGACGGTCCTCGTCCATGTTCTCCTTTTTCCAGGTGAATCCCGTTCCCAGCGGCTTGATATCGATTTCATCGAACCGCTTCAGCGCCTCCAGTTCACCGTACTTCCAGGCTCCCTTGATGAACTGCAAAACCAGGGTCCGCATCGAATGGCCCGCGGCTCGCACTGCCATCCCCAGTGCAGCCGTGGTCTTACCTTTTCCGTTGCCCGTGAATACGATCAGCAATCCCTTAGACATGTGAGACCTCACGCCCCATCGGCATCGGCCCCTTCCAAAGCACCGGGAGGCAGCCAAAACGAGCGGTCGATTGAAAAAGGCGAGTCTATTTCGAAACTCACTCCTCTCCGCAGGGGCGGTGAGGGGGGGGGAGAATGAAGAAGCACACCGAGCTCCCTCCAGCAGCCTCCGTCAAGGGGCGACGGCCGGCCACTTTTGGCGAGTCTCCGAATAGTGGGGAGAAACATCGGGTTGTTGGCGAAAAAAGAAAAAGCGGGCGATTTGCCCGCAGGATCGATGATTCTCCATGGAGTAGCGGCGACTATGTCTTTCTGAACTGCAGCCTGAACGTCCATTATTCTGATTGGAGTGAAACACTGCGATCCAAGAAGGGAAAAGACCTGAAAATCTCTAGTCACCAGATGTTGAGCTATCGGTCGAAGCGCTCTTGGTCTCAGCCTTTTCAGACTGCGTGGCATCAGCCTTGGGCGCACTGTCGCTCTGATTTTTACCAGAGTAATCGGTGACATACCAACCTGAACCCTTGAGGTGAAAAGTACTCATGGAGATGAGCTTTCGAACTTCCCCCTTGCAGCGGGAGCATTCACAAAGCGGGGGATCCGAAAATCTCTGCAAGGCCTCCATCGTCTTCCCACACTTCAAACATTCGTACTCGTAGATCGGCATTTTGTAAACCTCCTCTTCAGGCATCACCTCTCGTCTACAGTCTCTTCCTTTGTAGCCCCTTTTGAAGCTGAGTCCATTATAATTTCATCAATTTGAATGTCAATACAGTGTACCCCGGCGAAGGCCAATCGCTTCGCCAAAACGATCAGTCGCACACGTTCAACCTTTCCACCGCCAGGCGCACCCCATTTCAGGTCATGGCGCCACTTTCACCAGCTGCCCATTGGAGACCTGAAGGACCATGTAGTCCCGAGTCACGTCACCGGTGGGCGTGAAGCTGTAGGTCCCTGCCACACCTTCGAAGTTACGTATCTGGCGCAGACTCTGGAGCAGGGAAACCCGATCGACAGACTTCCCTGTAAGCATGGATCGCGCCTTGAGAAGGAGCATCATGGCGTCGTAGGCCTGCGCCTCAAGATAGGAGGGCGGGGAGCTGTAAAGGGCCTCGTATTTCTCCTTGAATGCACGCACCCTGGGTCCCCCGGCTTCTGCATAGAACGGCGTGGCGAACACAGCGTGCTCCACATAAGTGCCGCCGATCTCCACCAGAGGCCCCTCTCCCCAAAGGTTGGTTCCCAGAAGAGTCGGCCCGACCACGTTGTGGTAGAGCAGCTGAGGGGCAATGAGTGAAACGGTCTGCACCTGGTCTGGAATGAAAAGGACCTCGAACGGTGTTGAGTCATCCCCTGTCGGTGGGATGTTCTGCCTGGCGACATTCAGAAGCTTTTGAATCGGCTCCTGGAAGTCGGTCGTCTTCCCCTTGTAGGCCACACTCGCCAGAAGGCTGCCTCCCTCCGCTTTGACGACCTCCGCAAAGATTTTTGACAGCTGTTGCCCGTAGCGATCATCGGGATAGAGGGCAGCAAACCGCGTGGCGCTCAGTTTCTCCCGGCAATAGCGAACAGCCGTTCGAACCAGTTCCGCATTATCCAGGAATACACTGATGGCATAAGGGTTGGCGGAGATGTCCTCGTCTTTCTGGGTGAGCGTCAGGAGGGGCACTCCCCGGCGCTCCGCGAGGGGCGCAATGGTCTTGGTCGTCTGAGTACCCAGCGGGCCAACGATTCCCAGAACCGCATCCTCCTTGACCAGCGAGTCGAAAGCCCTGGCGGCTTGAGTCGCATCGCTGGGCACATCCTTGGCCACGAGAGTCACCGGCTTTCCTGGATTTCTTTCGTTCCATTCAGCCAGAGCCATTTCCACACCACGCAATACCATCCGCCCGTACTTCTCATGTGGCCCGTTGAGCGGAACCAGACAACCTACCTTGTCAGGATTGACCGGAGCCGTCTTGTCACCGGGTGACACTCCCAGCATGGCCGCCTGTATCTCAGGAACCAGGGGATGGGAGGGATTCTGGTTCAAAAGCGACCGGTATCTCTCCCTCGCCGCTTCCTTGGGCATTCCCTGGGCCTCGATCTGGGCCAGGCGGAAGTCCAGAAAAACCCGCATGGTTTCCGTGACATTCTTCTTATAGAGTCGGCGAATCTCACCGGCATCCATTTCTTTGACGAGCTCCGTCGCCGCAAGCGTCAGGGGCCTCTGCTCTTCGGGGGTCCTGGCGACCGTGAAACCGGCCATGACCCACTCGAACGCCGTTTCTTTGTCCCCCTGGCTTCTGTAAACGTCGGCCATGAAATTTGCCAGTTGCAGCTGTGCTTCACGATCGCCTGAAGACGCCTCCCAGAGGGGAACCGCTTCCTTGAAGACCTGCTTCTTGCGTCCGACCATCCACCAGCCCTTCAGCTGATCGACCTGTGCCGTGAGATAGCCGTCCCATCCTGGATAGGTGTAAAGGAGGTACTCGATGTATTGCAGCGCCCGCTCGCCCTGGCCATTTTCAAGATGAATCTGGCCCAGCTTGCGAAGCGATTTCGCAGCAATCACATTGTTTGGATAAGCCTGAGCCAGACCCTCCAGAGTTGAGATGGCTCCTTTGAGGTTCCCCGCACTTCTATCCTGCTCGGCCTTCTTCCATAACACCTCGGCTTCAGCAGGCGTAGATTTGGAGAGGGCCCGCCCCGAGCTGGGCGGTGGCTGCTGACGCGGACCAGAGGCACAGCTGGCGGTTAAGATCATGCAAATCAAAACGAAAAGCCGACAACCTGTCCTTACCATAAGCGTGCCTCACCCTGTATGGCCGGATTCTTCACCGAGCCTGTTACGGTCCGTTCGTCGGTTCCCAAATCACCAAACCCCGAAAGCCTCTTCCCTGGCAGGACGAAACCCTCTCAACGAATCGGTCTCGAACCGGACCTCAGCTCCGCTCCCCCTAGAGGGTCCGCGTACCCTTCGCACCAAACACTTACCCCTTGGAAGGCTCTATATCGTAAAAGCACATAAAGGGCACAAGAAAACTTGTGCCCTTCACGATCACCGTTACAGCACGATTCCAAAATTCATCTTACTTGTCTTTCACTTCCTCGAAATCGGCGTCCACGACATCGTCGTCCGGCCTCTGACGGCCTGTTGCGGATTCTTGTGGACCCGGCCCGGGCCCCCCCCCCTCCTGCGGCTCGCCCTGCTGAGCTGAAGCCCGCTTGTAAGCCTCTTCGGCGACCTTGTGGGAAATCTGCATGAGCTGATCCAATTCACGCTGAATCGCATCGACGTCATTTCCGTCCATGACCGATCTGACCTTCGTGATCTGCTCTTCGATATCCTGCCGGGTCTTGGAATCGACCTTGTCTCCCATCTCGCGCAACGTCTTTTCCGTGCTGTAAATCAGCGAGTCGGCATTGTTTCTGGCTTCCACCAGAGCCCGCTTTTTCTTGTCCTCTTCGGCATGCGCTTCGGCCTCGCGCACCAGGTTCTTTATCTCGCTATCCGAAAGGCCGCTCGACGCGGTGATCTGAATGGACTGCTCTCTCTGGGTGGCCAGGTCTTTGGCTGAAACGTGCACAATGCCGTTGGCATCGATGTCAAAGGTGACCTCGATCTGCGGAACACCACGCGGAGCCGCGGGAATCCCGACCAATTCAAAACGGCCAAGAGTCTTGTTGTCAGAGGCCATTTCTCGCTCACCCTGCAGAACATGTATGGAAACCGCCGTCTGATTGTCCGTTGCCGTCGAGAAAACCTGGCTCTTACGGGTGGGTATCGTGGTATTCCGCTCAATCAGGCGCGTCATGACTCCGCCGAGGGTTTCGATGCCGAGGGAAAGAGGCGTGACATCGAGGAGGAGCACATCCTTCACATCACCCTTCAAGACACCGGCCTGGATAGCAGCTCCAATGGCCACGACTTCGTCCGGGTTCACCCCCCTGTGAGGCTCTTTGCCAAAAAATTCCTGGACCATCTGCTGAACTCTCGGCACCCGCGTCATGCCGCCCACCAGGATCACTTCGTCCACGGCGGACCGGTTGAGGCCGGCATCGCGCAGAGCCTGCTCCATGGGAGGAACGAGGCGATCGATCAAGTCCTCGACGAGGGACTCCATTTTGGCGCGGGTCAATTTGATGTTCATATGTTTCGGGCCCGAAGCATCGGCGGTGATGAACGGCAGGTTGAGCTCCGTTTCCATGGTCGAGGAGAGCTCGATCTTTGCCTTCTCCGCAGCTTCTTTCAGGCGCTGCAGAGCCATCTTGTCATTGCGGAGATCGATCCCGTAGTCCTTCTTGAACTCGCTGGCCAGCCAGTCAATGATGCGCTGGTCGAAATCCTCGCCCCCGAGATGGGTGTCGCCGTTGGTGGCCTTCACCTCGAACACCCCGTCCCCAATCTCAAGAATGGAAATATCGTAGGTCCCGCCTCCCAAGTCGAAGACGGCGATCTTCTCGTCCTTCTTCCTGTCCAGCCCATAGGCGAGAGAAGCCGCTGTCGGTTCGTTGATGATACGAAGAACGGTCAGTCCGGCGATCTTTCCGGCGTCTTTGGTGGCCTGGCGCTGGCTGTCGTTGAAGTAGGCCGGTACGGTGATGACCGCTTCGGTCACCTTCTCGCCCAAATAATCCTCCGCCGTCTGTTTCATTTTGGTTAGAACATAGGCCGAGATTTCGGTCGGGCTGTAGTCGCGCCCCCGAATGCGGAGGTGTGCGTCGCCATTGGAAGCCTTCGCAATCTGGTAAGGAAGTACTTTGGTATCCTGCTGAACTTCCTTGGATTCAAACTTCCTGCCCATGAGTCTCTTGACCGCAAAAATCGTATTCTCGGGGTTGGTGATCGCCTGCCGCTTGGCCACCTGCCCCACCAGCCGTTCCCCACTCTCTGTGAATGCCACCATCGAAGGGGTTGTCCTTCCACCTTCCGCGTTGGGGAGCACCTTGGGTTCCTTGCCCTCCATGATTGCCACTACCGAATTGGTGGTTCCCAAGTCAATTCCAATGACTTTACTCATCTGTTTCGCCTCCTTGACGAAATGAACATGAATTCATTTGGCGAATGATCACGCAGGAACAACTGCGATACTTACAGCCTGACCATCTAAAAAGCCCAACTGTCTCATGTACCCTGCAACCGTTTATCGGAATGAGCCGCTGCTCTTGATCTTCCCGGAACGAAACGCTGATGTCTCAGGAGCTGAACCGGATCAAACGTTTACCCATAAGGCCAATCCGAACGCCCCATCGCATCCACGAATCTCCTTCACCCGCTCTTGAGGCCTTTCGATACAACGACCATGGCGGGGCGCAACAGCCGATCGTTGAGCATGTAACCTTTCTGGTAATCTTGCACGATCGTGTTCTCGGGGTATTCCTCGGATTCTTGCTGGAGCATCGCTTCATGGAAATTGGGGTCAAACACCTTGCCTTGAGAATCGAACGGAACGCAGCCATAACGGGCCAGCACATCCAGGAAGACCTTTCGAGTCATGCGAATCCCTTCAAGCAATGCCTGTGGATCCACATCCCCTTCACTGTGCTGAATGGCCAAGTCCAGGCTGTCGCCCACCGCCAGCAGCGATCGAAGAATGCTCTCGTTGGCAAAGGCAATCCCGTCGGCCTTTTCGCGTTCCAATCGCTTGCGGGCGTTGTCTGATTCTGCCGCAAGCCTGAGCATACGATCCTGCAATTCTTTGATCTCAACATTCTTGCGCTCAAGCAGCTGCTCGCAACTCTCCTCAGCGGTCTCGGCCGGCTTCGCTACCTGAGGCTGCTCTTCCGAAACCTCCTCCACCTGGTTCTCCACATTTTCCTTGTTCAATTCCTCACTCATCAACTTTTACTTTCTAATCAGTAGAATGCCCGGTCGCAAGAGCCAGCACTAAGCTCATTCCAATGAAACACGCACCCGAAGTCACTCACGAAGCACATGCCCCCCAATTTGTTCGGCCATGAGCAGCGCGCTTTTCCCCCTGGCACGATGACCGGACACTCCCGAGGGGAAACGACCAACAGGGACAAGCCTCTTAACACCGCCTCAAGCCCTGTTATCCGGATCTTCGAGGAGATCGCTCAACAATGCAGCCGTGAATTCGACGACGGGGATGATCCGTGAGTAGTCCATCCTCAGGGGACCGATCACCCCGACCACCCCCAGCAGCGTATCGCCCCTGCGGTAAGGTGAAGAAATGAGGCTGATCTCGCTCAGGTCCTTCGATTCACTCTCAGACCCCAGGACGATCCGGACACCGGGTGATGTGCTCATGGTTCTGTCAAGGAGCCGAATGAGGCGCGACTTGTCCTCAAAAGCCGAGAGGATCTTCCGCATTCTCTCCACTTGAGCGAATTCCGGGTTGATCAGGAGATTTGTCTGACCCTCGATGTAGACTTCGCTGTTTTCCAGCGTCGACTGGACGACCCGCTGGGTCATCTCGAGGGTCTTGGAAAAGAGCTGATCGAAAAGGGCTTTGTCCTTGCGCATCCCTTCAATAATGCGGGCCTTGATCTCGCCCAGGGGAACGTCTTCCAGGAGCTCATTGAGATAGCGAGAGTATTTGTCGAGCTCATGCTGGTTGATGTCCTCTTCCCACTCCAGCATACGGTGATGAACAAGTCCGCTCTTGGAGATCAGGATGACCATGATCTGGCGCGTTCTCAACCGGATGAGCTCGATGTGCTTGAAGCGCGTCATGGAAAGCTTCGGCCACAAAACGACGCCCGCCTGCTTGCAGAAGTCCGAGAGCACGCGCGAGGTGCGATGAAGAAGCTCCTTGACGTCTGCCTCGGACTCGTTGAATGCCCTGCGAATGAGCTCCCGCTCCTCCTCTTTCAGCGTCTTGAACTTCATGATGAAGTCCAAATAGAAACGCAGGCCACGATCGGTCGGGATGCGACCGGCAGAAGTGTGCGGCTGGTAAAGAAACCCCAGTTCTTCGAGGTCGGCCATCACATTGCGAATGGTGGCCGAGCTCACCTCGAGCCCGTGCCTTTTGGCCACCACACGCGAACCTACCGGTTCTCCCGTTTGGATATAGTCGGTAATGACGGCCTCAAGGACCTGCTGGTCGCGTCTCGTAAGTTCAGTCACCGATACACTCCCTACGTGGCTTATTAGCACTCTGTCCCGTAGAGTGCTAAGGAAACGTAGTGATGTACCCCCCGTTTGTCAAGCCAAATCAGTAAGCCCATCCGGAGCATCCATACTCAGCGCTCCCCCTCGCTGCATCAGCCTTTTTCGGGAACCATCCCAAAATCCTCAAAACACTGGATAAAATCCTGGGAGAGTCGGAAGCCGGCCATCCGCATCCCACCTTCCGACTGGTTGTGGAAGGCCAAAATGAGACGGGACGAGATCTGCGGGTCCTCCTCCACCGCCCCGATTTCTTTCAGCTGGGCCTTCAACTGCTTGATGTCCTCTCCCGGCTTCACCTGAATCCACATCTTCTTCATGAGTACCTCCCCGTTCGATTGAGTCCTCTTCGCTCCTCCTCAGCCACCCTCCGGTAATCCAATCCGCGTGGGACAACAGAGTGGATTACAGGTCCAGACCCTGCTCCGCGGCGCGAAACCCGGTTGATCCCAGCCCCGCCTTCTCAAAACCTGGACACATCCTGCTCTATGCGATGTCCTGAAAATCAGGAGATCCACGTGTTCACCACCTACTAAACATAAGTCACGGCCTGGAGCTTCACACCCATCAAATCAAGTCGACCCATCAGGCTCGGGCAGTTGGTCAACGTTGGAGGAGTTTTCCAAACGGACCCAGTTTGCGTGTGAAAGGTGTCAGGAGGTCCGGAATGAAAAACCTGCCGATGAAGGCGAAGACGAAGCAGAACATACTGCCGCTCAGCACCAGGGAAAGAAAGGATATGAGCAACGGATCGAGGCTCGTAGCTCCACTCAGCCAACGAGGGATCCAACCGGAAGCCAGAGCCGCAGGCAAGGCAACCCCTGCCACACGGATCGAGGTCTCCCCCAACCCGCGGAAGGCTCCACCCCCAAAGCGGCGCCTCCACCACAAACCCAGCACACCGGCGTAAATCGCGATGGAAGCGGCACTGGCAGCCGCGACCCCGTAGACACCCAGCTTCCGGCTCAGCAGATAAAAAAGAGGGATCGAAATCAGGGTGATCAGCGTTCCCAGAAGAGCCGGGGTCAAGGTGTCCTGGCACGCATAGTAGGCACGCCCGATGATTTGCTGAACGCCCCAGAAGCACACGGTCGAAAGCAGAATCGTGAGCAGCAGGGCTGTCTTCTGCGTATCCTCCGCAGAGAAAGTGCCCTGCTCGAAGATGAGCCTCACAGTGGGTTCGCTCACCACAGCCATCCACATGGACATGGGGATTAGCAGGGTCACCACATTGCGCAGGGCTCCCCCCAGCGTCTCGTGGAAACGGTCCCATTCTTTCCTGGCGAAGAGCTCCGCTAGAAAGGGATACGATGCCACACCCGCCGCCTGAGCCACCACGCCCACCGGAACCAGCATGATTCGACGTGCATAGTTGAGCCAGCTCACAGCCCCCACAACGGTCAGCGAGCCGAAAACCCTCACCAGTTGTTCATCCAGCACCACGATGGATTGTCCGAGCATCAGAGGCAAGGCTAACCAGAAGAACTGCCTGAGTCCCGGATGCCCCAGTCGAAAGCGAAGATTCAGCCCCTCCCCGCCTCTGGAGGCCAGAAAAGGCAGGAGGAGGTTGCCGGCTGCAGCCCCTCCGAGAACCCCCCAGCAGAAGCCCTCCATACCTCGATCCCGTAGCAGCAGCCCTCCGAAAACAATGCCGGAATTGTAGACAATGGGCATGAGGGCCGGAACCAGGAATTGTTTTCTCATGTAGAGCAGCGATGAAAAGCATGATCCCACGAGGAAGCAGATCTGGGCCGGGAGGATGATCCGAAGAAACCGTGCGAGCCTTTCCGCAGCTTCCTGCGGCAACCCCGGTGCGGCCAGCACCGCAAGCTGGGGAGCAAGGATGAAGCAGAGAGCGGTGAGTGCCGTAATGGCCACCGTGATCCAGAGGAGAACGGCGGAAAAGAAATCCCACCCCTCGTCGGCATTCCTCTCGAAAAAGGAGGAAAGGAGGGGAATCAGCGTGATGGAGAAATAGCCGCCGGCAAGGAGATAGTTGATGAAATCGGGGACGACAAAACTGGCGAAATAGACGTCCGCCTCCAGGGTGGCTCCGTACAGGTACGAGATGACCTTGTCCCGAATCAGCCCCATGAGCCTGGAGAGCAGAATGCTCATGGCCATGATGACGGCAGCCAGTCCCAAGCCCTGGCTCTGGTTCCAGAATCTCCCGCTCCGAACGAGTCGCTTCATTGTGCGCGCCCATTGCGTAGGGAGGCGCCCGGAAGCTGTGAAGCCCTCAAATGACCTGCACACAATCGATGGAGAGACTGTGGGATCAGTGCCCATCCCCTGCAACCTGCCATCCCCGCCCAACCTCAGTTGCCTGAATTCAAACAAGTCGTACTCTGACCAGCAGACCGTCGCCAAAACTGGTGAACGACAATATTGCATGCGTACTATTTCGTCAAATCAGAGAATCTACATAGTGCTTGACAGCCTTTCTGAAGGGGCTCTATTTTGAGCGCAATCCAAGCGCATGGAAACCGTTGACTGATTGGAGCTGCGAGGTACCGGGGGAATGGCTGTGCGGGGGTTTTACGGAGTATTCTACGGAGCATTCTATTACTGCACCGGTTATTTTGAAGCTGGGCTGGCCCGCACTTGATGCACACAGCTCCAACCAGATCATCCAGCCGCGGGTAAAGCACCGCGGCTTTTTTTTGGCCTCAAGCCTGAACGCCGCACACACACCGTTCTTATTCATTCGATGCGGCGGTGGTCGGGACACTGCTGGTGAAAGGTGAAACGGTTGAAGGAAGCCTGGGTGTACCTGGAGGATTGGTCG
>JBFYYO010000015.1:0-32346 GCA_041310025.1 Syntrophobacterales bacterium
GCACAGCTGCTCGAGGTCGCGACCCGTGGCCGTGTCCAGGAAACCGGCCCTGTAGACGGCTTCGAGCTGACGCGACAGCACCGCGTACTCGCGGGCGAAGCTCTCGGCCAGAAGCCGGACGATGCTCCCGGGATTGCGGTCGGTGAGGGGCGGCGCGGCGCCCGGCAGAGCCTGCACCTCAAAGTTCGCGTAAAAGGTGGTGCCGTCATCGGGCCACGCGGCGCCCGCGGCGGGATCTCCCTGAGCGTCCGCGAGCCATGAGATGGAAAGATCGCTCTCGAGCTTGTAGTCCGTGCCCGGGACGAACCGGCGATAGGCGCCGCCGGCCTGGCCGAACAACCGCACGGTCGTCGGGACGATGGTGCCGGGACCGCTCAGGCGGTACGGTTCTTCCTCTTCCAGAAACCGGAACTGCTGGCGGATGACGCCGCCGGTGAGCGACGTCAGCAGGTCGTCCACAAATTGTGCGTAGGGCTCGGCAGCGTAGCTCATGCGGTCACCTCCAGGGAAAACGGCACCACGAGATTCAATGTCGCCTGTTCTCCGATCACTCGGAGCTTCAGCTCGATGCGCACCGTTTCGCGCGGCGGCGTGTGCTCGGCGCGCACCGTGGCCGCCACCACACGCTCGATCCTGGGCTCATGACGAAGGGCCTGGAGCACGTAAATCTTGATCAGGTCCCGTGTTCGGTCGACGTTGGGCTGGCCGATGAGCTCGTGGTGCCGCGAGCCATAACTGGGATGCCCCAGGGCGGCCAGCTCCCCCATGCGCGTCTTCAAGCGGTTGGCGATGGCCTGCTCCAGGTTGGCGATGCCCTCGAGGGTCGCCAGGTCCCGCTCGCCCCGTGCGCTGCGCCGGGACATCTCCGTCGCCAGGTCGGCATCCTCGAAAAACCCTCCGCTCTGGCGGTAATCGAGGCGCAGGTCACCCCCCATCAACGGTTCAATCTTCCGTAGATCGCGTGTCGCCATCATGGAGCTCCCTGGTCATTGACGAACGGCGCCGCCGGCGGACCCAGGATCGTCATGATGCCCGGGCCTGAAGGGATGAGGTCCCCCATGCGAACCAGCGCCATGCCGTTGATCTTCACCGATGCCGAGCCGCCCGGTCCGATGGGAAGGGGGTAGGGGACGCCGGAGACCGAATTCACCATCTGGCAGATGCTGCCCGCCACCGCGAGGGGCATGCCGTTGGCGGTGACAAGCGATTGGGTGATGGTGGTGATGACACCGCTGTCGGGAGGTCCCGCAGCGCCCGGGCTCACTATGACGGCACACCCTACGGATACGGGGGGTCCTGGCATCGTCAGTCCTCTCTGCACCGCAAAGCCGCAAAGAACGCGAAGAGAAGCCTCAAGCAGTCTTTGGTTTTCAGTTCTTTGCGTCCATTGCGTCTTGGCGGTGAAATGGTCTTCGCCATTTTCTGCAACCAGCTACGACGCGTTGAAGTTCGTCATGCCGGCGAGGGTGATGGTCGCCCCTTTCACCTTGGCCTCCGCCGTTCCCTCTGCCGTCACGGCGATCCCTTTCACCGTCGCGTTGTTGCCGGCCTTGATCTCGATATTGCCGCCGGCTTCAATGGCCAGATCGCCGCCGGCCTTGATGGTGATCCTGCCGGAGCATTCCACACTGACATCGCCGTCCCGCTGCAGCTCGACCTTAGTGCCTCCGGACTCGAGCTGGATGGCATCGTCGTTCACCGTGAGCCGGGTGCCGCTTGGGAGCTCGAGATAAACTCGTCGAACCGACGAGTCGGTCTCGTCGCCGGGCACGTAGACGGCTTCCAGCGGTTTGCCCTCCGGCGGCTGCACCGCATCGCTGTAGACCGAGCCCAGGACCACCGGGGCATTCAGATCACCGTTCAGAAAAGCCACCACCACCAGGTCGTCCACACGGGGCAGCAGTGACAACCCGGGCCGGCCCACGGCCACGGGAGCGCGCTGCAGCTCGACGCCGCTCGAGCGCAATCGGACGTTCACCTGGTGATTGTTGGCACTGGACCCGCTGTCGAGTGCGAAGACCTCGGTGACGATGCCGAGCTCGGGAAGACGGCAGCGCGTGAGCTCATCGCGAATGATGGCCCGCACAGTCTGGATCAGGTCGCTCAAAACGGCAGCCCTCCTCCCCCGGGGCTCTCCACGGTAACATCTGTATAAAAGCCCCAGCGCGCATCGAAGGTGTGCCGGACGGTGAGCAGCCGAAACGGACCGGCCGCCGGTCCCGGCAGATCCTCGATCTCGATGACTGCGCCCGGGCGCAGCGCTGACTCACCCACCAGGCGCACCCTGCCCCGCAACGCCGATCTTGCGGCGCGCTCCTCCAGCGCTTTCGCCAGCCAGTCGGCCGCATCGCGCGTGTGAAAGGCTCCCACGATGCGCGTGGGGTCGCCGCCTTCCCCCACCGGATCGTGGAGAATCCAGTGCCACTTGTCGGTACCCTGCTCGCTCGCGGCACCGTGCGGCGCAATCTTCGGCACAGGCGGAGGCGTGAGGTTTGCCAGCCGCCAGTCCAGGACCGTGGCGCCGAACATGAAGCGGGTCGATCCGGGGCCCGAAGCGGGCGGCACGAAACGCAGCCCCCCGGATGCCGAACAGCCGAGGTCGGATCCCGAGAGAGAGGCCAGCTCCACCAGGTGCGCCCAAACCGTTCGACGCTGATCGACGCTGTAGGCCGACAGGGTCAGGTCCGCGGAAACCTCGTCAATGTCCACATCGCTCGCCAGGTCGTTCACGATGTCGCCCACCTTTTGGCTGACGTAGGTTTGTGACTTGCGCGTCCGGCTGAGGGCGACGGTTGCGGAAACCGCCTCCAGCCCCACTCCGGATGGCGTCCCCACCGACCCGGCGATTTCTCCCGTGAGCACGTCGTTGTCTTCACCGTCGACGCCGAGCGCCATCGTAATCTTAGCGCCCACGGCCGCTTCAGAGAATTTCGATTTCGGCCACAGCGTCAAATCGGCGGTGTGATGGGTGCCGTGAGCCATGTGGACGTTCAGGCGCACCAGCCCTGCCTCGAATGACGTGAGACTCCTGCCTTCGATGGTGATGGTCGCGCTGGGACGCCCGGGCTTCACGGCACGTCCTCCTCGGGCGCAATCCCGTGCCGCAGGGCCTCCAGGCGGAAGATATCAGCGATCTCACGCGCCAGGTCGTCCCGCTCCCATGGGACGCGCGGCGGGCGGGGAGGCGCCTCCCGGGGCTCGGCGGGGCTCGGGGCGGGCATCGGCAGCACCCGTTCGGGCTCCATGGTCTCCCCGAGAGACGCCAGGCGCCGAAGCCCGCTCTGGCGCGGCGGCTCGCCGAGCGAGTGGCGGACAGGCCCGGCGCTCGCCGGGGTGTCCCGCTCCAATGGCGACGCCGCCTTCCCGGGAGCTGCAGTCTGAAACCCCGGGGATGGTCTCGATGGCTGCCCGTCGCGCCCCGCTGCTCTCACGTGCAGCGCCCGATCGACGGCCGCCTGAAGGCGCCGGCTGACCGGGTCAGCGGGTGGTGCGTCGGTAACGCTCGAAACACCCCTTCCGGGATCTTCGAGTATCGCCGCGACCCGAGGAATGTCAGTACCTGACGATACCGGTTGATCCCAGGCCCTGGCCGTGCGTTCGTCGGCGCCGAGCCGTGCTTCGAGCCTGCGGGACGCCTCGGTCGCCGTGACGGCATTCAGGATTCCCTGATGTTCGCCAGTGGCCTCAGCCGGCCGTCGGGCCAGGACGGGCCGGACTGGCCCAGCCCGGACGGGAGGGGGAGGTGCAGCGGCCTTCCCCTCAGGCTTGCTCTCAAGCCACGCCGCTGCCGTGCTGTCGTCGCGAGTCAGCGAGGCTTCCAGGATCCGCTGAACTTGGTCCGCCGCGACGTCCCGGACAGCCGCATCGGGCACCCCCGGAGGCCCTGGGGACCTATGCACGAAGCCGGGTGAGGCGGCAAAATCAACCTTCTGCCGTTCGGCGATGGGAGAGCCGGAAAGCAGGGTAGAGCCCCGCGACACGAAAAGATCCTTCGAGGCCCCTTCAGATCCGCTTTCGAGCTCTTCCAGGACCGATCGCAAGGGCGTGTCCGCACCAAGCCATTCGAGGAGTGGAGCCAGGAGCTCCTCCTCACGGCAAAGGAGCAAGAGCTCAGGGGACATCTCGAACGGCTCGAGCCTCCGCTGCGCCCCGCGCAGCCGCTCCATGGCCAAAGCCGCCGCACGGCCTCCGCTCTCGAGGATCTTCACGGGGTTCCCCCTCCGAGGGATTCGCCTCGCGCCAGCATTTCCAGATAGACGAGAATCTGGCCGACCGTCAGTTCCGAACACTGGGCCGGCGTCCAGCCGAATTCACGCGCCAGCACGAAACAGGCTTTGGCGAGGGGGGCTTTCACGGCCCGATCGAGGTCGTCGCCATCGAGCTGGAGCCCGCTCAGCGCATTCACCTTCCCCACCAGGAGCTCCACAAGGCCGGCGGGCAGCGACCCCACCTGCTCGACGGAGAGCTTCGGCTCCACCAGCGCCTGCTGCACCATGAGGACGCTGGCCAGAACCTTCTGTTCCCTGGCGGCCTGCATGACGCGCTGAATGTCGCGCACCGTGAGGGGGCGCAGCGTGACGGTGCCGGCGACACCGGAGTCATCGGGGCGCAGCGCGGCGGCAGGCACCTCAATGGTGTAGGTCGCGCCGGCCCCCGCCAGCAGGTCCTCTGCAGTCAACATCTGTGGCATCTGAGCTATCCTAACCCGTCTTGTCCTCGACCTTAACCCACAGCGCCCGGAAGCTCACGTGCTCCATGGCGAAGTCGTCCTCCGGAAGCGAGTAGCTCCATTCGCTCAGCTTGACCCCCATCACCGTGAGCGTCGCACTGACGCCGGCCAGGGAAGGGTTTTCCAGCCGGACGCTCAAATTGAACGACGGCCCGGCAAAGGTGCCGGCCGGCCGCGAATCGGCCGCGTCACCCAGCATGAGCTTCAGCAGCGCCCCGTTGATGTAGGCGCGCTCGATGGTCCCGTAAACATTGATGTTGCCGGGGCGCAGCTCGGTGGCGAACCGCTGCCCCAGTTCATGGAAAGGCTTCACGTCGTTGGTCACCTTGACGGTGACTCCGGTGACGCGCCCGATGGGCGTCAGCGAATAGGCTTCCGCCACCGCCTGGGCCTTTTCTCCTTCCACGCCTTGCTCGACGGCCACGGAAATGGTGCCGTCGCTGCCTCGATAGACGGTTGTCGGCATCGCGATTCGCTCCTTTTTACTCGAGGTTCATGATCACTTTGATGAAATCGATCGAGAACGTGGGCTGAAGCACCATGGTCACGATCGCCTGGCCGTTGATTTCCTGCGCCCGCGTGGCGGTGACGTCGAGCTGGTAGCCGATGAGCATCTCGTCGAGCACCATGCCGGACAGAAACCCATCCAGGGTTGCCTTCAGAGCGGCCCGCACCCGGGAATTGTTCAGGCGCCCGATGTACGGGTTCGAGCCGATGCGCACGCCGGCCTTGGCATAGTCGACGATGCGGCGCACGGAGATCTGCCGGAAGGGCCCCGTGTCGGTGGTGATGCCTTTGACCACTCGGATACCCAGATTCTTCGCCAGAATACAGACACGCTTGCCCAGCAGACTCTTCTGTTCGGAGCGCGTGTACTCCTTGGCGACATCGGTGGCGGCCACATCCTTGTTCGTGAGGCTGATGTGGGGAGCCAGGGTCGAAAGGCGCCCGGCCACGAGAGCCGCCGCGTAGGGCGCCGTCAGCTTGACCGCCTTGCTGGCCTCCCCCACGCGCGCGGCATCGTCGGCCACGATGCCCGGCGCCACGAGGATCACCCGGGCATTGCTCACAGCCGCCGAATCCGCATCGATGGAGCTCACCGTATCGCTGGAAGCGCCGAGGACGGCTATCCGCTCACGGCCGTCGTTCTCCGTCGCCTCCAGGTGCGCCACCACTGTGCCGGCGATGGTCTTGGCATCGAAGCCGCCGACCGTCACGATGTTCACATCCTTGGTGGCGAGCAGCGCCAGGCCCGCCGCAATCTCGGTCGACGTGGCGCCGCCGCCGTCGGGCCCGCCCCGGGCATCCTGGGCGGCAGCCGTGAGGGTCTTGGGGGCGACGCCTTTCTTGTCGTCAGCCAGGCCCGTCACTTTCACCAGGCGGCTCCCGCCGGTGATCTCCGAGGCGAGCACACCCGCCGTCGCTCCCTCGTAGCTCTCCTTCATGCGCCCGTACACGAGCTCAAGGGTGGCAGGGCCGGTCTCCGGCGCCGTGAGCCTGGCCTGGATGCTGTTGGCCCACGTGCCCGGTGAAGTCGCCTCGAGGGTGAAGAGGGTGTTGTTCTGCCCCTCTCCGGTCACGGTCCAACTCATGGTGCGCATGGTGGTGTTCTGCGGCAGATTGGCCACGCGCACGGCGTAGACGGTGGAAGCCCCCCCCGCAAACAACTGCTCCAGCGTGCGCGTCAAGGTCAGCGCCGGATCCTGCGCCGTTCCCGGCCAGCGGTTGGTGCTGCCGAACGTTTCCAGCGCCTCCCCGTAGCTGCCGAGAATCACGGCCTCGTTCAGAGGGCCGCGACTGGCCGTTCCCACCACGCCGATGTTGCCGGTCGAGATGCCGCCGACACCGATCAGCCCTTCCGCCCGGACCTCGATGTAAGTGCCGGGAAGTATCATTTCACCGATGGTTTCGCTCATGTCTCTCTCCCTCGCTTTGCGTTGACGCCTGACTATGCACCGCTTCCCAGCAACGCGGTCACCGGAATTCTCTGGATGATGCCGCCCGAAGACTCCGGACGGTTGATCACCGCCTCATATTCGAACTCGAAGGCCAGGGCGCGCGATCGAGCATTGTCCAGTGCGGCATCCGGCGGTCCAATGCTTTCGAGCTCCGTCAAGACGATTCGCTCGAGCCCCGCCTGGCCCCCGTTGGACATTTCCGCGATCACGCTGTCACTCAGTGTCTCAGCGGCCGCGGCAGTTGCAGCCAGGACGCGGATTCGCAAGGTGCCTTCGAGGCGGGCCACCCGCTGCTCCCACTGGCCGAGGATGTAGTTGACGACGACCTTGCCCACGGGCGGCAGTGGAGCCCCGAAGATCAGACGGCCGACAAGGGGGTCGCAGTTCACTTCACTGGGCCCCGGAGGTCCCTCAACCAACGTGCGCGCCTGCCCCGCCACCGTCACCGAGAAGCTCCCGGCATTGAGGGGACCCTTGGAGCCGTCGGCGCGCACCAGCCCCCCGTGCGGCAATATCAGCTCGCGGCGGTCGGGGCTGAGGAGGGAAAACGTCGCCTCCTCCGGAAGCACCGGATTGCCGAGCTCGATGGTTGCACTCCAGGGCAATGCACCGTCGGTGATGAGCTGTGAGCGCTCGCCCAGCCCGCTGGGCTGGCGCTTGAGCCTGGAAAGGGACAGCACCACGGCCGGCAGGTCACCGACCACCGCAGGTTCGGCAATGCCGAGCGTCGCCGGTACCGGGGATAGACTGGCCGCCAAAAGGGAGACCATGGCATTGAGGAAGGTTCGCTCGACCATCCCAACTCCTTACGGCGAACTGGTCGGTTCGGCCATGTCGAGAAGAAACGCCATGGCCCGGGACATGGCCCGGTTGGTCGGGTTCTCGGCTTTCAGCCGCTCTTCGGCCAGGGAGTCCACCGTGGGGCGACGAGCCATGTCGAGCCACTCGCGCAGCAGCGGCACCCACCCCATCTCCCGCGCGGTCCGCTCGCCCTCATCCAGGGCGTCACCGCTCATCTTCGTCGTCCAGCCGGTCGGATTCGAAGGCCGCAGCATGGCCGGATCATACTTGTTCAGGTCAGCCCCTTTTTCACTCAAAGCGCCGCCGGCCACCAGCATGCGCCATTCGTTGATGCGCCGACGATCGAGGTTCCAGTTGCGAAACACCTGGAAGACGCGGTCGCCTTCGGGCACACCGGCCTCGAGGTGCGGAGCGGCCCCCATGCAAAGCAGAGCCGCGAAATCGGCGGCGTTTCGCATGAGCGTCGCGTCGGCCTCGGTGTCGACCGGGTTGTACACATACGGGTAGCCCGCGGCATCTTCGCTCGTCCGGATGGCGGCCTCGTCCGCCTCCTGGGCACTGAGGACGGGTCCGCTGCGCCCGAAGCGAATGGCGTGTGCGGGTTTGGGCGCATGGTAGAGGATGTAGTCGCTGTCCGAATCCGTGCCAAGCTTCCTGGATTTAGCCGATTCCGTGTCGTGATCGGCCAGTTTCTCCTCGAAGTCGCCGTGGTCCGCGAAGACCGCCCCGGGGGCAAGCTCGTAGTCCAGGTCGCCGGGGAAAAGGACCGAGGCCTTCAACTTGTTGGTCTCTCCGCCCGCACCCCGCACGGTGGCCGTGAGGTACCGGGCAAACTCGGCAAGGGCCGTTGGGCCGATGGGCGCCGTCACATCCTGGGGATTGACCAGGCCCGCTTCGTCGGTGCTGAAATGGAGCCTGTTGCGGTCGACCCGGATCCACAGATCGCCGTCGCCCTCCCACCACAGCTTGAGCAGTTTCCGCTGTCCCGATGGATAAAACCGGCCGACCATCTTGGGCGCTGTGCCGCCGGGGTAATCCGCCGCCCGAAACGAGCCCGGGTCGAAGAAGAGCGTCGTGTCGTCGAACAGCCGAATGTGGTGAGCCTTGGTCTGATCAAACTGGGGGAGCTCCGGGATCTTGGCATCCCGCAGCACGTGGCGGGCAATCACAAAGAACGTGACGAACCAGCCCACGGAGTTGAGAACGGCCGCCAGAGCAAACAAGGCGGGGTGGAGATCGTCCGCATCCTCTATGGCGATGAAAAGACGGCTGAGCGCCAGCCCCAGCAGGGAGCTTGCGACCATCAGCATGGGAGGAAAGCAATAGAGCGCCGCCAGGGCCGACCGCTTCCTGGTGTCGTCCCGCGCCACATCCACGATGAACTTGATGAACTGGGCGAACACCACGGCCCCCGGCACGATGACGAAGAGCAGCCACCGGAGCCAAGACGGCATTTCGGTGCCCAAGGTGGCAAGAAACACGATGCCGAGTACGATCTGAACGCTCTGCAGCACGATGCCGAGAATGGAGCCGGTCATCACGCCGTGCATGGTGAGCGCACCGACCCAGGCCTGAAACACGAGGGCCGAGACCGATCCCACGAACAGCGACAGGGCCAGCATCTCGCACCAGGCCCGGTCGCTGTCCGCTCCGAGATCCTTCTTCAGAAACAGCATGCGGGATTTCTCGGGGCCCAGGGCCAGCAGCGGAACGGTCATCATGGGCAGGCTGAGGGGCATCAGGGCAACGAACCACATCCAGGCTCCGAAGCCGTAGCCGAACGGAATGATGCCCTTCCGATAAAGCCGATAGCCGTCGCGAACGAAGTCGGCCGTCGGGAAGGGCGGATCGAGGTCGGCGAAACGCTCTTCGAACTCCCCGAAGCCGGTGCGGCGCCTGGCCACGGCCTTGTAGACCTGCTCAAAGGCTTCGGCGTAGGCATCGAAAAACTCCGGCGGCACATCGTCCAGCGTGGGCCACCAGTCGTCCCAGGCCGCTCCCTCCCGGGTCGAAGCCCGGCGAAAGATGGTCTGCGCCACCCTGGCGTCGTGGGAAACCTCGCCGTCACTGTGGGTCAGCTTGCCCTGGGGCGCGGTGGAAGCGTGCCATTCGAAGTCGTTGATCAGGGGGTGGGTCACGATGTCGGCGGCCAGATGACAGAGATGCCCCATGACATAGGCCCGCATCTTTCGGAGCTGCGCTTCGCTGCCGGCCAGGCGTGACGAAACCTGGCGCCACAGCTCGAAGATGAAGTCAGTGGTGCCGGCCACGACCATCTCGCGGTTTTCGTCCGGGCTGCCTTTGTGAACGGTGTCGAAAACCCACGCCTGACCCGGCGCCAGAATGGCCGAAAAACCGGTGATGTCGGGACCCATGGCGCCCATGACGGAAAAAGCCGAAACCCCCTCCCCGAATGGCCGCAGGTCGGGCGCGTCGGGGAACGTCGTCCGGACCTGCGGCTGACTGCTCATCATTTCATGGGCCTTGCTCGCCAGCTCGAGAACCCGGCGGTCGACGCTGGTGATGACGCCGCTCGAATGAACCTTGGCGCCGAGCTGGTCCCGGATCTCGCGGAGCCGCTCACGGGCCAGCAGCATGATCGATTTGTGTGTGAGTACTGCGGGCATATCAGGTCACCGTCACGGACACGGACAACTCCGTCGACCCCACGCGATCCGGCAGCGCGTCCTGCAACCGCTGGAAGGCATCGACGGTCCCGGTCAGTCCTTCGTCCACCTGCAGGGCGATGGCGTCGGTCTGGTCGAGCACCGGCGCCAGCAGGTTGTCGATATCGAGCTGTTCCAGTTGGGCCAGGATCTCGTCGTAGATGGCCAGGGGCGTGGCCAGCATTTCGGAGCCTTTGAGCTTGCCGAGGATGCGGGTCGTGCTGTCGCGCAGCCCGTCCAGGGCGGCCTGCACGTCGGCCAGCGGGTCGAACTGCGCCACCTGCTGCTGAACGTCCCGAAAGGCGGAAAGCGTGTCAGCCAGAAGGTTCTCGGGGGCGAGAGCGGCGATCTCTGCGCGCACATCCTGGTAGACCCCGTCCACCGCCTCGCGCAGGGGGGTGAGGTCAAAAGCATCAAGCACCGCGATGAGATCCTCCACCGCTGTCCTGACCGGATCGAGCACTGCATCGATGAGTGCCATGGCTCGATTCCTCAGGGCCGTGAAAAGCGGCATCACGAGGCCGGTGATGCGCTCGGGCGTTGCAACGGCAAACAACCTCTTCACCACCTCGCCGAACCCCTCATCGAATCCGGACAGACCGACGCTCTCGGCCAGGGAGCGCAACGCCGTTCCAGCAGGGTCGAAGGGGCCAAAGGAGAGACGCAGTCGTGCCGCCGTGACGTTGACTTCCGAATAACCGGTGCGCCTCAGGGTTTCCGCCACGGCTGCAGCCGCATCCAGGGCGGCGAGGTAGCGCGCCCGATTGGCGGCGAGGGGTCCGAAGACGACCGCCGGATCCAGTCGGTTGACGATGGCCGCCATTTCGGTTCTGGCCGGCCCGGCGGGCAGCGCATCGACTCGGCTGCGCAGTGCCGAGTGCAGTGTGGCCAGGGCCGAAGCGAAGGCCGCGGGATCGAACCCGCTCACCTGCTGCGCCGTGTCCCGAATCGCATCGGCGATGGCGGCGGCTCGCGCGGCCAGCGCATCGGTTCCCGAAACGCCGTTGAACCAGTCCAGGACCGTCTCGAACGAGCGCGGGCTCACGCGCAAACCGGAGCCTGCAAGCATGGCGGCCACCAGGCTGCCGAAGGCGCCTCCGGGCTTCATGGCCGGGAAGCGGTCGAGGAGCGACAATCCCTCATCCAGCGATTGCCGGACCAGGGGCTCCAACGGCGCCGGATCGAGACGGTCCACCAGGTCACCGGCCTGATCGCGTACCTGGTCGAGGTAGCCGGCGATGTCGCGAAGGCGCGTGGCATCGATGATCCGGCCGCGCAGTTCGTCGATGCGCTGCTCGAGCGGCTGGATGAGCTGACCCGGCGCATAGCGGTCGGCGGCGTCCAGGATCTGCGCGAAGGCATCGTTCAGCGGCTGCAAAGCCCGGTTCAGGTCGAAACCGTCAACGGTGGAGCGCAGCTGGTCGAGCGCATCCTGCACGGGCGACAGCTCCACCTGGGGTGAGATCTCGCCGATCCTCGCGATGAGATCCTGCAGGCCGGCATCGATTTGCGCCACGGCCTGGCGCAGGTCGAGCCGGCGGACTTCGGCCATCAGGTCATCGTATTTGTCCTGCACCGCCTTCACGGCATTCTCGATCTCGGGCCGGACCTGGAATTTCCCGTCAGGGCCGATCTGCAGCAGATTCTTGATATCGTTCTCGAAGGCTTCCAGGTCGGCCGCCTTGATGGGTCGAAGCGCAGCCACGACTTCCTGCTCCATGGAATCGGGAATGAGGCTGAACGGCACCTTCTCGACGACTCCCGTGGCCGTGTCGATGGCACCCGTCGCTGTATCGAAACAGGGCTTGAGCTGCGCCTTCGAGATCAAATCGGCGAAAGCCTTCACGTTGTCGGCGATTCTACCCACCACCGCGTCCAGGTTCAGCCCGTCGATGAACGTCTCGGCTCCCTGGAATAGCGCGTCGACGGCATCCTTGAACTCATCCACCGCGTCTTCGGCCTTGCCGAGTGTGGCCCGAACCGCAGCCACGGCAGCCTCGAGGGCCTGCTTGATGGCAGCCAGCAGTTCCGTCAGGAATCCCAGCAGCTCCACGATGGGCTGCATCGCCGTCCGAAGGGCATGGCCGATGGCGTCGAGAGGAAGGGCCTGAACGGCATCGCGAAGAGTCTCCAGGCCGCCTCGCACCGTCATGGTCACCTCTGTGATGACCGAAGTGAGCCGGTTGGGGATGTCGGTGGCCGCCGAGAGAGTTGCGGTGAGAGGCGCCGAGATGGCGGCGACGTCATAACCGGTGATGCGCTGGGCCAGGTCGGCCGTGCGCGCCTCGAGCTCCCGAAGCACCTCGTCCAGGCCGCGGGCGGGGACTCCGCTCAGGTCGAAGGCCAGCGCAGGGGCCAGCCTGGCGGCGAGCGTCGCGAGGGTGGTCTCCAGGGGCGAGAGGTCCGTCTCCCGCACCATGGCCGCCGCCAACGCCAGGCCGGACTGGGCTTGTGGAAGGTCGAGGTAGACCAGGGTGGCTTCGCCAAACCCCATGCCCCGGGCCACGAGGTCCCGCAAGGACACGAGGTCCGTCTCCAGGGAGAGCAGCGCGCCCGTGCTGAGCTCCACCTCCGTGAACGTGGCCGTGATGGCGGCCCCACGGGCATTGACGGTGGCCGAGTCGAGCTGCCGACGCATGACGCCCGTCAACCGCTCCGCTTCGGCGAGCAGGGTCTCCAGGCTCATCATCCCCCCGAGCACGCGAATGGCCGCCGAAACGGCGGAGGCCAGGGCGGGAGGCTGAAAGGCATCGGCCGGCAGATCGACTCCCGCAGCGCGCGTGAGGACCGCCGCCAGGTCCCGCAGCAGTTTCGCCTGGGGGGAGTCGCCGAAAAGATCCGAGATCTGGACGAGGATCCCCGCAAAACCCTCCCGCCTGGTCTCGTCGATTTCGGTCCCGAGCTGATCCGCAAGCTGTTGGAACTGGGTTTCGAGGTCGGCCCGGGCGAGCTGCTCCAGGGGTTCGATCAGACGGGTCAGCGGCGCCAGCATGTCGGCCGCGTCCTTGAGCCCTCCCAGGGCCGGAGCCACCTGTCCCGCCGCCTGCAAGACCGATGAGCCGATGCCGCTGAGGTCGATGCTGGCCGAGAGCCGTGCGGCCTCCCCGGTGTCGCTGTCCGCGGCCGGCATGGAGATTCCGTCGAGCTCCGTTTTCGCGCTGACCGCCTTGCCCAGCAGCATCGCCACGAGCCCCCCGGTGTCCAGCTTGACGCTCAGCTCGGTCTTGAGACTCATCCGTCTACCCCAGCAGATCGTTCAAAGGATCGAGCAGCGATCCGGCCGTCGAAAGGGCGCTCTTCAATTCCTCGGCCGCCGGCTTGATGGGGCTCAGCAGGTCGCCGATCGCCGGGATGTCCGGCATCAAACCGGGTATATCCAGCAGGTCCAGCCCCAGATCGACGTCCAGGCCCAAATCGGCATCCACGTCCAGCCCGAAGTCGGCCCCAAGGCCGGGGGGCTCGGGCGGTTCGGTGTATTCGCGCAGCACGATCCGGTAGCGGAAAAGATCGGGGTCCCCGGCACGCTCCTCCAGGTCGAGCGCCTCGATGAGCACCTGCTCCAGCTCGGAGTCCTTCACGATGTCCGCCAGGAAATCCACCGGCTCACCGGCCAGAAACTGCTCCCGCAGATCCTTCAGGAGCTCGTCGCGCGCCTCATCGGTGGACAGCGAGCCGGTGATCTCCACCGTGAGGGCCCCGCGGCCCAGGTCCTGATGCAGATCCCCCGAGAGGCCCGGCGAAGGCAGCACGGCCAGCCTGCGGTTTTCCCAGGAGACGATCCGTTCGATATTCTTCGGCTCCCAGGAGCCGATGACGGGTCTCACCAGCATGGCGCCTTACCTCATCTGATCACGAGAACAGGCGTCGCCGCCGTTCCTCTCCAGATCGGATCTTCAGCGAGAACGATGCTTCCACCTTGAAAAGGTTCGAACATCCCCGATGGGTCAATCCGGCGAAAGCGGGAATCCGAGCCCCTGCAGGCTTTCCGGCCCCTCTGCTCAGGCAGGTGGCGGCTGCTCTGCCGGCCACCCTGTTCCGAAGCTGTCTGTAAAGAGATGGTGAAAGTATCTTCCAGGAAATGGGCTGCGGAAAACAGTTCCGAAAACCCTCAGGAAGACTGCATCAGATTCAGGCGCAAACGTTGGCTGACAATGAGGCCCACAGAGGCTGAGATAGCCACCAGGGGGATGTCGATGAGAAGATAGGCCCAGCTGATCCTGAATTCGCCGCTGACCACCGTCGCGAGCACCCCGAAGACGAAGGCCAGGAGCGCTCCGACCCACCTCCTCATGGACGGACGAAGCCATCCGAGAAACGATCCGATCAGAAATCCGCTGGCTATGGGAAAGAGCTCATTCATGCCCGCACCTCCCGCAAAATGACCAATGCCCTGCACTCCGAATGGAATGACCGCAAGGATTTCAGGAAATCACGAACACTCGAGGGACTGATGCCCAGTGGAATTCCGTGTGCTCAAGGCACCTGCAGCCAGGTCGAGTGAGCACGCGAATTTGAAGATTTGAAACGTTGCTGTTGCTCGATAAGGAATCAGAAAAAATGAAACGAAGCCCAGGCCGCCATTTCTTCATAAGACTTTCCCGCCTGCTAGCACGCAAGCCCATTCAAGTCAAGAGGATAATGGCTTCGGAGGCAGGTCCTCCACCTACGCCCCCGGGCTTTGTTTGCGGAAAAAATTCAGGACGTAATGGATGTGGTGCTTCATGGCCTCGAAGGCGGCATCGGGAGCCCGGTTGCTTATGGCATCGAAGACGGCCGTGTGCTGCCGGACGATCTCCTCGAGATTGTCCGGCTCCGTATAGAGGTGCTGGAGATTCTGGCGGATCCCGTAGAACATCATGTCATAGAGGCTTCTCATGATGCGGATGTGGACTGCGTTGCCGGTGGCGAAGGCAATGGCCATGTGGAAGCAGACGTCGGCGTCACTCCCCAGCCCCCCCTGCTCGACCTCTGAAATCATGTCCTCAAGGCAGCTCCGGAGGGCTCGGATATCCTCCTCCGTGGCTCTCTGGGCCGCCAGGGTCGCCGCATTGCATTCCAGCCCGAGCCTCACCTCCAGGAGCTCCACGAGATCGAATTCAGGATCGCTGATGATGGCGGCCAGGGGGTTCTTTTCCGAGTCGTCCGAAGGCGACTTGACGAAAGTCCCCTGCCCCTGCCTGTGCTCGACCACCCCCAGGTTCACCAGCTTGTTGATGGCCTCCCTCACCGTGGGCCGACTGACGCCCAATGCCTGAGCCAGGTCCCTTTCGGTCATCATCTTTTCGCCCGGCTTCAGGTGGCCTTTGAAAATGAGATCCTTCAGCTGTTCAAAGACCTGGTCGGATATGCGTTTGGGCCTGATGGGCTTGAACATGGGCGCCTCTCTCACACAAATAGGTTCTGATCTTTCGCCATTGACCTGACGGCCCCGGGGATGAGCCCTGCGCCGGCTCATTCCGGGCAGGCTGCCGTGCTTCGCAGCGTTGGCCGAAGCCTGCCGCCGGGAGCTTCCTCGATGCCGGACGCGAAGAATCGCACGGGGCCACTCTGGATGGGCGCATCCCTGTCATCGCCAATTTGTTGACCAGAAAACGTTTCATATCAAGTCATTTTTCCGGGGAGCGGGCCTCGCGGGACCCACCCAACGTCAATGCTGCTGAATCATGGGGCGGCACGGGCCAAGCGAAGCTTGCCCGTGACCAAATGAGCTCGCATGGGCAAGCTTCGCTTGGCCCATGGCACCCAACCCGACCGGGCAGATGAGCTTAACTCAAAAGCATTGCCACCACCATCCTCGGCTGGCTGGGCGTCTTCCTCACGGGCTCCGACACTTCCTCCAACGCGCTCTTCGGTTCGCTTCAGAAGACCACCGCCACCCAGATCGGCGTCGACCCCGCGCTCACCGTGGCGGCCAATTCCTCGGGGGGCGTCACCGGTAAAATGATCTCCCCACAGTCCATCTTCGTTGCCACGGCCGCCGCCAATCTGGTAGGACAGGAGGGGCATATCTTCCGGTTCACCCTGTGGCACAGCGTCGCCATGGTCTTCATCATCAGTATCCTCACTTTCCTCGAGGCTTACGTGCTGAAATGGATGCTGCCATAGGCGCAGATGGGGGGTTCCCCTTTGGACGCTGGAATGCGAAATTGATGTAGAATGAGCTCAGATGCCGTGAAGCGACGGGCCCCACCCCGCCGCTCCACGTCGGCGACTCCCCGGATGCCGGGCATGCTGCCCCTTGCGGAACGCTGCGTTCGGGTGGTTCAGGAGGACGTGAATCCCATGGGAAGCCAGGACAGTTTGATCCAGACACTGAAAGAGAAGGCGGAGGCCGTCCAGACGAGGGTTTTCGAGGTGCGCAACCTCCATGAGGCGCTGCGGCATGCCGTCGATGTGACCCGAGAGCAGGGCGGGGTGGCCGTTGCGGCGCCCGGGCTGGACGAGGCGAGCCGGCGGCAGCTGCAGGAGCTTTGCGGCGAGAACCAGCTGACCCTTCTGACGAAAAACCTCCGCGATCACCTGAAACAGATGCACACCGGGCTGACCGTGGCCGACTGGGGCATTGCCGAAACGGCCACCCTGGTTCAGTCTTCCGGCTCCGAAGATCTCCGCATCGCCACCATGCTGAGCGAGATCCATGTGGCCGTCCTCCCCCGCTCGCGCATCGTGCCCGACGCCATGGCCCTTGAAGAAGAGCTGAACCGGCTCATGAAAACCGGTGGGAGCTACCTGGCTTTCATCTCGGGGGCCAGCCGCACGGCGGACATCGAACGGGTGCTCACCATCGGGGTTCACGGACCCCAGGAGCTGCACCTGCTCCTCCTCGAGGAAGAACCGGCCTGAGCCAAGCCGTCTGAGCCCGGTCGGAGGCTTTGCCGACAGGGCCGGGAGGGTGGAGTCGCTCGCCCGCCCGAACTGAAGCCAGATCCAGAAGGTCCCGGCTGCACTGCCGGGGATTCCGCCGGGTGGCCGCTTCCCGGGCTGCCCTAACACTACAGCGAGAAATGAGGCCGGATGCCATTCCGGCGTAGGGTGGGCAAGGGCTCTATCTTGCCCACCGTGGTCGTGAAACCGCATTTTTCGGTGGGAAACGCTACCGCTTTTGCCCACCTTGCAAAGAAATCTCGTTGTAGTACCAACCAAGGAGAATCAAGCCATGATCACGACTCCCCACCGTCTCGACGAATATAAGGAAGACCTGCGCCGGGCCATGCGGAACAAGTTCCTGGGAACGACCCTGGACAATTTCGCTGCGGCCTACCGCACTTCCAGGGCCAATGCCTTTGCCGGCATGGATCTCGACGGGCTCATCGACGAGATCGCCCGGGGAAAAGACGCTGCCATCCCCCATCTTGAGGAGCTTTTCGAACGGTTCAAGGCCAACGCCGAGGCCGCCGGAGCGAAGGTCCACGTAGCTCGGACAGCCCGCGAGGCCAACGAGATCATCGCCGCCATCGCCCGCGAAAACGGGGCAAAGAAGATCGTCAAGGGCAAGTCCATGACGGCCGAGGAGACCTTCCTCAACGACCACCTGGAGCGCGATGGGTTCCTGGTGACCGAAACGGATCTCGGCGAGTGGATCATCCAGCTCAGGGGGGAAGGCCCGTCCCACATGGTGATGCCCGCCATCCACCTGTCGCGCCAGGAGGTGGCGGAGCTCTTCACGAAGGTGACCGGTGCGACCCAGGACCCCGACGACATCAACGGCATGGTCAAGGTGGCTCGGCGCGAGCTGCGGCAGGCTTTCCTGGAGGCGGACATGGGAGTGAGCGGCGCCAATTTCGCCATCGCGGAGAGCGGCGCCATCGGCCTCGTGACCAACGAGGGAAACGGAAGACTGGTGACGACGATGCCCCGGGTTCACGTGGCCCTCGTGGGCTTCGACAAGCTCGTTCCGGATCTCAAATCCGCCCTGCGCATCCTGCGGGTGCTCCCGCGCAACGCCACGGGACAGGCCATCTCGACCTACGTCACCTGGATCACCGGCGCCACGGAGTGCACCACGGCTCCGGACGGCAGAAAGCGCATGCACATCGTCTTCCTGGACAACGGCCGTCTGGCCCTGGCCAGGGACCCGCTCTTCCGCGAGGCCCTGCGCTGCATCCGGTGCGGCGCCTGCGCCAACGTGTGCCCCATCTACCGGCTGGTGGGCGGCCACCACTATGGCCACGTCTACATCGGCGCCATCGGGCTCATCCTGACCTACTTCTATCACGGGCGGGAAAACGCCCGCGCCATCGTCCAGAACTGCCTCAACTGCCAGGCCTGCAAGGCCGTCTGCCCCACCGGGATCGATCTCCCCCATCTCATCAAGGAGGTGCACCGGACGGTGCTGGAGGTGGAAGGCGACAAGCCGTTGAAAAACCGGCTCCTCAGCCGCGTTCTCAAGGACCGGAGGCTGTTTCACTTCCTGCTGCGACGGGCTCACCTGGCCCAGAGGCCGCTCCTCAAGGATAAAGGCTTCATCCGCCACCTGCCGCTGCTTTTCACCGAAGAGCACCGTTTTCGGAGCCTCCCGGCCATCGCCAGGACCCCGCTCCGGGACCTGTGGGAGACCTGGAGCCAGCCAAGGGTCCGGAATCCCAGGTATCGGGTGGCCCTCTTTGGAGGGTGCCTGGTGGATTTCGTCTATCCCGAGCAGGCCAGGGCACTGCTGGAGCTCGTGCGGGGCCATGGCGTCGAGCTGGAGTATCCCATGGAGCAGAGCTGCTGCGGGCTTCCCGCCAAGATGATGGGGGAAAATGAGACGGCCCGTGAGGTCGCCATCGCCAATCTCAAGGCCATGGACCCGGCCCGCTACGACTACATCCTGACCCTTTGCGCCTCGTGCGGCTCGCACCTCAGGGAGAACTACCCCAAGCTTCTCGACGGCGAGCCCGGTCTGGCGGCCATGGTGCAGCAGCTCGGAGACAAGGTCATCGATTTCAGCTCGTTCATGACCAACGTTCTGGGACTGAAGCCGGAATCGTTTGGAGGGAGCGGCCGGAAGGTGGCCTACCACGCCCCCTGCCATCTCTGCCGCGGGCTGAAGGTCACGCGGGAGCCGAGGGAGCTCCTCAAAACGGCGGGACTAGACTATGTCGAAGCCAGGGACGAAGACGTCTGCTGTGGATTTGGAGGGTCCTTCTCCATCGAGTTTCCCATGCTCTCGGGCGAGCTCCTCAAGCGCAAACTGGACAACGTGGAAGCCACCGGGGCTGAAATCCTGGTCACCGACTGCCCGGGCTGCGTCCTGCAGCTGCGCGGCGGCATGGACCGGCGCGGTGGCAAAGTGCGCGTGAAGCACATCGCCGAGGTTGTGGCGGAGGAGCAGCAGAAAAAGTAGATGGAAGCAGCAATCGGCCACGGGAAAGTTTCTTTGTAACTGCTGTGATCCAGGATCCAGCATCCAGGAAAACTGAATGACCGGATTCGCGGCCAACTGCTCGGAAGCCTGAATCAATGCCTGGGGGGGCTCTGATCGGGGTTGCCTGAAATGAAATCAAATCCGTGAAATGAATTGAAAATCGGCCGGAAAGCGAGTATGTTGCGTTGTTGTTGAATTGAAGCGGCGGCAGCCGATCCGGGCGGTTTTCGTCCTTTCCGCAGGCCGTTCATTACCGTGCGCGGGAAGTCCGAAACCACGTCCATTCCAAACGAGGTGATTTCATGGCAACAGAGGAAACCGGCGACAATTTTCAAATCGATCAATACACAGCCCAGCAGATCACGGTGCTCGAGGGGCTGAGCGCCGTTCGCATGCGCCCTTCCATGTACATCGGCAACGTCTCCACCGAAGGGCTCCACCACCTGGTTTACGAAGTGGTGGACAACAGCATCGACGAGGCTCTGGCGGGTTACTGCGACCACATCCGCATCCAGGTTCATGTCGACTGCAGTGTCACGGTGGATGACAACGGCCGCGGCATTCCCGTCGACATTCACGAAAAAGAGGGTGTGCCCGCCGTGGAAGTCGTCATGACCAAGCTTCATGCCGGAGGCAAGTTCGATGATGCGACCTACAAGGTTTCGGGAGGGCTCCACGGCGTGGGGGTCTCGGTGGTCAATGCTCTCAGCGAGTACCTGGAAGTCGAAATCCGCCGGGATGGGAAGGTCTACTCCCATCGCTACGAGCGCGGAATCACCGCCGGCCCCCTGAAGATCACGGGGGAGACCCAGAAGCGCGGCACCCGCATCACTTTCAAACCCGATGCGGAGATCTTTTCCGATACCGAGCTCAGCTTCGACATCCTGGCTCAGCGACTGAGAGAGCTGGCGTTCCTCAACCGGGGGGTCCGGATCGAGCTCGCCGACGAGCGCGTCGCCCGGGAGCGCGAGTTCCACTATGACGGCGGTCTGGTCTCCTTCGTGGACTATCTCAACAAGAGCAAGGAACCGCTCCATCCGGACGTGATCTACTTCACGGGCGAAAAGCAGGGGGTCGTGGCGGAAGTCGCGATCCAGTACAACCAGACCTACAACGAGAAAATATTTACTTTTGCCAATAACATCAACACGAAGGAAGGAGGCAGTCACCTGGTGGGCTTCAAGGCCGGGCTCACGCGCTCCATCAAGCAGTATGCCTCCCAGGCCAAACTGCCTAAGACAGACCTGGACAAGCTCACGGGGGACGACGTCCGCGAGGGCATGACGGCGGTCATCAGCGTGAAGCTCTCCCAGCCGCAGTTTGAGGGCCAGACCAAGACCAAGCTGGGCAACAGCGAGGTGAAGGGCATCCTCGAGAACCTGACCTATGAAAATCTCTCGATTTTCTTCGAAGAGAACCCCAAGGTCATCAAGATCATCCTCGACAAGGTGCTGGAGGCCGCACGGGCTCGGGAGGCCGCACGCAAGGCCAAGGAGCTGACCCGTCGCAAGGGGATCCTGAGCGACCACTCTCTCCCGGGAAAGCTGGCGGACTGCCAGGAGCGGGACCCGGCCAAAAGCGAGATCTTCATCGTCGAGGGGGATTCGGCCGGCGGCTCCGCCAAGCAGGGACGCGACCGCAAGTTCCAGGCGATCCTTCCCCTCCGGGGCAAAATTCTCAACGTGGAGAAAGCCCGGTTCGACAAGATGCTCGAAAACCAGGAAATCCGCACCATGATCTCGGCGCTCGGGACGGGGGTGGGCAAGGACGAATACAACCCCGACAAGCTGCGCTACCACAAGACGATCATCATGACTGATGCCGACGTGGACGGGGCCCACATCCGGACCCTGCTGCTCACCTTTTTCTTCCGGCAGATGCCCGAGATCATCGAGCGCGGCAACCTTTACATTGCCCAGCCGCCCCTCTACCGTGTGGCCATCGGAAAGCAGGAGAATTTCCTGAAGGATGACGAGCAGATGAACAGCTACCTGCTCACCCGCGCCGCCGAAAAGAAGGGCGTGACATTCGCCGGGTCGGACCAGCCCGTCACAGCCAGGGAGCTGATCCGCCTCCTGAAAGTCTTCAATAAGTACGACGAGTGGCTGGAGCGGCAGAGCCGCAAAGGCCTGCCCAAAGCGCTCATCGAGCAGGTCATTCGCATTTTCAGCGTCCGCGACCTGTCACCGTCGGACGAGGAGAGCATCGGGATTCTCAAGATGGAGCTGGAACAGTCCGGCTTCGAGGTGACCTCCATCGAGCTGGAAGAGGAGCAGCGGGGCTACGACCTGGAGCTCAGGCAGAAGGAGAACGGCCAGGAGCGCTACGTGCTGAGCTACGAGCTCCTGCAGTCGGTGGAATTCAAGAGGCTCCTGGATCTTTACCGGCAGCTGGGCATCCTGCACCAGACCCCCTACGAGATCAAGGACGCGCAGGGAGTCACGACAACCATCGACCATCCGCGTCTACTCTTCCGCCATCTCATGGATGAAGCCCGCAAAGGCCTCTCCATTCAGCGCTACAAAGGTCTGGGGGAAATGAACCCGGAGCAGCTCTGGGAGACCACCATGAACCCCGAGAAGCGCACCCTGCTCCAGGTGAGGATCGATGACCAGTATGAGGCGCACAATCTCTTTGCGACGCTCATGGGGGATCAGGTGGAGCCGAGGCGGGAGTTCATCCAGGTGAATGCCCTGGATTTCAGGGAGCTGGATATTTGATGGTTTCTAGTTCCTGGTTTCTAGTTTCTGGTTTCTGGTTTGTGGAGGCGGGAAAGCTCGTCTCTGAGAAATCCAAACCCGAAACGATTCTCCCTTCATTTGGAGATTGGGGACTGATGCAGGCTGTATGCCGCCGCCGGTAACCCACCATCTTTGATGCGCAGGCAGAAAACCAGGAACGGGGACCCGATCATCGCAGACTGAACCCCGGCAACCACGAACTAGAAACAAGGAACCAGAAACCAGGAACTCATTCCCTAATGGGACAGGTTAACGATCTATGGATTTGAAAACGATCAACATCGAAGACGAGATCAAGCTCTCGTATCTCGACTACGCCATGAGCGTCATCATCGGACGGGCGATCCCGGACGTGCGTGACGGACTCAAGCCCGTGCATCGGCGGATCTTTTACACGATGCACGAGCTCAGCAACGACTACAACAAGCCGTACAAGAAGTCGGCCCGCATCGTGGGCGACGTCATGGGCAAGTATCATCCCCACGGCGACGCGGCCATTTACGATGCGACAGTGCGTATGGCTCAGGACTTTTCCATGCGCTATCCCCTGGTGGACGGCCAGGGGAACTTCGGCTCCGTGGACGGGGACCCTCCGGCGGCCATGCGATACACGGAAATCCGCATGGCGCGGCTGGCCCAGGAATTCCTCCGGGATATCGAGAAGGAGACCATCCCGTTTCAGCCCAACTACGACAATTCGCTTCTCGAGCCCACGGTGCTCCCGACGCGGGTGCCGAACCTGCTGCTCAACGGATCGTCGGGCATCGCCGTCGGCATGGCCACCAACATCCCGCCGCACAACATGAGCGAGCTCTGCCGCGGGCTGCTGGCCCTGCTGGACGACTCGAGCCTCACCGTGGCCGACCTCATGCACTTCATTCCGGGCCCCGATTTCCCCACGGCTGGATTCATTTACGGGCGAGAAGGCATTCGGGAAGCCTACGAGACCGGCCGGGGCGTCATCAAGATGCGGGCACGCATCGAGGTGGAGGAGTCGGGCAAGAGGACGCACCTCATCATCACCGAGCTTCCCTACCAGGTGAACAAGGCCAAGCTTCAGGAGCGCATCGGGGAGCTCGTCAAGCATAAGCGGATCGAAGGCATCGTGGACATCCGCGATGAATCCGACCGCGAGGGGATGCGTGTCGTCCTGACCCTGAGGCAGGGGGACGACCCGAAGGTGGTCGAGAACCAGCTCTACAAGCACACGGCCGTGGAGTCCACCTTCGGGGTCATCATGCTCGCCGTGGTGGACAACAGGCCGGAAGTGCTCAATCTCAGGGATCTTCTGTTGAAGTTCCTGGATTTCCGGCGCGAGATGATCGTCAAGCGGACCCAGTACGAGCTGGCGCAGGCCGAAAGACGGGCTCACATCTTGGAGGGTCTGAAAAAAGCCCTGGATCATCTGGACGCAGTGATCGCGCTCATCCGGGCGGCTTCCAGCCCCGCCGAAGCGAGGACCGGCCTCATGGAGCGCTTCGAGCTCAGCGAGCCCCAGGCGCAGGCCATTCTCGAGATGCGGCTGCAGCGGCTGACGGGCCTCGAGCGCGACAAGATCATCCAGGAATACGAGCAGCTGCTGAAGGAAATCGAAAGACTTCGCCAGATCCTGGCTTCACCGGCCCTGGTGGACCGGGTGATCCGCGAGGAGCTCGAAGAGCTGCTGAACCAGTACGGGGACCATCGACGCACCGAGATCGTGGCCGACACGGGAGAGATCAACATCGAAGATCTCATCGCCGACGAAGAGATGGTGGTGACCGTTTCCAAGACCGGCTACATCAAGCGCACGCCGCTCGCCATTTATCGCACCCAGAAGCGGGGAGGCAAGGGGCGGACGGGCATGAGCACCCGGGCGGAGGACGTGGTGATCTTCCTCTTCACGGCCTCGGCCCATGACTATCTCCTGCTCCTCACCAACCGCGGCCAGGTTTTCTGGCTGAAGGTCTACGAGCTCCCCGAGGTGGGGCCGGCGGCCATCGGGAAGGCCATCGTCAATCTTCTGCCGCTGCAGAAGGACGAGAAGGTTCAGACAATTCTCCCTTTAAGAGAGTTTAAGGCGGACCATTACCTTGTCATGGCGACCCGCAACGGCGTCATCAAGAAGTCCCAGCTCACGGCCTATTCCAATCCCCGCTCCACCGGCATCAAGGCCATCGTTCTGGACGAGGACGACGAGGTCATCTGTGCACGGATCACCGACGGGAACCGCCACCTTTTCCTCATGTCCCAGGCGGGCAAGTGCATCCGGGTGGACGAAAAGGAATTTCGCCCACTGGGGCGGGTCAGCCGGGGCATTCGGGGCATGAACCTGGACGGGGGCCAGTTGGTGGGCATGGATGTCATCGACGAAGGCAAGTCCATCCTGGTCATCACCCAGAAGGGGTTTGGAAAGCGGACGCCTTCCGAAGAGTATCGCAGCCAGAGCCGCGGCGGAAAGGGAGTCCTGAACACTCGCGTGACCGACAAGAACGGCGAGGTCGTGGGTTTCCGCCAGGTGGCCGACGAGGAGGAGATCCTGATGATCACGGATCGGGGGCGGCTCATCCGGACCCCCGTTGCACCCATCCGGCAGATCGGCCGGGTCACCCAGGGCGTGAAGCTCATAGACCTCGATGAGGGGGAGCAGGTCGTGGATGTGGCCGTTCTTCAGGAGTCCGATGAACCGAAGGAGGAAGGGGAGAATTGAGTCAACCAACGGGGCGTGTAGGGGTCATCGGGGCGGGGAGCTGGGGAACGACCCTGGCGGCCGTGCTGGCCGACAGGGGTTACGAGGTGGACCTGTGGGTCTTCGAAACGGATCTGTTTGAAATCATTCGAGATACCTGTGAGAATACGTTCTACCTGCCCGGATGCCGACTGGACAAGCGCATCACGCCGCACAACGATCTGGAGCGGGTGGTGCGGGGACATTCCTTCCTGGTGATGGTGGTGCCCTCTCACGTTTACCGGCACGTCGCCCGGCAGATGATTCCTTTTCTGGAGAAGGGCACCATCCTGGTGAGCGCCACCAAAGGGATCGAAAACGACACGCTGCTCACCATGTCCGGCATCTGGAGGGAGATTCTGCCGGCTGAGGGCCTGGTGCACCTGCTTTGCCTCTCGGGACCCTCTTTCGCCCGGGAGGTGATTCAGCGGATTCCGACGGCCATCACCATGGCGGGGGATCGGCTGGAGGTGGCGCAGGAGGCTCAGCAGGTCTTCTCGACGCCCTATTTTCGGGTCTACACCAGCCTCGACCGCATCGGTGTGGAGCTTGCCGGGGCACTTAAGAATGTCATCGCCGTGGCGGCGGGGGCCTGCGACGGGCTTGGATTCGGGCTCAACACACGGGCAGCCCTGATCACCCGCGGCCTTGCCGAGATCACCCGCCTGGGAGTGCGCATGGGAGCGCATCCCATGACTTTCAGCGGGCTCTCCGGGATTGGGGACCTTCTCCTGACCTGTACCGGCGATCTCAGCCGCAACCGGACCGTCGGCATGCAGCTGGGCCAGGGGAGGAAGCTCAGGGACATTCTGAGTGAGATGCGCATGGTGGCCGAAGGCGTGAAAACGGCCGCCTCGGTGCATGCGCTGGCCCGTCGCACGGAGGTGGAAATGCCGATCTGCGAGCAGATCTACAAGGTGCTGTACGAGGACAAGGACTCCAGGCTGGCCGTGCGCGACCTGATGGATCGTGATTTGAGACACGAAATGGACCTCGAGTACCATTGCCAGGTGGACTAGACCATGCCTCACAAGGTTCCCGGGAAGATCTTCGAGCGCGTCCGTGAGAAGAAAGCCAGCTACCACCGGTATGACTTCGAAAAGCTTCAGGAAGAGGCCTTCGCCACCTTTTTCGACCTGGCCCAGGAATTCACCAACCTCGAGACGCTCTACTTGATTTGTGTGGCCGTCCCCAAGGAGTTTTTCGACCTGGACAGCCGGCTTTACGTGATTCATCCCAGGTCGTTTCAGCTCGAGAAGGTTTGTACCAGCGAAGAAGGGCTCGTGCCCGAAGAGAATCGACTCGATTTCGAGGTATCCGCTACGACCGCTCCTTTGGAAACCGAGGAAAGCTGGATCTTCCCCATTCCCGGAAACCAGGCCCTGGTCCAGTGGACGCCGATCCTGGGGCAGAGCCAGACCCTGGGGATGTTTGAGATTTATCCCAAGCACAAGGTCGATGCCAAAGGTCACTTCTTCCTGGAAAAGTTCTCCAACCGCATCGGCTACAATCTGCACATGAAGCTGCTCATCCAGCAGCACTTCGACCACATCAAGTTCGTCAATCAGCTGGTGGCGGACATTGAGCACAATGTCATCTCACCCAACATGTACTACAAGCTCTTTCTGATCCGACTCAAGAAGATCCTTGCCGCCTATCAGCAGGTCCAGAAGGAGCTTGCAGATGTGCTGCTGTTTCTGGGGAATCAGAACGAGCCGCTTTCCAACCACCTTCGCGAGATACAGAAGCCTCTGCGCGAGGCCAACGGTCAGCTGGAGCAGGAATACCGGGCGCTGAAGAAGCACTATGAGCACACGAGCCTGTTCCTGGAGACTCTTTTGCGAAGGGATCATTTCGAAAAAGGAACCTATGTTCTGAGGAAGCAACCGTGCAATTTTCGCACGGAGATCATGGAACCTTTGCTGGAGCGCCATCGGCCTCAGTTTGAAAAGCGCAAGATCAAAATCGACAGCCACTTTGACAGTGTGCCCGACGAACAGATCACGCTCTTTGTGGACAAGGGGTTGATCTCCCAGGTCTTCGACAATTTTTTGACTAATGCCATCAAGTACGCGCAGCAGGTTGAAGATCAGTTCGGTCACCGGATCAAGCTGCTGTCCTACAGCCGTGAGATCCTCAAAGACTATTTCGGTGAGGGAATCCTCGGCATCCGCTTCAATTTCTTCACGACGGGCAAACCGCTCTCGCTGGAGGAATCGCGAAAGGTTTTCGAAGAGGGGTACCGGGCGACGGGCTCGGCGCAGGAGCGCGGCTCCGGGCACGGCCTTCACTTCGTCAGCAATGTGGTCGAGATCCACGGTGGCAAAGTCGGCTGCAAGCCTCAACGCTTCGGGAACCTCTTTTACTTCATTCTTCCCATGAAGGACGATAAGCCCGTTCAGGAATGAAGTCCGCGGGCGGCATGGCTTCAGCTCCCCTTGAGCTCCCTCGACAGGTAAAGATAAATGGCCCTGGCCTCGGCTTCGGGAAGCCGATCCTCGGAAAATGGAGGCATGATGGTGTTGGAGCCATCCCGGGCCTTTGGATCTCGGATATAGGACAGGAATGTCTGAAAATCCTTGAGCTGGGGTGCTGTTATGGGAGCGAGCTCCGGTTTGAAAGGATTGTCGCCGTTGGGATGGCAGGAGGCACAGGCCTTGGCAAAAGCTTCCGCCCCTTTCTGGCTCGGCTTCGACACGGGGGACTCGGGAGGTTTATGGCGCGAGAAGACCAGTTCTCCGCCGAAATAGCCAAGTCCTGCGGATGCCATGAACCCGAGGGTGAGAAAGAAGAGGAGCGTCCTTCTCATGACATGCGCTCTCCTCTCCAGGAGTAGACAGATGAGGAGGACGACGGCCAGAGTGGAGGCCAGCAGGATCTTCATCCGAATGGGAAAGAGCCAGGCTCCCCCGTAGAAATGAAGCCAGTCCATCACCCCGAGGGCAGCCGTGGGGAAGACGCTGATGAAGGCCAACGTGGTGCAGTGCCTCGAGGTGGGAACCAGGGACGGCTTGCCCAGCAGGCGTGCGAGCAGTGCGAAAACAAGAGCCCCGAGCATCATGCCCAAAGGCAGGTGAGTCGTGGGGGCATGCAGTGGATGGGTGTAGCCCATCTCCCCGAGAAATGCATAGAGTGATCCAATCATCTTCTGTCAGGGCTCCATTCGGCTGTTCACGGGCTGTCGGGCAGTTAGGGGCGTTAACGGATCGTCATCCTGTTGAGCTCCGCAAAGCCTCATGGCTGCTTTTAGCTCATTTCAGCCGACAAGAACAGACTCTGCTTCTCGATGGCATTTTTTTGGCATGTGCGGACTCTTCGTCATTGCGGTTGTACCGATCCGACAGGTGCGAAATCTGAGTATGAAAAAGGGTCCTGGTGGCTGCGTGCAGCCTCCTTCAGGACAAGGGATATCGGGATACCGAACAGGGTATCCGTGCGGGCAGGTTTCAGTGTCTTTGCGTTGAATTGCTGAGGGAGCAAGAGATGGACCCATTGCAGACAGGGCTCCCGACTTGGGGATCAAGCTCATGAACATTCAGAGTCCCAGACAAGAGATCGAGAGGCTGTCACTCATCATGTTTGATGTGCTCAAAGGTCTGTCGGCATCTCGACAGCCTCTCACGCCGACTTCACTCCAAAAAGCCTTTTCGGAAACGGCATCACTCCTGGAGCTGTTGGCTCCTCCTCCTCCGCCACCGCCGAAATGGACACACCAGCGCGAGAAGCCTCCCGCTGCCCCGACTCCCCCCCCATCCACTCCATCGAATACAGCCGAAATGGATGCGCTTCGAGCCGAGATGCAGGACAAGCAGGAGGCGGAGAAGCGCCTCTTGAGGCAGGCTGCCGGCCTGGATGCGGAGATTGCCCGAACCAGGTATTTCTACAAGAGGGCCATGCTGACCCTCCTTGCCCTGACGGACGATCCCAAGAACCAGCACCTCATGTCTGAAATCGAAGAGCTGCGTCAGCTGGTGTCGATGGAAGCCGATGTGGAGACTCAGTTTCAGTGCCTGCAGAAGCTCAAGGAACGGGTCATCAAGGAGGCTCCCCAGGAGGATCGGGACAGCGGTCTGCAGCAGCTGGACCCAAATGCCCATTGGTTCCAGGCCTCTTCACTCGAGACCGAGACCGAGACCGAGCCCGTCAAGAAGGAGCATCCATACGCCATTCTGGTCAAGAATGCTTTTCTCAAGATCCTGAACCAGTTTGAACTGGTGAGCGAGCAGGCGGACCCTGAACGCTACGTGGACCTGAGGAAACGTTTGACGGAATGTCAGGACTTGGACGCGGTCATTGCCGTGGGCGAGGAGATTGTCGGGCTGGTTCGATCCTACATGGGGCGAGTGGTCCGGGAGCAGGACCAGGTCACGAACTTTGCCCGTGAGGTCGGAAAAAACCTGCTGGACGTGGAAAAGCACCTCATGGCGCATCTCAAGAGCGCCAAGGACGGCCAGCAGGCGAATTCCGAGTTTCATCAGACCCTGGGAGGTCAGATGGAAGGCATTCGCGAGTCCTTTGTGATCGGGCAATCCATCAATGAGGTCCGGGGATTCGTCTTTGCGAAGCTCGCCGTCATCCGCAATGTCATTGAGAACAAGGCCAACGAGGACGAAACCCGATACCAGAAGGCGTGCGGTGAAATCGAGGACCTCCAGAACAATATTCGAACCATGAAGAAGGAGATCGGGCAGGCCAAAGAGCGGACCAAATCCCTGGAGCGGGAAGTGCTCCTGGACGGCCTGACGGGCACCCACAATCGGCGCGCCTATGAACAGCATATCATGGAGGAGATGCAGCGTTTCCGTCGTTACCAGCAGACTTTTTCGCTCATCCTGTTGGACGTGGACCGTTTCAAGGACCTCAACGACCGGTTCGGGCACCGGGCCGGGGACAAGTGCCTCAAGGAGATCATCAACCGGATCAAGCTGTGCATCCGCAACACCGACTTCCTCTCCCGCTACGGGGGTGAGGAGTTCGCCATCATCCTTCCCGGAACCAACCGGGAGGGCGCCTGCATCGTGGCGGAAAAGGTCCGGCGCGCCATTGAAATGACGCGGTTTTACTTTCAGAATCAAGCCATACCCGTCACCATCAGCCTGGGCGTCACCGAGGTGAGGGATCCGGACCCGGAGCCGGAAATCGTCTTCTCCCGTGCCGACGATGCCATGTACAGGGCGAAAAGGGAAGGCCGCAACCGGGTGTGCGCTCTGTGATGCCGTGGGGCTCATGTTCATGAAGCGTTTGTTCGTCACAGGCGCCGGCGGCTTTCTCGGCTGGAATCTTTGCCGGGAATTGAGGGAACGATGGGAGATCGTGGGAACGGTCCGATCGCGTCCGGTGCCCCTGGAGGCCGTCCGCTCGGTTGCGGTCGATCTGACGGATCCCGATGCACTGAGGCGGCTGTTCCATGAGGTGCGCCCCGACGGGGTCATCCACGCCGCTGCTGCAGCGAAACCCGACCATTGCCAGCTGCACCCCCGGGAGTCGGCGAAGATCAATGTGGACGTCCCGATCCTCCTGGCCGAACTGTGTGCCAATGCCGGAATTCCCCTGGTCTTTACATCTTCGGACCTGGTCTTCGATGGTCGAAATCCACCCTACAGAGAAGACGATCCCGTTTCGCCGTTGAGCGTTTATGGGGAGCAGAAGGTGAGAGCCGAAGGGGAGATCCTGAGACGTCACCCGGCTGCAGCGGTGTGCCGGATGGCCCTGATGTTCGGGGACGGAGGCCCTCACGCGGGAAGCTTCCTGAAGCCCATGGCTCGTTCCATGCGGCTGGGTGAAGCGTTGAAGCTCTTCACGGACGAAGTGCGGACACCCCTCAGTGGACGTGATGCAGCGCTGGGTCTGGCCCTCGCCCTCGAGCGCTCTTCGGGACTTCTGAATCTCGGGGGCGCCGAGCGGATCTCGCGCTACGACTTCGGCCGGCTGGTATCCGAGGTCTTCGGCATCCCCGATCCACGGCTCACGCCATGTCTTCAGCGTGAGGTGTCGACGCCGGCGCCGCGCCCGCCCGATGTCTCCCTCGACTCTTCCAAAGCCCTTCAAATGGGCTTCCGGCCCACCCCGCTCCGCCAGGCCCTCGCCGAGCTCAAAAACGCATTTTGACACAGCTGGTCGGGGCCATCCGGGCACAAATCCGTTTGCCGTTGTGGTGGGCACAAAAAGACTTGCCCACCCTGCGAAGATCGTCGTTATTACTCGGAACCGCAGGGTGGGCACAGGTTCATCGTGCCCGCCTGAACCGGTCATCAGCTTGCGCCCGACTGTACTGCACAGACCACAACTACTGCATCAACTGCTTCAATTCCACCACGGCGCGCTCGTAGAATTCACTCTCACCACTCTTGCCATTGACAAAATCGCTCCAGGTCGAAAAATCGTGAAAGAAGTGGACGGCCACACCGGCATCTTTTCAGGCTTTGCGATAGATCCTGTTCGCCTGGGCGGCACGCTACAGGGAGAAATCAAACCAGACGCACTTTCAGGGTAGGGTGGGCAAGGTCTTTATCATGCCCACCGGAAGTGAAGGTGCCCTTCTCGGTGGCAACGCTACCGCTTATGCCCACCCTACTGAGAAATCTCGTTGTCGTAGTAGGGCTGCCGGTAGAGTGACATGATCTGGTCTCGAGTGACCAGCGCCACCACGTCGGGGACTTCCTTCAGAATGTTTTCGCGGCCCTTCATTTCCTGGCGGTCCACCAGCACGACGACCCTTGCCACGTCCAGCTGCGCCTCCCGGCACGCGGCAATGGCCTGGAGGGTTGATCCTCCCGTGGTGACCACATCGTCCACCACGACCACTCGATCACCCGGACGGACCTTTCCTTCGATGAGACTGGCCGTGCCGTGCTCCTTCTGCTTCTTGCGCACCACGAAGGATTGAATCGGCCGCTGATGGATCCAGGAGGAGTAGGCCACGGCATTGGCAATGGGGTCGGCTCCGAGAGTGAGGCCGCCAATGGCCTGAACGTTGAGGTCCCGTATGGCCTGAAAAATGAGGTTGCCAATGAGGAACATTCCTTCGGGGTCCAGCGTGACCTTCTTGCAGTTGAAATAGAACTGGCTCGTCCCCCCGCTGACCAGCTTGAAAGTGGCATCCTCCGAATACTGAAACGCATGCTGCAGAATCAGTTGTTTCAATCGAGCCTTCATTTGATCGGCATCCAGATCCGTGCTCATCAGCTCCCCCCCCGGTGGAATCGGGTCTTAATTCTCCGGATGTTCCGGATATCATGGAAGATAATTCGGTCGTTTTTTAGTACAGTTGACGTTGTGGGGCAAGGGATTCCTGGATGGCCGCGAGCGGGGGTGACTGCCGGCCCTCACAGCGGGGACCGGTCGAAATGATGGGATCTCCTGAAGGGCCACGGGTAGACATTTGGGTTTTTCATCGGT
>JBFYYO010000016.1:0-31897 GCA_041310025.1 Syntrophobacterales bacterium
GCAAGCCCCGCCTGGAATCTCTCCCTCCCCACCCAGACCGGCACATCGTCCAGCTTGCGGGCCATGAGAACGGGCTCGTCGCCATACTGCCGCGCCAGCGTCGACATCTCTCCCGATCGAGGAACCTGCGCAACCTGGTCTCCGGTTCGACCGTAGCCCCGGCTCAAGACGGCCACACGCAGCCCCCGCCGCTTCAGGTGATCCGCAAGCCACAGGGTGAACGGAGTCTTGCCCGTGCCGCCCACCGTCAGGTTCCCGACGCTCACGACGAAGGCCGGCAGCCTGCGAGCCCGTCGCCGCGCCATCTCCTGGTCCCTGGCAAGACCCAGGAGATAGAAATGCGAGGCCAGGCGAAGCAGTTGTCGCGCAGGGCATGGGAGTGCCCGGGCTTCCGGGGCGGTCCAGCTCTCCAGCAGCCGGTTTGTGATCCGGCGACGCAGCCCGGCTGCAGCCGGGGAAATCGTATGGAGGTCCATGAGCTCGATATCCGGTCCGGCAGCTACCTCTTTTTGACTGATGGCTTCGGGGCGGGCTCTGCCGACCTGGCCTTCCTGGTCCGCATGAGCTCGGCCTGCTCCTTGATTTCCGTCAGGTCGCGCTGCATGGCGCTCCAGCCGTACCACAGCGAATAGTCCGGGTTGTTGTGGAAAGCCCCCTGAAAGGTCCGCATGCGGTGCTCCAGGAACATGACGAAGAGCTTCTGCTCGATGGTCGTCGGCGCATCGTGGAAGGTCAGCAGGTCGGGAAACGGACGGGCGTAGCTTTCCGGCTGCTTGAGAGTCCCATCCTGGTAGAGGCCCGGCTTGTCGCCGTGACAGGCCTGACAGCTCACATCGTTCTGGCTGTGTTTGCTGAGCTGCCAGTCGGAGACGATCCTGGGGTGGAGATCCTTGTGGCAGTCCACGCAGGCCTGTCCCTGATCCGGCGGCAGCTCCCCGGCAGGCGGCGGGTCGGGCTGCTGGGGCTGCGCGGGGAGCCGCACCGCGATGAACGATCCAACGAAGATGCACATCGGAATCACCACAAGCAGCATTCTCTTCATGAAAGCGTTCCCCTCTTCAGATGGCTCAAAGGATAGCTTCCCCATTCAAGGCGGTCGCACATGCCCGGCCGGAGCACCCTGAGTGAGGGAACGGGTTCGAAGGCCAGCCGGTCATGAACTTGAAAGCAGAAACTTGAGACTTTTCCGGGCAGGATACCCTCTGTCCGCCGATGCGGTCAAAGCCATTTCCAGGGCGGGGTTCTTGCGGCATGATGTCCTCTCTTCACCGCTCTCCTGGGATTGTGCGGTCACTTTCGATAGAAGCGGGGGACGAACAGCACGAGGACCGTGTAGATCTCCAGCCGCCCGAGGAGCATGTCCAACGAGAGGATCCATTTGGAGAAGGGGGTCATGTGCGCGTAGTTGTCCACGGGGCCCACCGATCCCAAACCGGGGCCCACATTGCCAATGCAGGCCATGACGGAAGTTACGGCCGTCACGAGGTCTACCCGGGTGGAAGCCACCAGCAGCACGGAGATGGTCATCAGGGTCAGGTAGAGTATGAAAAACCCCCAGATGCCGCCCAGCACTTCGATCGGGATGGCCTGGGGGCCGATTCGAACGCGCGTTACGGCCCTGGGGTGGATGAGGCGGATGAGCTCCCCGTAAGAGTGCTTGAGGAGCACCATGATGCGCATGCACTTGACGGAGCCCCCCGTGGAGCCCACACAGCCGCCGATGAGCATGCAGAGCAGGAGGATGCACTGGGCTGCGGCCGTCCACAACTCAAAGTCTGCCGTGGCATACCCCGTGGTTGTGATGATGGATGCCACCTGGAAAGACGCGTACCGAAACGAATCCCCCACGGAAGCATACTTGTGGCCATACTCGCTCCAGGCGATGGCTCCCGTCGCCGCCAGAACGATGAGTACGAAGAACCGCCACTCGCCATCCTCCCACATGGCCCTCGGGTTGCCTCGGAAGAGCTGGAAATGCAGGGCGAAATTAATGCCGCCCAAGATCATGAAGAGGGTGATGATGAAGTCGATGTAAACGCTGTTGTAATAGGCTATGGAAGCGTTTTTGGTGGAAAACCCCCCCGTGGCCATGGTGCCGAAGGTGTGGCAGAGGGAGTCGAAAAGGTCCATCCCTCCCAACATCAGGAGAATCACCTCCACCACCGTGAAAAGGACATAGACTTTCCAGAGAATCATGGCCGTATCTTTGATGCGGGGCTTGAGCTTGTCTGGGGTGGGCCCCGGGACTTCGGCCTTGTAAAGCTGCATGCCACCCACACCCAGGAAGGGGAGGATGGCGAGTCCCAGGACAATGATCCCCATGCCTCCGAACCAGTGGGTCAGACTCCTCCAGAAGAGAATCCCCTTGGGCACGACCTCGACATCACGGATGACGGAGGCCCCCGTGGTGGTGAACCCGGAGATGGCTTCGAAAATGCAATCCTCCGGTGTCGTCAGGACTCCGCTCAGGTAAAAGGGCAATCCCCCGAAGACGGCGGCCGCCACCCAGCCCAGCGTGGTGGCTGCTATCCCCTCCCGGTGACTCATGGAAGGCCCGGACCATTGCGCCTTGCCGAACAGCACCATGAGGATGCCGAGAAGCACCGAGACCAGCATGGACTCGATGAGGGCTTCGATGCTGTTGTCGTGGTAGTAAAGTGAAAAGCAAACGGGGATGAGCATCCCGAAACCGATGCAGATCACCAGGACACCGACGATGAAACCAACAAGCTTCCAGCGCATTTACAACATCCTGCGTTTGCCCATGAGAGACTGTTCGACACGAGCGATATTGCCACGGGTGGAGAGAATGATCACCCGATCCTGAGGCTGGATCACCGTGCCGCCACCAGGGATCAGGACCTCGTCTCCCCGAGCCAGACACAGCACCAGCGCCTCCTTGGGAAACTTGATGTCTCTCAGAGGTGTCCCGACGATGCTGGATTGCTCCAGGGCCACCGCCTCCAGCACCTCCGCTTCCTTTCCCTTGATAAAAAAGGTATTGATGACTTTGCCCCGACGGAGCGCGGGCATGATAGAATCGATGGCGCAACGCCGCGGGCTCACGATGTGGTCGACGCCGATGGCGTGCACCAGGGGAATGTAAGCGAACTTGTTGACGCGGGCCACGGTCTTCCTGGCCCCCAGCCGTTTGGCCAGCAGGCAGGACAGGATGTTCATTTCCTCGTCCCAGGTCACGGCAGCCACCAGGTCCATGCTCCCCATGTTCTCCTGTTCCATGAAGGCCTGATCCGTCGCATACCCCTGCAGCACGATGGATCGGCGCAGCTCCGCGGCAAGCCTCTGACAGCGATCAGGGTCCATTTCGATGAGCTTGACCTGGAAACCCTTCATGCGGTCCAGTTCCAGGGCCAGTCGGCGACCGATCTTCCCGCCGCCGACGATCATCAGCTTCCTGGCCGCGTTGGATTCACTACCGAAGAAACCGAGGGTGCGGCCGAGATCGTCCCGCTGACAGACAAAATAGACAAAATCCCCCGCCTGGAGGAAATCCCGTCCCTTGGGGATGATGAGGCGGTCCTCACGCACGATGGCGGCGATGATCAGACGCTGCCTTTTGACGATGCCAGGGAGCTCCGTCAGCCGTATGCCGCTCAAGGGGCTCTCGGCAGGCAGTCGTTTCCCCACCATCTTGATCCGGCCTTCCACGAAATCGTGAATCTGCTCGACATCGGGGGCGCTCATGATGCGGCGGATGGAATTGACGACTTCCGCTTCCGGGTTGATGACGAGACTGATGTCGACCATCTTTTCGGACATCCGGTCGCGGTAGGCCCCGTAGTCGTCGTTGCGGATGAGCGCGACCTTGTGGATGTCGGGCGAGAGCATGTTGGCGAAGAAACACGCGACGAGGTTCACTTCGTCACTGTCCGTCACCGCCAGGATGATGTCCGCCTCCCGAATGCCGGCCTCTTCCAGGATGCGGGGATTCGAGCCCGACCCCAGGAGGGTCTGTACGTCGAGGTGCTCCATAATGCGCCGCAGAGCCTGTTCGCTCTTGTCGATGACGATGACTTCCTTGCGTTCCGAGGCAAGCCATTCAGCAAAATAGAATCCTACTTCTCCGCCTCCGACGATGATGACCTTCACGGTATGCGCTCCTTACACACGGGGCTTTGATGCCATGGGCCCCATTGTAGCCTTGCAGAGGACGATTCGGCTCTCGGGCAGGATGGTCTGAAATGCGCAGGGATAGGTGCTGCTTGGGGGGTATGGGTCCAAGATGTCAGTGAGCGGTGTATTCCCCGCCAATCTACTGGATACCCTTTGCGTTGGCAAAAGAAAATCGAGGAGGCCAAGCTCTTTCCGGACAGGGCTATTCGAGGTTCATACTTCCCTGCCGTTGGAAACCATTGCCAACGAAAGATGTTTGTGCCGGTAGCGATAAGTCTTCAATTATAATGAATGCTCTGCTATATGATATATAGAGCATGGTTGTTTCATTTCTTCCTGCAGATCGGTGCAATGGCGTGGACGACAAGAGTTACCTTTTCTTGTATCATGTGGCGCATTTCCCGATAGAAGGGCCGGATGCCGGCTATAGAGGCTCAGGGTTTGCGTCGAGATACCTTGAGAGCATGACGGATCCATGATTCGGGATGTTCTTTCTGTAATGCCTTCCGAGCGCTCTTTTGGGAAAGTCTTGTTCTGAGAAGGGGTGGATGGAAGAGACAGGGAAACCAGCAGAACCGTTCCTCGAGGAATTGGAAAACCTTAGGGCGCACGCTCAAAGGTTTGAGTCCTTGCTTCTGAGCTCGAGTCCGTCCGTGGCGTCCGGGCTCGATGAGATCCATCGCCTTGCCGTGGATTTCCTGCCGGACCGCTTGTTCGCCAAGGATCTTGCGGGCCGGTATGTTCTCTTCAACAAGGCCTCCTCCGATTATTGGTCCGTTCCTCAGGACCACGCCCTCGGGCGCACGGACGCCGAAATCCATACGCCGCGGATCGCTGAGACCTTCGCTGAAAGCGACCGAACGGTTTACAGGACCGGGAAGCCCGTCCTCGCTGAGGAGCGCGTCACCGGCAGGGATGGGGTGGTTCGGGAGCTGGTGGTCATCAAGGTCCCCCTGCGCAGCTCATCGGGGGAGCTATGGGGCTTGATCGGCATTTCCAGAGATATCAGCGAGTTGAGACGGTACCGGGAGAACCTTCTCCGCCGGGACGCCATCCTCAAGGCTGTCAGTAGCGCGGCGGAGTATTTTTTGCGGGACGGGTTTGACGCGTCAACACTGATAAGTGTTCTCGAGATGCTGGGGATTGCAGCCGAGGTGAGCCGTGTGTATGTGTTCGCCAACGAGCGACTCGACAGCGGTGTTTTGGGCGCCAACCTGGTTGCCCAATGGGTGGCGCCCGGAATTGAGCCTCAAGAGGGCAGCCCGGATCCCTTTGGCTTTCCCTGGCATGAAGGAGGTATGGGACGTTGGGCTGAAGCCTTGAAACAGGGAGAGTGCATCCGGGGACATGTCAGGGATTTCCCGGAATCTGAGCAGTCTTTTCTGAAGGCACAGTCCATTCAGTCCCTGGCTGTAGCCCCTGTTCTCCTGAATGGGGAATGGTGGGGGGTCATTGGATTCGATGAGTGTCGCCTCGAGCGGGAGTGGGGTGTTGGAGAGCTCGAGGCCATCAAGGCAGCCGGGAATATGGTTGCAGCAGCGGTTCAGCACTCGCGCGTGCGCTCCGAGCTTTTCCAGTTTCGTGATTATCTTACAAAGTTAGTGCATGAGCGCACTCAGGAGCTGGAAAGGTCCAACGCGGATCTCCACCATGAAATCGAGATCCGGAAATCGACGGAAGAGAAGCTGAGCATGCGAGCCGCAGAACTTGCCGCACTCAATCGACTTGGCCGCAAAGTGAACGCCACCTTGGCCCATGAAACGGTGGCCGAGTCTGCGGTGGAAGAAATCATGAAAGCCATGATGCCGGATGCCGCCGTTTTTCTCCTGCGGCGCGGGCGATTTCTCATGCCCTTGGCCGTCAGCCCGAAGGAAGCTTTCACCTGCGGCGAGTCCATTTCCGTTCGCACCATCGGCGAGTGTTTGTGCGGACACGCCGCCGCCAGCGGGGAGACGGTTTATTCCCTGGATATTCACAGGGACCCCCGCTGCACCTGCTCGTATTTCAAGGAGTCCGGATTCCTGTCTGTTGCATCCCTGCCGCTGGTGAGCGATCAGGAGGTCTTGGGGGTGCTGACCCTGGCCTCCAAAATGAGAAGGGATTTCAGCGAAGAAGAGGATTTCATCCAGGCTTTTTCCAACCAGGTGAGCGTGGGGCTTCGCAACGCTTTGCTCTACGAGCAGCTCCAATGGCACGTGAAGGAGCTCCAGAAAGGGTTCCACGAGCTGCAGCGGGCCCAGGAGGTCCGCGAAGAGCTGGAATCCCAGCTGCGCCAGATTCAGAAAATGGAAGCCATCGGAACTCTCGCGGGAGGCATTGCCCATGAGTTCAACAACCTTTTGCAGAGCGTGCAGGGATATGCCGAGCTGATTCTGATGGAAAAGGACGAGAGCAACCCGGATTTTCAGCGCCTCAAAGCCATCTGCCGCGCCGCCAGCAGGGGAGGCGAGCTGACGCAGCAGCTGCTGACCTACAGCCGCAAGTCCGAAAGCAAGCTGCGTCCGATGGATCTCAACCGCGAGGTTCTGGAAACGAACCGGATTCTCCAACGTACCCTCCCCAAGATGATCGATATCCGGCTGGACCTTGCCGCTGATCTTCCCCATGTGAAGGCGGATCCTCAGCAGATCGAGCAGGTGCTCATCAATCTGGCCCTCAATGCCCGGGATGCCATGCCCCAGGGCGGAACCCTCACCATCAGGACGGAGAAGATCATCTCCGGGGCGAGCGAGGCAATGGACCAACCGGCCTTGCTTCCCGGCGAATATGTGCGCCTCCGGGTGAGCGATACGGGCCATGGAATGGAAAACGCCATGATGGGGCGAATCTTCGACCCCTTCTTCACCACCAAGGAGGTCGGGAAGGGGACGGGGCTCGGGCTGGCCATCGTCTATGGCATCGTCCAAAACCACTCTGGAGCCATCACCTGCGAAAGCGAGCCGGAAAAAGGCACATGCTTCGATATCTATCTGCCGGCGGGAATCCGCGAGGAGGAGGCTTCGACGGCGGAATTGGTTGCTGAGCTGGTGGGGGGGCGGGAGACCATCCTCCTCATTGATGACGAGGATTTTCTGCGCACCCTGGGTGAACAGGTCTTGGGTCTGTATGGATATGCCGTTCTGACCGCCGCCGATACCGATGCTGCCCTGGCCATCTATGAGAAGGAATGGAGCCGCATCGATCTCGTGATCCTGGATCTCATCATGCCCGGAAAGAGTGGTTATCAATGCATGGAGAGGCTCCTTCAGATCAATCCCGAAGTCCGTATCATCGTGGCGAGCGGCTATGTGGAGATGGAGGGCTGGGGGAGTGAGCAGTTAAGCCATGCAAGGTTCATCGTCAGAAAACCCTACGAAATGCGGGACCTCCTCCAGCTGATCCGAAAGGCACTGGACGACAACGGGCTCGGTTGCCTGGAGGACGAGGGTGCCCCGCAGTGACTCAAGCGGTGTGTTGGGCTCAGAAAGCACGCCAGGAGGCGCGGGAATGACGAACAATTCGGTCAGGCAATGGTGTGGGTGTGCCCTCAGGGCATGAACAGGGTGCCGGCTTTCCCCGACACGGCCCTTTCGATGTCTCCAATGTCACAGATGACCGCCGGTTTGCCCGTGCGACGCACAAAATCCGAAGCCGCTTCGACCTTGGGCTCCATGGAGCCTGAAGGGAATTCGCCTCTTTTCAGGTGATCGGCGGCCTTGGCCGGCGTCAAGTTTCTCAGGAATCGCTGCTCGGGTCTGCCAAAGGACAGCGCCACCCCCCGCACGTCCGTGGCGATGACCAGCATCTCGGCGCCCACTTCCCTTGCGAGCACAGCACTGGCGAGATCCTTGTCGATGACGGCGTCCACCCCGTGGAATGCCCGTCGCGCCCTGACCACCGGAATGCCTCCCCCTCCGCATGCGATCACCATGAACCCCATGTGGATGAGCCTTTGGATTTCGCGCTTCTCTACGATGTTGAGGGGTTTTGGGGAAGCCACCACCCGTCGATAACCCTTGGCGGTCTTCACGGTGGGGTAGGGCAGCCCGATGGCCTCGGATTCCGAAAACGCGGGGCCGATGGGTTTGGTCGGTTTCGAGAAAGCAGGGTCGTTTTCGTCCACGACGACGTAGCTCAGGATACTCACGAAGAGCTGCTCACTGTCGAGGCCCAGCTCCATGAGCTCGTTGTCCAGGGTGGATTCGATCATGTAGCCGATCTGCCCCTGAGTCTGAGCCACCAGGATTTCCAGGGGAAGCCGGGGAAGCGTACTGCAGCATTCCTGCTGGAGGAGCAGGTGGCCCACCTGGGGCCCGTTTCCGTGGGTGATGACGATGCGGTAACGACGCGAGAGCCTGGCGATTTGACGGATCGGGGTCCTGAGATTCTCCAGTTGATCGGAAATGGTCCCTTCCTCGCCCTTCCGGATGAGCGCATTGCCGCCCAGAGCGATCAAGATGACGGGATTCGACGAGCCGGGTGGTGTGGATTCCATCTGTGACACCTCCGGTGCATTTGATCACCAGGAATCATTCACGGGTGACCGACGGGGATCCGATTCAGTGAGGGACATGAAAGGGGCGCAACGGAGCCTTCCATGCAATTCTCCCGCTCCACTCTTTTAACGGCCCCACTTGAGAGCGTCAAGGCGGTGAGGTCGGGTGAGATCGATGCTGTGAGTTGAAGAGCACCCTTTCAGGCAGCGAGGGGAGTCCCGAGATTCGTTGCTACGATTGCAATGATGCCAACCGAGGGGCAGGGAAACCTCGTGGTGGTATTAGAAGCGCAAATCATGGTAAGGTGTGAGAGCGATGCGAAACAGAACGATGGAAAGGAGTGGCGCTCTTTTCGCTGAGAGAGCGGGAACAGCTCCAGTGCGCCGTGGTAAGACTCCTTAAGAGCTGGACGAAACAGAATGAAATCAGGCGGGATCATTCTACAATCCCGGACTGAACAACTGCAGGGCGTCAGGAGCCAGGGGATCAGTCGAATGAGAAAATTCATAGCGGTATACATAGATCTTGAAAACGTCGCCGGAATTCTCAACCTGGATAAGATGCTTCAAGACATCATCCTGGAGGAGGACAAGGAGGACCCCGAGGAATATGTGTTTGCCGTGAAGTTCGCGTGTGGGAATACCAATTCCATCTCCAAGCTGCGCGAGCAGCTGATCAACCACAATTTCGACATTCGCGAGGCTCCTCACATTTCCGGGAAAAAGAACAGAGCCGACCTGATCATCAGCCTCAATGCCTTTGAAAAGCTTTATCTCGAGAAGCCCTCCATCGACCGGTTCGTCTTTGTCACCCGGGATTCCGACTTCTCAGTCATCATGGATCTCCTGAGAAAGTACGGTAAAGAGGTCTGGCTCATCACCCAGGCGGACGATGCCCAAAGACCGATATTCACAAGCTGCACCGACAACATCATGGAGCTTCCTCATGTGCTGAAGGCGGCTCCCAAGAAGAGCAGGAAGGATCTCAAGCCCAAAAAGGAGAACCTGGCTGCCGGCGAGAAGATATCGTCGCCCGCAGAGGAGGGGGAGACTGTCAAAGATAAAACTGCTGAGGAGCTGTTCAAACGGGTGCTCATCAGCCTGGATCCCAGCGAGGAGCACCAGTTGACCGTTATAGCCAATAAAATGAGGCAGTTGGATAAATCATTCAAGATCAAGAACACGGGTTACAAGAAGATGACCAACCTGGCCAAGGAGTTTGAGAAGAAGGGTTGGTTCAAAGCCGTCAAGCATAAAGACGGCCACATGATGATCTGCGACCTGGACGTTTCCCGATGACGGCGGAACGGCATCATGGGGTTCCGGGCTGCGCCTTGATGGTCTCGAGCTCCTCCCAACGCCGGTAGGCGTCCTCCAGCTCCCCCTCCACCTCTTCAAGCCTTCTTTTGGCGTTCGCTATGTGGCTTCCCGGCTTCTGGTAAAAGGTCGCGTCGGACATGGCTTCATAGAGGCTCTTCTGCTCGGTTTCGAGGAGATCGATCCGTTCGGGGAGGGCCTCGAGCTCACGCTGTTCCCTGTAGCTCAGGGTGGCGCGCTGCTCACGCTGCGTTCGCTGGCGCGAAGGGCGGGATGATGCTTTTTCCGCTCTTTCAGGGATGGCGGGCTGCCGTTGGCGTAGCCAGTCATCGTAGCCTCCGACATACTCCTCCACAAGGCCTCCGCCTTCCATGACCAGAGTGCTGGTCACTACATTGTTCAGGAAAGCACGATCATGGCTCACCAGCAGCAGGGTGCCCGGGTAATCCAGGAGCAGGTCCTCGAGCAGTTCCAATGTCTCGGTGTCGAGGTCGTTGGTCGGCTCATCCATGACGAGCACGTTGGAGGGCAGCGTGAACAGCCTTGCCAGGAGAAGACGGTTGCGTTCCCCGCCCGAAAGAATCCGCACGGGGGATCGTGCCCGTTCGGGAGAGAAGAGAAAATCCTGCAGGTATCCGACGATGTGTCGAGGCTTGCCGTTGAAGAGGATGGTGTCGTTTCCCTCCCCGACATTTTCCAGAACGGACCTGTCCTCATCCAGCTGGGCGCGCAGCTGATCGAAATACGCCACTTCGAGATTGACCCCGTGGCGCACTTGACCCGCTTTGGGCTGCAAATTTCCCAGAAGGAGACGGAGAAGCGTGGTCTTCCCCGAACCGTTGGGACCGATGATGCCCACCTTGTCGCCGCGCAAAATGAGGGTGGAGAAGTCGCAGACGACGGGATTGCCGGTGTCATAGGAGTAGGACACCTGCGTTGCCTCGATGACCAGCTTTCCCGATGGGAAGGCCTCCTGGGTTCGCAGACGAACCTTGCCCATGTGGCTGCGGCGTGCTTTTCGCGCCTCCCGCATGGACTTCAGGGCCTGAACCCTCCCCTCGTTGCGCGTGCGCCGAGCCTTGATGCCCTGTCGAATCCAGACCTCCTCCCGGGCCAGCTTCTTGTCGAACTGGGTCCACTGCTCGGCTTCCGCCGCCAGTGCCGACTCCCGCCGCTCGAGAAAGGTCTCGTAGTCGCAAGCCCAGTCCAGAAGCCTTCCACGATCCAGTTCCACGATGCGTGTGGCGAGCCTCTTGAGGAAAACCCGGTCGTGGGTGACGAACACGATCGTTCCCGCAGATCGCAGCAGGAATTCTTCCATCCAGCTGATGGCCTCGATGTCCAGGTGGTTGGTGGGCTCGTCCAGCAGCAGGAGATCGGGATCGAGGACGAGGCTCCGCGCCAGGAGGGCTCGCCTCTTGATTCCGGCCGAAAGCGTTTCGAAGGGGGCGTTCGGTTCGAGGTTCATGCGCGCCAGGGTGAGCTCCACTTGCCTCTCCCCGCGCCATCCGGATTCTTCGTGGACGGAATGATCTGATCCGTCGCTTCCTGTGAGGCCCGAAGCCACGACTTCGGCCGTCGAGCCCTGAAATTCCTGGGAAACCTCCTGGGGCAGCAGACCGATTCGCAGCCCGGGCCGGCGAGTCACCTGGCCCCCGTCGGGCTCAATCCCGCCGTGCAGAAGCCGCAGAAGCGTCGACTTGCCCGCTCCATTGCGACCGAGGAGGCAAACGCGCTCCCCTTGATGGAGCTGAAAATCCACGTGATCGAGCAGCAAGGGCCCACCAAAGCTCACACTGACATCCCGCAGGCCGATGAGCGACATCTGACCAACACCCTCCGTTCTTTTATGGGATCATGAGAATCATCGTGAGAAAGCCGCTCGTTTCATCTCGATGCCGTCCTTTACGGCATCGATCGCATATTCCAGAGCCAGATAGGCGCTCTCACGGGGCAAGGCTCGCATACGCCTTGGGGTTGTGGATTCGCCATGACCTCCTATCTTTTCCACCAGCCCCGTGTCAAAGGAAGAAATCTCCAGCATCACATCAACGTTGAAGCCATACTCGTGGCCTCCATCCCAGGATGTAACACCCACGAACCGCGGCAGCGCCACAAAATCGTATTGGCGCAGTTCCGGATCTTCGCGGGATATCATCTGCCTGGCTTCCGCCTCACTGGCCACCGGCATGAGAAACGACGACGTGAACGCGCTCAGAAGCAGCTCGTCCATCAGATCCGTTGCCCGTTCTCCAATGGGAATGCGGACTTCCGTTCCATTGTGCTGCCCGGAATAGACATAGGCATCGAGCTCGTCGGGGATCAGCAGGACCATCTTCGCCCGGATGGGCTGAATGGCTCGCCAGCCTTTCTCCACGGAGCTCGGCCTTCTCAGCTGCGGACTGCAGGCGATGGTCAAAAGCGCCATGATCATGGCCATGCTCCAGAATCTCATGTCAGCATTGTGCATCGTGAGCCCTCCTCAATGACTGTGTCAGACTTCAGCCTCCCCCCCAGGCGTCAACGTCATGCCGTTCATGAAAGGATAATGCTTTCCTCCTCTTTGAACACTATGATTCCGAACACTGCAGCTCGAAATTGCTCGATGGAACGCTGAAGGTTATCACCCGGTCGGCAGCAGGCGGAGCTCGGCTTTCGCACAGCACTTCCTGGCAAGCCAGGTGGGCCTGGAGGGAATCATGGCGAGAGTTTGACTTCAAGTCAAAGCATTGACGGAAGATGCATCATGAGATCCGGTCATTCGCTACGTCGATCATGCGGCAGTGGAAGTTTCACCAGGTTTGCAGCCTGATTCATGATTTTCCCTGGTCCTGTCGATAGTGTCCTGGGACCGTGTGATTGCAGTAATCGGAAAGCAGGAGCAGCCAATGATCGGAGCGATCCAAAACAACCATACATATTTGCAGGCCGCGGTGCGGGCTGGCGTGGAAGCACCTGTTGCGAGTGCGTCGACTTCGGCTCCCGGTGGCACTTCGGAGCTTGCTCAGCAAGTCACGGAGCTCATCGAAACTCATGGGGAAACCGCTGAGGCGATTCTCCAAGCTCAGGTTTCCATCTTCAAGGAGGCCCTTGATATCAGGCAGAGCATGGCTTCGGGCATTCTTCAAATGCTGAGCGGCATTCGGGCATTCCAGGCTCAGGTGCAGCCAGGCGCAGCCGCCGGCAGCACGATTGATGTCGTGGCTTGAGTAAGGTTCTGAAGCCTGCACGTTTCGCCCCGCCTCCATGGTGTCGCCCCTCAAAACCGCCTCCGCAGGCGCTCGAACCCTTTGGGGATTGTTCACAACGAAGGACCGACAGCAATTGAGGCGCCGGACCTGCGACCATGTGAAGATCCGTTGGTTTGTCCCCCGACATGGCAGGACCAGCTTTCCGCCTGCCTAAGCCAGCCGTTCCGGCTACCTTTCCTGCATTTCAGCCCAATCTCATCAAGTTTTCGAGGGTGACGACCGACCTTTGCCGGGAGATCTCAGGATGCGTTCGAAGTCCATTTTGCAGCGGTCATTCACGAAAAGGAAGGATTCCATGCTCAAGAGGATGATTCAACGGGGTTTGGCTATCAATGCTGTCATCGGTTTGGTGTTGGCTTTTGCCAGCGCGGCTGTGGCCCAGGAGCTCAAAATCGGCATTCAGGCCTACAAGGGGGCTGACCAGGCGATCCGCGAATTCAAGGACACTGCTGACTATCTGTCGGCGAAGCTCGGCAAGACTTTCACCATCGTGCCCCACAACGACAAGGACCTGATCTCTGCGGTCAAGGATGGCAAGGTCGATTTTTTCTTCTCCAATCCATCCATTTACGTGGATCTGAATCGAGAGAACAATGCCCAGGCCATTGCGACCATGGTGAAGCTGGTCAACAACAAATCCATGGAGCACGTGGCCTCCAGCATCCTTGTACGGAAGGACAGCCCCATCAACAGCCTGGAGGATTTCAAGGGCAAAGACTTCATGACCAGGGCCAAGAGCTCCTTTGCCGGGTGGTTGATCGTTCAGAGGTTGTTCCTGGAGAAGGGAATCGATCCGGATCGGGATTTCAAGTCGGTTCGCGAGACCAAGTCCGTGCAGCACGTGGTGTATGCTGTCCTCAATGGAGCGGTGGATGGTGGAGCCGTCATTGCGGGCACCCTGGAAGAGATGGCTCAGGCGGGAACCGCCAAGATGGAGGACTTCAGGGTGATCAACCCCATGCAAGACAGCTTGCCTTTGGCACATTCCACGCCGCTCTATCCGGAGTTCCCCATGGTTGCGGCGGGACATGTCCCGGCAGATCTTAGAGACGAAGTGGGACGCGCTCTGCACTTCATGAAGCCATCGGATCCGGCAGCCGTCAGTGCCAAGATCGGTGGCTGGGCGAGACCGCTGGACTATTCGTCCGTTGCCGAATGTCTGCGCAGGGTGCAGCAGGGTGTTCTGGCGAAGAATTAGCTGGACGGGGGGCTGTGCGGCCCGGTTCGCCATTATTTTTCTGCAACGAACGGTGAAGCACTCGCTTCGGCTTCAGAATTGCAAAAGCTCAAACTGCCTCCTTTCCATCCCGGGAATACCGGACGGCTTCAGCGCTTCAGGTCGTCCGGTATTCTCAAACCTCCTCTCCCGATACTCCCGTTCCAAGCCCGGCAGCTCCGCCTTCTGCCCCCGCTTCTGCTTTTCCCTCCAGTTGATAGTCACCGATGAGAAATGCCCTGGCGATGGCGTTCACACTGGCCTCGCTGTGCATCAGCATGTCCATCTGACGCGTGAAGAGCAGCAGGCGTCCCAACTGGTCGAGTTTGGCCTCGATATCCTCCTGGGGGTACTTCTGAAACTTGGCGTCCACGCGGTCTCCCATCACCTCAACACTGAAATCCAGGTCTTTGAGTATGAGAGCTATGGCACGCGCTCTTCGGTTGCGCCTCACGTCGTCAGCCGCCCCGCCCTTGAAGGAGAAGGTGATGTAATTCTTGTTCATGGTCTGCCCGCAGTAGGAATCCAGAATGCCGTAGTGATAACCGACCCGTGAGCTGAAATTGAGATACTTGTCCGACACAATGGCGTAGCTCCGGTCGCCGAAACGCTCGGCACCATAGGTGTTGGACAGCATCTGTTCGCTCATGACGGACAGGAAGCCTTTGAATTCCACCGGGCGGGGTCTTTGATACCGAAGGTCCTCGTGAAGCATGCCCTTGAGGAGTGCATTGAACGGTGCCGAGGTGATCTGCTTCACCTTCACTTTCCGAGCGCTGGGGCGCACATCGGCCAGTCCTCCCCCCAGGTCGATGACCCTCAGGTCCAGGGGGATCGGAGCCTCCAGCTTCATGGCGTGGCCTTCCTCGGCCGACACCACATCGCTGATCTGGAACATCTCGGCATATGAAAGCTCGTGGACGAGCCGCATCACGTCGTGGAGCGACTCGCAGTGCTCGGCCGAGAAGGTTGGGGATTTTGGATCCACGAGCCGCAGGGGGACGATGGCCTCGGACACCTGCTTCAAGGTTGCGAAGACCGGGGTACCCTTCATGTGGGTTTCCTTCGGCTTCTGCAGGGCCAGGAGCTCCTCCACCCGGCCCGGGTAGACTCGGCCGGTGAAACCGTCCACCGTCACCTCCATGCCGGTGGTGATGGTCTCCATGGCCGTTTTGGCGTCCAGAAGGGTGGGGACGCCGAACTCACGGGAGAGGGACGCCATATGTCCGGTGACGCTCCCGGAGTCGGCGATGATGGCCTGAGCCTTCTGCATGATCACCACAAACTTGGGAGAGGAATGCCTGGCAACGAGGACTGCGCCATCGGGGAAAGCTGCCAGATCCTCATCCGTGGTTACCTGGTATGCCGGCCCGCATCCGACCCCGGGAGCCGCAATGGCTGCGTTTTCGATGAGCGGAATGCACCCGGCAGGTCTCAGAACCTCGCTTTCCGGGAAGCATTCGCCTCCTCCTCCGAGATGAAGGGGACGCGTCTGCAGGACGAGCAGCCGACCGCTTCGGTCGATGGCCCATTCCATATCCTGGGGATACCCGTAATGGGTCTCGAGTGTTTGCGTGAAAGCCGCCAGCTCCCGCACCTGGTCGTCCGAAACGCAGGGGGATTCTCGAAGATTCTCCGGAACGGCAATCTCGATGAGGCCCCCCTCGGGATTGGTCACCAGCTGGACCGGTTTCCGAGAAATGGACCTTTGAAGGATGGGATGGGCAGAGTCCTTGCCCACCGTGAAGCTGTCCGGCGTCACCACGCCGTCCACCGCATAGGGACCCAGCCCCCAGACACCGTTGATGATGATGTGGTCTGCCAGCGGGTTGAAGGGATGATGCGAATAGGCTACGCCACTGGCCACGGAATTGACCATCTCGAGGCAGGCCACACTCATGGCGATGTCTTCATCACGAATTCCCTTGTTCATCCGGTAGGATATGGCACGTGGAGTGTAAAGACTCGCTACGACGAACCTGTACGTCTGAATGAGCCGATCCCTCGGCACATTCAATACGGACAGGTACTGGCCCGCAAAGGAAAGCTCACTGTCCTCGCCGATGGCGCTGCTGCGCAGGGAAACCCGGATCTCCGACTCGCCGTCCTGCCGGCTCGAAATCCTCGCCCTCAGGTCGTCGTAGGCGTCGAGAATGGCTTGAGCCAGCTCCCCAGAAACAGCCGCTGAAATGATGAGCCTCTGAATCTCCTCGCTCGCCTCGTTCAGACTTTCGGGGTTTGAGGGATCGAGGGCCATCTTTCGCTTGTTGATCTCATCGATGAGATCATTGGCCGCCATGAAATGGTTGAATGCCACGGTGGTGATGGCGAATCCCTCCGGGATGGGCAATTGAGCCCGGTTCAGCACTTCACCCAGATTGGCGTTCTTGCCGCCCACCCAGTCGACCATCTCTCTGTTGATGCCCGAATAGGGCAGGATCCAGTCTGTGAGCTCGATCTCCCTTCGGCTTTCGATGTGTCCTTTGATCCGCTCATTGATCCGCCCGACGACTTCGGACAGCCTCTGATGCCGGTTGCCGGAAAGCGCGTTGAGGCTGGCCACCATGCGCAGTGTGTAGAAGACGGCGCGGGCCGACTGGGATCGGATGTAGGCCATTCCGAAGAGCTTGTGGCCTTGGAGTTTGTCCTCGATATCGGCAATGATCCTGGACAGTTCGGCATTAGAATCCAGCAGCTGTTTGAACTGCTCGTACTTTGCCCGGAACACACCCGTCAGGTCGCGCCTGGGTGGCTCCGGCCGATTCCGTTTGAACCAGTTGGGGAATTTGACGCGCTCGAGCATGATTTCCAGGCTCCCGGCTCGACATGGCCTGTGGATGCTTCATCCTCTGACAGCTCACCTGTTGCTCCCGAGGCAATACAGCTCACTCGGTGCTTCAATATAGCCCGAAGGGCCACGGAGATGAAATCATTTGTTCCAGGTTTGCTGAAGGGTTGGCTGTTGGCTTGTATTCATGGATCTGTGGGAATAATATAGGTTCATTGGAACAGGATGTTCAGAACGATCGAGCGAATGAGCGCCGGAGTCTCCCTTTGAGTACCCGGCCGTCAAGTCCGGTCGGTCGAAGCCAAACAGGGGAGACTCCTGAGGGATGGCACAGGATCGCGAGGAAAAGCAGATGGCCAGAAATCGTATCCTGGCTGTTTGTTGCTCGCTTTTCGTGGGTGCGGCTCTCATGGGCCTCAAATTTTATAATTACTACCTGACTGGCTCGGCGGCGATCCTCTCGGATGCCCTTGAGTCCATCATCAACGTGGTGGCCAGCGCCTTCGCCCTCTTGAGCGTTATCCTGGCGTCGAGGCCGCCCGATCCCAGCCATCCCTACGGTCACGGAAAGATCGAATATTTTTCAGCGGGGTTCGAGGGCGCCCTGATTGTCTTCGCTGCCTTGGGGATCGTTCACCAGGGGTACCAGCAGATCATGGTGCCGCATGAGCTCCCCAACCTCCAGGCCGGTCTGTGGCTTCTCGTGGTGGCGGGCATGGTGAACCTGGCCCTGGGACTGGGTCTGCTCCATGTGGGCAGGCGCACCCGCTCCCTCACCCTCACGGCCGACGGAAAGCACGTCCTGACCGACGCCTGGTCCACGGCCGGAGTGCTCGGGGGACTTCTCCTCGTCCAGCAGACCCGTCTCTACTGGCTGGACGGAGCCATCGCCTGCCTCATGGCCCTCATCATTCTGGGGGCGGGTGCCCAGCTCCTGCGCCACTCCTTTGCGGGGTTGATGGATGCCGCCGATCCGGAGCTCCTCAACGAAATCGTTCGCCTGGTGAGCGAGCATCGCAGGGAGAACTGGATCGACATCCACCGGCTTCGGGCCTGGCGATCCGGCAACCGGCTGTTCCTGGACTTCCACCTCATCCTGCCGCGGGAGATGACCCTGGAGGACACCCATGCCGAGGTCATGGAGCTCAGGCGGATTCTCGAAGCTGAGCTGGGGGGCATGGTGGAGGCGATGATCCATGCAGAGCCCTGTTCGGAGCCGGAATGTCCCATCTGCGGGTTCGATCGCTGCGCATTGCGGACAAGGCCGTTCAAACAGAGAAGCCCGTGGGTTCTCGAACGTCTCACCTCGTATTTCAAAGCACCATGACTTGCAATCCCATCTGGCTTTGGTACCGGGTTTTTCCTTGCTGTTTTCCACGGCCCATGATACGGGTCGAGGCGTGGATCCACGTGGACTCGGATTCCTGCTCCCTTTGAAGATTCCTGCTCTGCCTCGAGATGATCGGGTTCCGATGCTGCTTCGATCGTTCTCTCCCGAGACTTCCCTGAACTGAAAATTCCATCACTGTCTTGAGGCTTCACGGACCTTTGGCGGCTGAGCTGGCCATCGAATGGGTACCGAGAGCTAGAGCATTACTCCATGCTGGATGCACATTACTGAATGGTTTCAAGGGGCCCGGGCGCCCTCATCGCTGCCGCAGTCAGGTGTGCCAGAGGGAGCGGGAAGCACGATCCGCAGCCGATGCGTCAGCCGCCAAGCCGGTGCCCGGGAGGGGAACTCATTTCATGGAAGCGGGAGAACATGATGCGCATCGTGTTGATTGGACAGGCGGCATTTGGAGTGAAAACCCTGGAGACTCTTCTGGACAGGGGGGAGAGCATCGTAGCGGTCTATGCTCCGCCAGACCGGAAAGGGAAAGCCGATCCCATCAAGGAAGCGGCGGGCTCCAAAGGGATTCCCGTGTATCAACCCGCAACATACAAAGATGATCAGGTCTTTGCTAAATACAAAGCGCTGCAGCCGGATCTCACCGTGCTGGCCTTTGTGACGGACATCATTCCGCCCCGATTCTTCGAAACGGCCACCCGGGGAGCCATCTGCTATCATCCATCGATCCTGCCGCGCCATCGGGGTTCGAGCGCCATCAACTGGGCCATCATCATGGGGGACACCCGGACGGGGCTCACCATCTTCCAGCCCGATGGGGGCATCGACACGGGCCCCATCATCCTCCAGAAAGAGATTCCGATCCAGCCCGAGGATACGACGGGTTCCCTCTACTTCAACCATCTCTTCCCCATGGGGGTCGACGGCATCGTCGAGTCCATTGAACTGATCAAACAGGGGAAAGCGCCAAAGATCGTTCAGGACGAGTCCCTGGCCACTTACGAACCGCCATGCACCGATGCCGTGGCTGCCATCGACTGGTCCAGGCCGGGGCAGGAGGTGCACAATCTGGTGCGCGGCTGCGACCCGCAGCCGGGGGCTTTCGCTCTCTGCAAGGGCGAGAAGACGCGGTTTTTCGGCTGCCGGTTTGCTCCGGAAGCACCTTCGGGCGAACCCGCCGCGATTCTGGCTATTGACAATCAGGGGATTCATGTGGCGGTATCGGGCGGCAAACTGGTTGTCGGCAAGGTCCGCTCGGCTGCGGGAGGCAAGGTTTCGGGCGCCGAGTGGGCCGAGGAGAAGGGAGTGCGGGTCGGGGACCGGTTCGACCTTTGATGCGTCGGGGCCGGGGTGATGACTCCTCCCCGACGGAGTGTTTTGTCATAATCGTGGATCAATGGGGAGGACCATGGGAGAGAGGACCGGACGGGTCGATCGGAAGACCAACGAAACGGATATCCGGGTGGAATTCAGCCTGGACGGGCAGGGCACCGCCAGTCTCCAGACGGGGGTGCCTTTCCTGGACCACATGCTGACGCTTTTTGCCGTCCATGGGTTTTTCGACCTGACGATTCAGGCTCGGGGGGACCTGGAGATCGACGCGCACCACACGGTCGAAGACATGGGACTCTGCCTGGGGGAGGCCCTGGCCTGCGCCGTCGGCGATCGCAAATCCATCCGGCGGTACGGCGAAGCCCATGTCCCCATGGATGAGGCGTGCGCCCGGGTTGCTCTGGACCTCTCCAACCGTCCTTACCTCGTTTATGAGGCCCCGCCCATGGCATCCCGTGTGGGGACCTTCGAGACGGAGCTCATGCCCGAATTTCTTCGGGCTTTGAGCCAGCGAGGAGGGATCACCCTGCACGTCCACGTCATGTACGGCAGCAACGCCCACCACATGCTGGAGGCCGTGTTCAAAGCCCTTGGCCGCGCCCTGGACCAGGCCACACAAATGGATCCGAGACGGACAGGTGTTCCCTCATCCAAGGGAATGCTCTAGCCCGAGAGTCTCCCTGCTCCGCCCTGGCCGGCGTGAGAGGGTGCATCGATGCGGTGGAAACCCTGCGACCCATTGTGATCTCGTCTTCTTTGCAAAGGGTCGCATCGGTGACCTCTTCCAGGTTCCTAATACTACTACGGGAAATCAAACCAGACACACCTTCGGGGTAGGGTGGGCAAGGTCTTTATCTTGCCCACCGGGAAGTGGAGCCGCATTTTTCGGTGGGCAACGCTACCGCTTTTGCCCACCCTACGAAGATATCTGGTTGCAGTACTGAGACGCCAAAAAATAAACATCGCTGAAGGAGAAGACCGGAAGGGGCTTTGGCCGGGACGGCCGGGTGCGGACCAGTGCTGCCGGATGGGGCGAGATCAAGCCCAGGAGCTACCGGTACATGCTCAAGGATTCATCGAGCTTCCTCTGGACATCCTTCAGTCTGGCGCGGAGGCCATGGATCCTGGCTGCCGGGTCGTCGGCTGTAGAGCCGGCCGCACGGCCGGATTCGATTTCCGCCAACTCCCTGCTCAGCTCAAGATGCTCCCTTTCCAGTCGATGGATCTCATCCCGGATGGTCTGGTATTCCGGCCAATCATCTGTATCATCCAGGAAATACATGGACATGGCAGCCTCCCGGGCCTGTCTCTTGCCTGTCGTTCCGGCAACTTCAGTGAATGCAGCCATCTCCCAGGGATCGCCACCCTCGGAGCCCTTCCGGCCGGATCACCTCTCCTCATCCCCGGGGGGGTGATCTCATTCAGCCTCTCACTTGTCCAGGCTCACCCACACGGGTGTGGGATTCGAAACCGTATTGAACACCGGCGAATACTTCTGGGCCATCTTGATCAGCTCTTCCTTCTGTTCGTCAGAAACGTCCGCATCAATCTTAAAATACACACGAATATTTTCGTATCCAACTTTGACATCCGGGGACAGCCCCAGAAAACCCCGCAAATCGATATCCCCTTCCAGTCTGGATTTCACACCCTTGATTTGAATTCCTTTGGCGGCGGCGTGGTAGACCAGGGCGGAGGTCAGGCATCCGATCAAACCTGTCAGCAGGTACTCCACGGGGTTGGGACCCTTGTCTTCACCCAGAAGGACCTCGGGCTCATCCTCGTCCAGCACGAAAGGGCTCAGATGGTCGTGGTCCTGCTGCGCCCCGTAAAAATCCTTGACGGTAGTGCGATTGTGGCCGCCATGGATCCACTCGTTTGTGGCCCTGAATTTGAATTTGGCAATGTCCGGCGTACCCTTGATAGCCTCAATGGTTTTAAAGAGCTGGCCTACATCGACCCCGTTCAGGTTCCTGGTTTTCGTTTTGTCGACAGTGTGCTCGGTCATTTCTGCCTCCTTCCTCCATATATGTTTCGGATGCCGGGAGAGGTGCCGATTGCAGATCCCCAGAACGGCACCTCATTAGCGGAGCGATGCCAGGGCACGATCGATGCGCTGCGTCTGCTCCTCACTGACCAGGCTGCTCAATGTTGTGCGATACCGCGGGTGATCCACGCCCGAGAAGATGTACTGCCAGCGATATGCCTTCAGAACCCCGGCGCGCAGAAGCTGCATCTCCTCTGCGGCAAACGAAGCCCCGCTCGCCTTGCAGAAGTACTCCACATCCGCGTTGCTCTGAACCCGCAGGATCCCGTCAACATCCACCACCAGCCCGATCAACTCGTCGATTGCCCGGTCCCGTTCCTCGTTCGAAAGCTTTTTGTCCTCCCTGGGCCATTCCAGCTCATCCATGATGGAGTGAGTGGTTTCCTCCTTCCAATGGAACAGGAACAGGTCCCGGTAGAGCTCAGAGATATCCTCGTCCCCTGCAATGCTTTGTTTGTAGTGCTCCTGGGTGAAGAGCTCGATTTCCAGGATCAGGCCCAGGACCGCCCAGGTGGAATTCTTCAGCACGGCTGCGGCAACCTGATTCGGGTCCGGGACGAAACGGTAGCCTTCATGCATCCCTGCACCGATCATCGGTTCAACCCGGCGGAACAGCTCCTGGTGCTTCAGCTCTTCGTCGCAGAAGCGAATCAATGCCTCCAGGGCAACCTGATCGTCCAGCCAGTGGTCGCGGGTGATCTCGAGGATTTTGGCCGTGATGAACCTCTCCACAAACCCGAACATGTTGGCGTAGGTTCGACCCTGTATTTGACTCAGTAACCTCTTTTGCTCTTCTGTCAAGAAGGGCAACCGGTTGACCATGGAGATCCCGTCGGGAAGGAATCTTTTGGAGAAATCGAAGGACCGGCCTCGAATCACGTCCTTTTCAATGTCCCAACGAACTCGTTTGGAAATTTCAATGCACTCGGCATAATTGAAACGTTGCATGGTTCTCCTCCTTATCTGGCTGAAATCTGAGCCGGGGGGCAGCCCGAGGGCATCTGGCGGAAGGAGAATTCCGTGGTCGCACAATGGAATCGCGATGGGAGAAAAAGCATGCGGTGATCCCCTTCCATCTCTGCCAACGACGTCTCCCTGCGCGGATGGTTGAGCGCAGAGCAGAGTCCATGCCATGGGGCGGGTCCGCACAATGACCAGCTCTGTATGAATCTAAGTCATTGGATTGATTGGATTTGAATGATCAGAGGGATTCCTCGGAAGGGATCCATCCATGGGGCCAGGCTTTTCAAAATGGCAGGGTTGGAATCCAAAGATGTAACGGTATCGATATGTTAATCGATGAGGTTCATAATGAAAGGATGCCATTATGAATCCCTCTGCCCTCGGATGGTGCTGGCGTTGCATCACTGCAGGCTGTCGAGCCAGGGCACGATGCGGTCCAGCAGGTTGAAGTCGTGGTTGATGAGGCAGACGTGCCCGTATCCCCTGAGGATTTGGAAGACAGCGTGGGGCATGCGTGAAGCCATGAAACGAGCTTCCTTCACCGATGGCACGAGGTGATCGAGATCGCCGGCCAGAAGAAGGGTCGGGGTGCGGATTCGGCCGAGCTGGTTGCGGACATCATAGGTCTGAAGGATCTCCAGCCGGCGGATGTAGCCGTCTCTGCCGATAGACCGGGTTCGTTCGTGGAATTCAGCGAGATCGACAGCCAGGGTGTGCGGCGAATGGAGTCGCGATTCGGTGAAGCGGCGGACCAGCGGCATGGCCGCCCACGGGACGATTCTCAGCAGCCGGGGCGCCAGACTCAATCGGAGCCGCCGGCGGACCACCGGAAAGGAATTGATGATGACCAGCCCCAGCAGGAGCTGCGGATAGGCCAGCGCAAAGCTCAGGCTCAAGGCGCCGCCGAAGGACTCGCCACAGAGGAGCACCCGCTCGTGTCCCCTTTGCTCGACGACCTCTTCAATGAGCTGCCTCAGGTCATCCACGAGGGAGTCCATGGTGCACCGGGGATCGTCCGGCAGCGGGAAAGTGAGCACGTGGAAGCGGCTTCCGAGGAGCGGGACCTGCCGGTAGAACAACAAAGCCGTGCCATCCAGTCCCGGCACGAGGATGAGAGTGGGGCCTCTCCCATACTCGTCATAAGGGTGGTGGGCGATCGTCCCGTTATGCTGCGACGACGGGTGGCTCATCGATGGTTGCCTCCGAAGCTCGATTCCGTTCCAGGACTTGAACCGGTATTCCGACGTAGGTTTTGCCGGCTTCAAGCTTGGAATACTTGGGCACCAGGCTGAGGGCGCCGATCTGGCATCCCGGCCCCGCCTCCACTCCGATGCTGATGATGCTCGAAACCCCCGCCGTCACGTTATCCCCGAGCCGAACGCGTGCTGTCTTGACCATGCCCTTCTCCACGGTATGCCCGGAAAGGTGCACCTCACTGCCGATGATCACATTGTCGCCGAATTCCAAGAGGTTGTGATCCGTCACCCAGAGGCTGTTCACGAACACGCCCCGGCCCATCCTGGCCCCGTTCCAGCGCATGTATAGGGTCCAGAGAGGCGAGGTCCGGAAAACCATTCCGGCAAAGGTTCGCACCAGGTGGATGGAGATCATGTACCGAACCCAGTTGAGCAGCGGCCAGTCGGGATCACGGATGACCATTTCGGCGTCCTCGGGGGCGCGCCAGCCGGTGAGCCGTGTAGCCAGGGCGGAGAGCAGCATGAGAGAGAACGCGAAAAGCAGATAGGCGGGAATGAAAGCCATGCTCACGATAACCGTCTCCATCCAGCGCCAGGGAAGCTTCCAGTGGAAATGCCATTCCCAGAAGACGGCGGCAGGCAGGACCGAAAACCCGAACACGATGCTCTCTACAACGAAGGCCGAAAAGATCGCCCACCCGACACGCAGCATGGCCCTCGTTCTCCATCGTCCATCGTTTGAAGACGCCATTTCATCACCTCCCCCCTGAGTGGCCATGCCGCCGAAAGGTCTGGCAAAGCCGTCTTTCAGGAACGCCTCGCAGAGCGCGCAATCCGTGGGAATGGTGAAAGGGGTTGCGGCCATAGGTGCTGAATCGCACCAGGTGCTGCGTTATTCTCGCCGAAGTTCAACCGAATGAAAAGGGCAATGGGGCTCAGGCAGGCTGGATCAGATGGCGCTATTCCGGATATCCGGGGACAATCGGGGGAGTAGCTCTTTCCAGTTCCAGGGAAGTGCAGGAGATTCGGATTCCGAGGAGGCCCAGGGCCAGCCTCGGGGGAGGGGGGACTGGAAGGCAAGCTCGGTCTTCAGGGTGGGGTGGTGGACCGTGAGCTCGCGAGCCAGAAGCGCGATCTGGGCCTGGGGCAGGGGGGTCGGGGCGCCGTATCGAAGATCGCCCACGATGGGATGGCCGATGTGGGCCAGTTGAACGCGTATCTGATGCCGACGCCCGGTTTCGAGGGTGATTTCGAGAAGACTCCGTGATGCGGACGCATCGAGAGTCCGGTAGGCAAGGCGTGCCTCCTGGCCCGCGTCGCCGGAGCCTTCGACGATCCGGCTCGATCGGTTGTCCCTGCGCTCCAGCCGGTGAACGAGCCTTCCCCCGCTTTCACGAACCCTGCCTTCCACGACGGCCAGGTAGCGTTTCTCGACCGTTCCAGCCCGGAACTGCTCGCTCAGCCGGGCCGCCGCCTTGGAGGTGCGCGCAAAGAGGAGAGCCCCGGCCACCGGCCGATCCAACCGATGCACCACTCCCAGAAACACTCGACCCGGCTTCCCGTACTTGACCTTCAACCAGTTCTTGGCCAGATCGAGCAGGCATACGTCTGCGGTTTCATCCCCCTGCACCAGCAGCCCCGCCGGCTTGTAGAGGGCGAGCAGGTGATTGTCGAGATGAAAGACGGGCCAGTCGTCCAGCAGAAAAGGCCTCCAGGATTGAGTCCGCATGCTCACCTCGGCCCAAATGCATTGCCTGAGGACCGAGAGATTCGAATTCTCTCCTTGGTAGCTGCCTCAAACACAAAATTCGCTCATGCCGTCACCCGTGCGAAGGCGAGGGGCAAGAAATGTTTGGAGAATATGGATTCCCACCTTCGCGGGAATGACGCTCTGCGCAGATTGGTCCATTGTGAGATGTTCACCCATTCTTTCCATGATGTCGCTCCCGGTGTCCCCTTGACCCTTCAAACGGCTCGCACAGCTTGTCACCGAAAGGGTTTCCTGGTATTGCCCATGGGCGTCACCATTGATCAGGTTCGGGAAAAGGTGCTCCCCATGAAAGACAAAGAAGGCCTCCCCCCCAAAGGGCAGCGACCGACCAGGTCCGACGCGGCCCGGAACCGCAGAGCATCCCCCAGGTCGGAGGAGGTCTTTGGTCCTGATCGCATGGCCACCCTTCTGGAAGGCGCGGGAATCCGCCTTGGCACGGAGCGGATCCGGCAACTCTGGCGATACCATGAGCTCCTCCGCGAGTGCAATGCCGATCTGAACCTGACTCGAATTCACAGCTTCACGAACATGGTTCAGAAACTGTACGTGGATTCCATCCTGCCGGGAAAGCTCGTGCAGCTCCCCTCACCCCTCCTCGATGTCGGCACCGGCGCCGGAATGCCCGGAATTCCCCTCAAGATCGCCTTCCCCGACCTGGAGATCTGGCTTGCCGAAAGCCGCGGCAAGCGGGTGGCCTTTCTGGAGCGGGTCATCGAGGAACTGGGGCTCTCGGGCCTGAGAGTGATCGGCCAGGGGATTTCCATGTCATTTCAGGAGCCTGTTAGCGGGGTGATCACCCGGGCCGTCGAAGCTTTGGCGCCGAGTCTCGAGCGCGTGAGGGGGTGCCTCTCCCGGGGCGGCCGGGCTGTTTTCATGAAAGGGCCCCGCGGATCGGACGAGATCGGCGAGGCGCTGCTGCGCTGGGGGCATGAGTATCGCCTCGTCGAGGATCTGCCCTACGCCATTCCGCACACACCCTTCGAGCGGAGGCTCATTGTATTCGAACGAACGCAGGAATCCATAGCGGAAGGAAGGGCGCGAGCCATGAAATCGTACACGGTCAGAACGGTCGAGAGCGAGCAGAACGAGAGCTTCAAAGGTCTTAAGAAGCTGCTGCAGAGCCGCGGCATCCGCAAAGAGGGCAGGGCGGTTCTCTCCGGGCGCAAGCTGGTGGAAGAAACCCTCAGGGATTTCCCGGACCGCTGCCTCGGATGGATCACGCCGGGCGGGGACGATCCCCCTCCCGTGGTGCCGGCTTCGCGATTCACCTGGTTTCAGCTCGCCCGCCCGCTTTTCCAGGAACTGGATGGCTTCGGAACGGGCTCACCGCTCCTGCTCATTGAGGCTCCCCCACTTCCTGCCTGGGACCCTTCGGAGGAGCTCCCGTCCGGATGCAGCCTGCTCGTGCCGTTCCAGGACCCCGAGAACGTCGGCGCCGTGATCCGCTCCGCCGTGGCATTCGGTGTGGCCCAGGTGATTCTCCTCGCTGAAAGCGCCCACCCGTTCCATCCCAAAGCCCTGCGGGCATCGGGAGGGGCCGTGCTTCGAGCACGCCTCGCCGAGGGACCGTCGATTCAAGACCTCCCGGCCAACCAGCCCCTCATCGCCCTCTCGACCGAAGGGCGGGATATCGCCACCTTCACCTTTCCGGATCGATTCGCACTGCTCCCTGGCGTGGAAGGCCCCGGGCTGCCGAAGCCCCTGAGGCCCCACTCTCTCGCCATTCCCATTCAAGGGGGTGTCGAATCTCTCAACGCGGCCGCCGCAACGGCCATCGTGCTTTATCTCTGGGCGGTCAGGCGATCAGTCTGAACCCTCGCAGAAGTTTTGTCACGGTCAAGCTCTGCACGATCATGAGGGCAAAGACGACGCATGAAGGCGGCAGAAAGGGCAATCCTTCTCGCCAATGGTTCACCTCAGAGACGTGGAATACCCCGAGAAAGCCTCCAAGAATCCGTTCGTGCGATCTCTGTGATCACTCCCGCCTCGGAGGTGAACCGTGAACACTTTCCTCCTGCAAGGGCAACTCTCTGCACGAACCTGCGGCCCTCCGAATAGATTCTAGGATTGGATCGGGATGATATCCAGCACCACGCGACGGTTCAACTGGCGACCGGCCTCGGTGCCGTTGGAGGCGATGGGTCGACTCTCGCCGAATCCGCGAACCGATATCCTTCTCGGGTTGACGCCCGCATCGGCCAGTGCGTCTGCAACAGCCCGGGCGCGGGCTTCGGAGAGGGTGTAATTGGACTGCTCAGAGCCGGTGCTGTCCGTATGACCGCTGATGCCGACCCGTGTTTCGGGATAGCGATTGAGGATATCCGCCACCCGGTCGATTTCGTCATATGCGCCCGGCTTGAGACGGTAAGAGCCCACATCGAAGAGCACGTCTGTCCGGAATGTGATGGCCAGGTTGTCCCCTTGACGCTGCATGCTGGCCCCCTCCATCCTGGCCATTTGCGCCTGGAACTCGCGCTCTTGGCGGTCCATGTAATCGCCGATCATGCCGCCCGCGAGACCACCCACCGCAGCGCCGGCCACCGCGCCCAGTACCGTCGCCCCCGTGTTGCGACCGATGGCCTGACCGAGGGCCGCCCCCGTGGCGGCACCCACCCCTGCTCCGACGAGCGTTCCCGTGTCCCGTCGGGTGGCACAGCCCGACAACATGAATGCTCCCACCACAAACAACGCAATCCAGCTCTTTTTCATCTTCGTTCTCCTCGTTTTTCTTGGCCCTTCGTCGCTAACGGTCTTCGCTTCCCAAAGCGCCGTTTCCATGCTCTCCCCGGTCAAAACGCAACGCTCACCTCTGCGCCGGGGGGGGGCGAGCGAAGGAGCGATCCTCCAGACTCCCATCAGATCCCCTTCACTTCGTTTCTCCGTGCTCCCGCGGAGGCGATCGGACAAGATGCGCAGCCCATGACGTGAAACTAAGGGATTCTGGAAAAAGATGCAACCGAACCGAACCGCTTCATCGCGGGCTGTGCTAAATCTGTTTGATCGTTATATACTCGAGAAGGATGCCCCTGCGTTTTGTGAAGGTCGTCTGGATTCCGGCTTAGAGACTGCCGGAATGACGCCTGAAGCGGCATCTACATTCGTCATGCCGGCAAAGCTTGTCCCGGCATGCTCAAGCCGGGAGCCGGCATCCAGGGGATTTGGAAAAACGTCACATTTCAACCTCACGAATATAAGATGGGAGAGTCCCCGGAGGGTTCCGGAGGCCGCGTTCTTTCAACCCGGAGCGCTGAATGTGCCATGAAACGGATTCTTTTCGTTGAAGATGATCAAGCTCTGCGCCTGACGCAGTCCATTTATCTGAAGCAGGAGGGCTTTGAAGTGGTCGCGGCACCCGATCGAACAGCAGCCCGCGCCAGCCTCGCGCGTGAGCTGTTCGACGTGGTCGTCACGGACCTTCGGCTGGGAAAACAGAATGGACTCGACGTGGTGCGGGATGCCCGTGAATTGCAGCCCCTGGTCGAAATCATCGTGATCACGGGCTACAGCTCTGTGGAGAGCGCCGTGGAAGCGATGAAGGAGGGGGCCTACGACTACCTGACCAAGCCCGTGGATCCCGAAGTGCTGGTGCGGATCATCCACAAGGCGGTCGAGCATCAGGATCTGAAGCGGCAGGTGACCACCCTGAGGGACAGCATCGCCCGGGAGACCGGCCTGGACCAGATCGTGGCCGTCAGCCCGGCGATGCAGGAGATCCTGGCCACCATTGCGGCCGTTGCGGGCACCGACGCCACGGTGCTCATCGAGGGCGAGAGCGGCACCGGCAAAGAGCTCATGGCCCGCCTCATCCACCAGCGGAGCGATCGGGCCGAGCGGCCTTTCCTGGTGATCAACTGCGGGGCCATGCCCGAGAACCTGCTCGAAAGCGAGCTCTACGGACACGTTCGCGGGGCGTTCACGGGGGCACACAAGGACCACAAGGGAGTCTTCGAGGCCGCCGACGGAGGAACGCTCTTTCTGGATGAGATTTCGGAGGTCTCCCCCGGCTTCCAGGTCAAGCTGCTGCGGACGCTTCAGGAGCGCACCATCCGGCGGGTCGGCGACACGAAAGAAATGCCCGTGAATGTTCGTGTCATCGCCGCCACCAACCAGGATCTGAATCAGCTCGTTCGGGACGGCGGATTCCGAAGAGACCTCTTCTTTCGGATCAAGGTGATTCCCATCCACCTTCCGCCCCTCCGCAAGCGGCGTGAGGACATCCTGCCATTGGCCGAGAGTTTTCTGGCGCGCCTCGCGGACCGGATGGCGCGACGCGCCCCCCGGTTGAGCGGATCGGCCCGTCAGAAACTGCTCGAGCACGATTGGCCGGGAAATGTCCGTGAGCTCGAAAACACGCTGGAGCGAGCGCTCATCTTCCGGCACGCCGACGAGATCCATGCACGGGATCTCTCCGTGGAAACGTGCATCCCCGCGCGGGACTGTCGGGAAGACGAAGCACAAACCCGGATGTTGCCCCTCCACGAGGTCGAAAGACGGCACATCCTGGAGGTCCTGGATCGTTGCAGCGGCAACAAGGCGCGTGCAGCGGAAGTCCTGAGCATCGGGTACAACACACTCTGGAGAAAGCTTAAAAAATACGGCAGAATAAATGAATAAGGATAAACAGAAAGCGAGTCGGCAATCGGCGACAGCCAGTCATGGTGAGATGGCTCCTCAAGTGAGTAAACCGGCCTTGTAGCCAGGGGGATTTCAACTTTAAACCTTAAACTTGAGACCTGAGACTTGAATCCACAAGATCGAAACCCCAAACCCGAAGCTCGAAACCTTCACGCGCAGGATGCGGAATCCGAAAGGGATCGCCTGAAGGCCATCCTCGACAGCATGGAGGATGGCATCTACATCGTGGGGCGGGATTATCGCATCGATTTCATGAACCTGGCTCTGCGCAGCGAAATGGGGAATGGAGAGGGAAAGCTCTGTCACGAGTTTTTCGGCCATGATGTCGCCAGCTGCAGCGACTGTCAGCACGGCATGGGCTCCTTCGGCCCCCAGATTCGGAGGGAGTGGACCGTAGCCGCCACGGGCAAGACCTACGACATGGCCGTGGCGCCCATCCACGAGCCCGACGACAACATCTCGAGGCTCCACATCCTGCGCGACATCACGGAAAGAAAACAGCTGGAAGCCCGGTTGCAGGAATACTCGCTTGATCTCGAGGCCAAGGTCCGCGAACAGGCGGAAAAACTCCTGCGCCAGGAGCGTCTGGCCCTGCTGGGAGAGATTTCGGCAGGACTCGCCCACGAGATCCGGACCCCGCTCGGGGCCATCATCACCGGGATCAAGCTGCTCGAAAAGGGGCGTGAGAGCGAGGATGACCGCAAGCTGATCTTCGATCTGCTCATGCGTGAGACGACGCGCCTGAATGTCAAGGTGTCCGAGTTCCTGACCTATGCCCGGCCCCGGACCCCTCAGCTGGCTACTGTCTCCGTTCCGTCGCTCTTCCTCGAAGTGAGCAGCCTCGTCTCGGTGGATGAAGCCCTTGTGGGAGAGGTTCGCCTGGAGAGCACGGTGGATTCCGGTCTACCCGACTGGCCCATGGACAGGGATCTGATGAAGGAAGCCCTCCATAACCTCTGCGTCAACGCCCTCCAGGCTCTTCAGGGGAGGGGAGTGCTCCGGCTGGAGGCACGCTTCGCCGAAGGCGCCCTGGAGCTCCTGGTGAAGGACGACGGGCCGGGCATCCCGACTCACGAAATCCAGAATATCTTCAAGCCATTCTACACCCTGCGATTCGAGGGGACGGGGCTGGGGCTCTCCATCTGCCGAGAGATCGTCGAAAGCCATGGAGGCCGCATATCCGTCTCCAGCGTCCCAGGCCGCGCAACCACCTTCCGGATCCTGCTGCGAAATCGCCACAAGCATGAAGGCGAGCATCTCCAGCAGTGAGACACTATGGCCCCTTCAACGGGCAGGGGAGGTATTCCATTCCGGCAGACCTCATTCCATAGTGGAACGGTTGATGAGCTGCAAACTCTCCAGTCCAGTTCTTTCTAAAACGTAATTTATTGAAATATAATGATATTATATGAATTGTCTCCATCG
>JBFYYO010000017.1:0-31736 GCA_041310025.1 Syntrophobacterales bacterium
TGAAAGTGAAGAACATCGGGGAGTTCGGGCTCATCGACCGCATCGCACGCCTGCTGCCCTGCAGCTCCCCCGAAGTCGTGGTCGGCATCGGGGATGACGTGGCGGTGCTCAAATCCCCGACGTCGGATTATCTCCTGGCCACCTGCGACTGCCAGGTCGAATCGGTTCATTTCCTGAAGGACGTCATCACCCCGCACCAGCTCGGACGCCGGATCGTGGCCATCAACGTGAGCGACATTGCCGCCATGGGAGGAGAGCCAACCTGGGGCCTGGTTTCCCTGGTGCTGCCGGAGGAGACCGAGGTGGATTACATCGAATCCCTGTACGGGGGAATGCGATCCGCTTTTGATGAGCTCGGGGGAATGGTGGTCGGGGGGAATGTGAGTCGCTCCCCGGATCGCCTGATGATCGATTTCTTCCTGCTGGGCCGGGTCGCCCCGGATCGGCTGGTCCTCCGCAGCGGAGCCCGCGCCGGCGATCTGGTACTGGTCACGGGTCACCTGGGAGATTCCCGAGCGGGCTTCGAATGCATGCGCCAGCCACAGCTCGACATCAGCCGGGAAGATCGGAACTTCCTTCTGGCACGCCACCTGACACCACGACCGAGGCTCAAGGAAGGGCAGCTGCTCGCATCGACAGGGTTGGTGCACGCCATGGCCGACGTCAGCGACGGCCTGGCGGCGGATCTCGGTCACATTTGCAGCGCCAGCGGAAGAGGCGCCCGCATCTTTGCCGCCGAGATCCCCGTGAGCGACGCCTGCCGCCGTGCCGCCGAGGCTGCCGGAGCGGACGCCGCCCGCTGGGCCATGACGGGGGGCGAGGATTACGAGCTGGTGTTCACGACTTCTCCCGGGGAAGCCCCGAAGTTGCAGCAGATCGTGGAGGAGGCCGGCGGGACCCCGGTGCACATCGTGGCCGAAATTCTGGAGGACCCGAAGCGTATGGAGATGGTCACAGCGCATGGCGAGATCCAGCCCTGCCCCACCTCTGAAGGCGGCTGGGACCATTTTCGACCCGTCGGAGCTTCCTGATCCCTGACCGATTTCAACCTTCCGTTGAGAACCGGTAGAAGAACCCTATCCCTTTCCCCCAGATCTGCCCTTGAAATTTTAGGAAAACCATTGGAGATTGAATACCTCTACAAGAAATTCCGCTGGATGCTGTTCCGAGGCAGGGTGGGCAGGGGCTCCCTCTTGCGCAATGAAAACGTTCAGTGCGCTTGCACAAACATGAGGCCGTATTGATCGTCATTCCCGCATGCTCCTGGCGGGAATCCAGTGGCTTCCAAATGCCTGGATCCCCGCCAAAAGCCCGCGGGGATGACGTGCAAGGAGCACGGCCGCCTGATTCTATGAAGATTTGCTCAGCGAAAGTCGCCCATGTCGCTCCCCGCTCCGGAGCACTTGGGCAACCTGATGCCCAATTCGCCTGCTGCAGATGAGACATTCGAGAAAGGACACACCATGACAAACATCCCCAGGGCGCTGACCATCGCCGGCTCGGATTCGGGAGGCGGAGCCGGCATTCAGGCTGATCTCAAGACCTTCTCGGCTCTCGGGGTCTACGGCATGAGCGCCATCACCGCCCTGACGGCGCAGAACACAGTTGGAGTCCAGTCCATCCTGGAGCTGGATCCGGCCTTTGTTTCATCCCAAATCCACTCAGTCCTGACCGATATCGGCGCCGACACGGTGAAGACCGGCATGCTGGCCAATGCCGACATCATCGCGCAAGTGGCCCGTGACATTCGTCATTTCAACCTTCGAAACGTGGTCGTGGACCCCGTGATGGTGGCCAAAAGCGGAGACCGGCTCCTGCGTGAGGAGGCCATTCAGGCTATGGTGCAGGAGCTCTTCCCCCTGGCCGAAGTCGTGACCCCGAACCTGCACGAGGCGTCGGCCCTCACCGGGCTCGAAATCGGCGACGCCGCGGGCATGAAGGAAGCGGCCCGCCGATTGCACGGTTTCGGTCCCCGGTTCGTGGTGGTCAAAGGAGGCCATCTTGCGGGAAGCCCCATGGATCTGCTCTACGACGGCACGGACTTCTTTCCCTTCGAGAACGTGCGCCACGAGACCCCCCACACCCACGGGACGGGCTGCACCTTCGCGTCCGCCATCGCCGCGGGACTGGCCAGGAATCTCACCATGCACGATGCCGTCCAAAAGGCTAAAGAGTACATTACCGGAGCCATCCGGGAGGGGCTCGCCATCGGCAGCGGCCACGGACCCGTCCACCACTTCTACGAGCTTTACCGGCTGGCCGGCATCCACTGGAGCCAGCTAGCAGTAAAACTGGGCGAAAGCCCCTGACCGGTTCTGGTGGGCAAGGTCTTCATCTTGCCCACCGTGGTCGTGAAACCGCATTTTTCGGCGGGCAACGCTATCGCTTTTGCCCACCCTACAAGGAAATCTCGCTGTAGTATTAGATCATCCTGAAGGAATGGCGCCAGCACTGGCGCCGAACGGGATGCAGCCATCCGTTGAAGGTCAGGCAGCGCCGGGCCAGCAGCTTTCCTCGGACGTACGGAATGGCCTCGGCAAGAGCCCGGCTTCCTGCGATCGAGCACCGGTCGAGGCAGGAGAACTGAGACCAGTCTGTTCTGCCGATCTCGGGGACCACGGTGATGTCCGCGGTTCGCTTGAGATGCTGCATGAGCTTGATGCGCGTGATCTCGTTGCAGCGGAAGAGGTGCTCGATGGCCGATGCCGGAAGGGGCCCCAATCCGGGGACATCCAGCGAGGCGTCGACTGCGAGAACAAAATGTGCCCCCATGGCAATGGCCGGCACGACAGGCACATTGTCCACCCATCCCCCGTCCACGAGCAGATGCCCCTGCACCTCAATCGGCGGCAGGAGGCCGGGTATAGCCGCGCTGGCCGCAACGGCCGTCCTGAGCGGGCCCGTCCGGATGACCACCTCCTCTCCGCTCAGGAGATCCATGGCCACTGCCGCGAAGGATACGGGCAGCTCTTCGATGAGACCGTCCGGTATCAGATCTTCCATGATCTCCTCGTAGCTTTCATCGGAGATCAAGGCGGGCCGATGCATGGAATGGCTGAAATGGACGCCCTTTCGAAAGAGCGACAGGAAGCGGTTGAAGAAGCCTTCGTCCCCTTCCTCCAGTCGATCATCACGCGCCATGGCCACGGTCTTCATGAAGAGGTCGCTTTCGATGAGCACCCGCAGCCGCTCGCTGACCATGCCGACATCCCGGTAGTAAGCGTACAACCCTCCGACCACCGCACCCATACTGGTCCCCACGATGATGTCAACGTGCATCCCCTGTCGTTCGAGCTCCCGGAGTACTCCCACGTGCGTCAGTGCTCGGGCGGACCCGCCGCTCAGCGCCAGAGAAACCTTGAATCGACCCTGTGACATGATGAACTGCCCTCCCAACAGCTCAGGATCCAACACGGAACGATTTCACGAACCGCTCTAATAGATTGACTGCGCCCTTGAGTAAAGGGATTTCATCCTCTAATCTCGGGCAGAAACCTGGCAGCCGGATTCGTCGCAGACTCACCATCCGGCCAGGCTGGGCCATTGAGCTCAAGCATCGGTCGGAAATGAAAGGAAAGGAGTGGAAATGCCGGAGCGGCGTGTTCGAATGGAAGCGGGCCCCCACGAGCTGGAGGCTGCCTTCGAAGCGGGTCCTGGACCCGACGGGGCGGTGCTGTGCCATCCCCACCCCCTCTACGGGGGCAATATGGACAACAACGTGGTCATGGCCCTCAGGAAGAGCCTCTCCGCCGCTGGGTGGGCCACTCTTCGCTTCAATTTCCGGGGCGTGGGCTCCAGCGGTGGAGAGTACGGGGACGGCACGGGTGAAGTGGACGACCTGCTGACCGCTGCAGCCTATCTCCAGGCGCAGGGGCCGACGCGCATCCACATGGTGGGATATTCCTTCGGAGCCTGGATTGTTCTCCGAGCCATTCAGCAAGGTCCGGTGCCCACATCGCTCGTCCTGATCTCGCCTCCCGTCGATTTCCTCGACTTCTCGAGCCTCGCCCTTCCCCCGGTGGCCACCCTCATCACCCTGGGAAATGAGGACTCCTTCTGCAGCCTCTCAGCCCTCAAAAACTGGCTCCAGAAAGCAACCGACACCCCGCAGAGTGTGCGTCTCGAGATTCTCGAAGGCTGCGATCACTTCCACTGGGGGCACGAAAGCGCACTGGACTCGATCGTACGGAATTTCGCCACTTCGCTCACTGCCCGGACGCGCTGAGCTGCCTTTGAAAAAAGCGGTCCACGAGGTCGTTGAGCAGATCTCTGCACTCTGCATGCAACGCATGGCCTGCACCGGGAATTTCAACGAGCTCCGAGGCGGGAATGGCCGATGCGAGCAGATGCGCATTCTCCTTCGGAACCAGCTGGTCCTCCGTCCCCGTGATGATGAGGGTCGGCGCCCGCAGCCCGCCCAGTCGCTCCCGACAGTCGAACTCGACGATGGCGGCCAGCTGAGCCTGGAAGGCGTATTCGGGTTGAAGATCGGTGGAAACCTGAGCCCGGCGGTACTCCTCAACCCCCTGAGGATCTTCCGTGAGAAACCTCCTGCTCAGGAAAATGGGCAGGTTCTTGTCGACGATCTGTTCCTGGGTGAGTCCGTCGTTGCTCATCAGGATGCCCATGACTTCACGGGAAGGCGCCACTCGAGACGCTCCCCCGTGGTGCGTGCATCCCAGAGCCAGAGCGATGACTCGCGAGGGGGCAAGCAAGGCCAGCTCCTGGGCAATCATGCCACCCATGGAGAGCCCCATCACCAAAGCCCGCTCGATGCCGAGTTGGTCCAGGACGCAGAGCGCATCCTCGGCAAACTGCCGGATCGTGTATGGCCCCGGAGGCATGTCGGACTGGCCGGCTCCCCGGTTGTCGAACGAGATGACGCGGTATCGCCGGGACAGGAAGGGAATCTGTCCATAATAAGACCATGCCCCACCGCTCAGACCGCTGATGAGCAGAAGCGGAACCCCGTCACCATGGGCCTCGTAGTAGAGCCTCACCCCCCCGCATCGGCAAAAAGGCATAATTCCCCATCCTCATCTTCAAAGATCAGTTGATGTCGAACATTCTCACAGGTCAGAGAAAACCTTCACTCAAGACAAAGACTCCAGCATCTGCCGCAAACCAGCAGGGGCTTCCGAAGCGATATGCTAGAATCGTCCCTTCCGCCCAAAGGGCATCCCGTTTCCATTGTCATCCTGGAATTGGAAGAAGAGCACCCCTAAATGATACTGTGCCGCGTCGGCCCACTCCGAAGGCAGTCCTTCGCGTGTCGGAGAGCCAATCCGGGCTTCGAGGGTGACCTTATCACTTAAATTGCCGCCCCTGTCGCGGATCCGGACCTCCACGCGCACAAATTCCCAGCTCCTGATCCAGCTCGGGGTGTCGAGGGTGAGGAAGCCCGCGAATTCCATCTGGTTGCGTCCTCTCAAGGGGATGATTTCCGTCTCTGTATGCTTGCCCAACTGGGTGACGACCACCCACAGGTGCGACATATCCCCGTCGGGGTCCGAACCGCGCAGGAAGACACGCCAGGTTTGCCCTCCCCAGAGAGATGAGACGGCAAAACCATCCTCGATCACGGGGGCGTGGGCCGGCCCCACGGCCTGCGACTGGGGAGCCTCCACGGGCATCATGGCAAACGGAGCACATCCGGTCAACATGAGGAAGGCTACGGACACGAAAACGAACTTCACAAATCTATGCTTATCCTGGAAGGCCCTCATTTCATAGCTCCTTCTGATCTGTGGTGCTGAGTCGTTCATGGTGATCACACCCCTCAGTCGCTCAAGCAGACCGATGGCGATTTCTGACTCAGGCGGGAGGAACCAGCTTCGAACCGCCCGAATCATATCATTCTATACTATTACTAAGCATTCTCATCCAGTGGAGGAATCGCATCGCCTTCGCATGTCCCGCACTCCAAAATTCATCAAACCCTCGATTTCATTGTGCGAGATCCTGGTGAAAGGACCAGGCGTCTCCCTATCGCCTCGCTCCCTTGAGGTGGGCTGAGGAAAGCTTGCCGGCGGGGCAATCCTGCATATATTATTAAATGGAATGTAAGTATCTGGAATGGCTGTTCACACATCTCACCTTCCGTCGATTCCGATGGCGGGAAGCTGGTGCGGTCGCAACCGCGAAAATCTCGTGCAACCCGCCGGAACGACATCCAGGAGAGAGATTATGGAAAGGTCAGATTACAAAAGCTGTATGTCTAATGAACAGATTTATCCCCATGATTCGGAGGTCTGCACAGGTTCATCGTGCATGATTTGCAACGACGGAAACTGGCAGGAGACCAAAGATCTCTTTCCACCCAAGAAATCGGGCATTCTGTCGCCTTAGCGCAGCTCCACCCCATTAAGTGTCCGCATTGATCGTCATTCCCGCATGTCCCTGGCGGGAATCCAGAAGTTTTCAGATCCCTGGATCCCCGCACAAAGCACGCGGGGATGACGACCGAATCACAAGAGTATCTCGTTGTTTGGGGGTGCACTCGGAGGCTGTCACCCCCGAACCATATCCACCGCCGGGAAGAGCCCTTCAAATGGCGACTGTCTTCAAACCAGCCCTTCATGGCTCCTTCAAGCCACCCTGTACCATGAAAAGGCTGATCGCCGTGGGGGCGAAGCTGGAGCTTGCACAAAGCTCCGGCTTCCATTATGCTGGTGCGGCGAATCGGTTGATGCCATAGGGTCGGAAGAGCGTTTCAGCGTATCGAAGACCTCTCTCCCAGTTCATCGCCCACATGAGGAGAATCATCCATGGTGGCCAAAAAGCAAGTATGCTCCTGCACAAACTGCGGAAACGAAGCTGAAATGATCGTCACCTGCGAACTGGTCGATGTCGAAGAAGCCGGCGTAACCAAGAAGAAGCAGAAAGAGACGAGGAAGTGCACCCATTGCGGCAATGAAGCCGACATGATCATCGACCTGGAGTCTTAAGCCTCTGCCGGTCTTCCGACCCGCACCACGGCTTTGTGATTGAGCGGCTCATGCAGCAATGAGGGTGGCCACCGATGGGGATCCGCCCTTCATTTTCCGGCGACTTGGGCGGCGATCTTTCTCACCTCGGCTGCAGCACGTGCTGCATCAATGCCTGAAAGAACCCCCTCCTCCAGCATGAGGCGACCGTTGACCCAGGCGTAGCGGACATCGGAGCCTCGCGCAGCGTAGACGAGGTGCGAGGCGGGCTCGTACATGGGGACCAGGTGAGGCTGGTTCACGTCCAGCGCAATGATATCGGCCTTCTTTCCCGCCTCGAGGCTCCCGATCTCATCATCCCATCCCAGCGCCGCGGCCCCCCCGGAAGCGGCGAGCCTCAGAACGGTTTCAGCCGGGCACACCTGAGGATCCAGCCGAGCCACCTTGTGCAGCTTGGCCACCTTGTCCATCTCCCTGAAAAGGTCGAGAGCATTGTTGCTCGCGCAGCTGTCCGTGCCCAGGCCCACGACCACACCCGCATCCAACAGATCCGGCAGCGGCGCCACCCCCGAGGCAAGCTTCATATTGCTGGCCACGTTGTGTGAAATCCCCACCCTCCGTTCGGCGAGCAGACGGATTTCTTCCCCGTTCACCCACACCGCGTGGGCCGCAAGGGTTCCCTCATCCAGCACCCCCAGTGCGTCGAGATGAAAGACGGGCCGTCGCCCGTACCTCTCCTCGATGGCTCGAACTTCCCACTCCGTCTCGGAAAGATGAATCTGGAAGAGGATCCCCCGGTCGCGACAGAGCGCCTTGACCCAGCGCAGGGTATCCGGACCACAGGTATAGGGTGCGTGACAGAACAGGGACGGCCGCAGTCGGCCGTCGCTTTCCGGAAAGGCTTGCAGGAAGGACTCGGCCCGCAGCCTGGCGGTGGCAGGATCCGGGTGGTCGGGAGTTGGAAAATCCAGAATGCCCTGGCCGAGTATGCCTCGCAGTCCGGAATCCCGAACGGCCCGCGCCGCGCTCTCCTCAAAAAAATAGCCGTCGCAGAACGTGGTGATCCCGTTTCGAAGCATTTCCGCGCAGGAGAGCAAGGTGCCCCAATAGACCATTTCAGGGGCTACGGCAGCCCTTTCAGCCGGAAACACGACCTCGTGGAGCCATCGGTCCAGGGGCAGGTCGTCGCCGATGCCGCGAAAGCAGCTCATGGCCGCATGGGTGTGGGTGTTCACCAACCCCGGCATGAGCAGATGTCCCCCCAGGTCGATGCTGCGCCGTGCTCGAAATCGACGCTCCAAATCGGCTGTGCCACCCACGGCCACCAGCCGATCGGAGCTGATGGCCACCGCTCCCGACCGGATGGTGCGCATGGCTGCATCGCAGGTCACCACCCAGTCCGCGTTCAGAAGCAGCCAGTCCACTTCCTCAACGGGCTGAGCGATGGGCTCAGGGTCGGATGGTACAGGCGATGGCGCGGACATGATCCATGACCTCTTCAACATCCAGGGTGAGCAGCCTTCGGTCTTCCATCACGAGCCGCCCGTGGATGATGCTGTGCCTCACATCGGATCCCCTCGCGGCATAGACCAGGTGGCTCACGGGTTCATAGAGGGGCGTGAGATGCGGCTGGTCGAAATCCACCACGATGATGTCCGCCCACATGCCCGGCGTGAGCTCCCCGATTTTTCCCTCCAAGCCCAGCGCCCTGGCTCCGTTGCGGGTGGCCATGTGAAGAACGGCCCCGGCGGGCACCACCGTCGGGTCCAGCGCCATCACCTTGTGGAGCTTGGCGCAGGAATCCATCTCCCCGAAAAGATCGAGGTTGTTGTTGCTCGCGCACCCATCCGTACCCAAAGCCACGTTGACCCCCAGCTCCAGCAGCTTCGGAACCGGCGCCACCCCCGAGGCCAGCTTCATGTTGCTTTCGGGATTGTGGATCACCTGAGCGGACCGCATGGCCAGAAGCTCCATATCCCGCTCGTTCAAGGCCACGCAGTGATCCGCAATGAGGTGCGGCCCCAGCATGCCGAGACTCTCGAGATGCTCGACAGGCCGGCAGCCGTAGAGAGCCTGAACCTGCTGGACTTCCGCCTCGTTTTCGGACACATGGATGATCAGCGGCACACTCAGCCGTCTGGCCATCTCGTCGCAACGGCGAAGCAGATCGGGAGAACAGGTGTAGATGGCGTGCGGTTCAACCGCGATGCGTACCAGAGGATCCCCCGCCCACTCGCCGATGAGAGACTCCGTGAATCGAAGCCCGTTTTCGATCGGCCCGTAGTGAGGCGATGGAAAGTCATAGAGCACCTCCCCCACCAGGGCTCTCATTCCCGCATTTTTGGCCGCCCGTGCCACTGCGTGCTCGAAAAGGTACATGTCGCAAAACGTCGTGGTGCCCGAGAGGATCATCTCGGCACAGGCGAGGAGGGTGCCCCAGTAAACCCAGTCTTCGGTGAGCTTCTGTTCGGCCGGGAAGATGTGCTGCTGAAGCCAGTCCATGAGGGGAAGGTCGTCGGCAAGACCTCGAAAAAGCGTCATCGCGGCGTGGGTGTGCCCGTTGACGAGTCCGGGCATCACGACGCATCCCCGGATGTCCAGGGTCCTGCGGGCATGGAACCGTGCCAGGATGGATTCGGCTTCACCGACGGCCACGATCTCCGACGCACGCACGGCAACGGCCCCTTCGGGATAACGGTCGTCATCGGCGTTGAGCGTCAGGACATGGCCGTTGACGAGCAGGAGATCGACTTCGGTCTTCTCGGAGGCCGCGACGGCTTCATTCATGATGGGATCCCCTCGAGCATGCGATTCGATTCCTCCCTATGGACCTGCAAGCCATTCCTGCAGACGCGCGAGCAATTCCTCGCGGCCCATGCGCGTGGTCGAGGAAAACATCACGATTTCAGCGGGGTCGATGCTCAGGCTGGCTGCCGCCTGCACTCGATGCGAGGCTCGCTTGTTCGTGCTGATCTTGTCGGCCTTGGTGAGCACCGGGACGACGGGGATTCCGCGGTCGCGGATCCAGTGCCACAACTGCAGATCGTCCGGTGTCGGCGGATGCCGGACATCCATGATATGGACCATCCCCCTCAGGGTGCGGCGCGTCGTGAGGTAGGATTCGACCATGGTGCCCCACTGCGACTGAACACTCACGGGCACCTTTGCGTAGCCGTATCCGGGAAGGTCCACCAGGTGGAATGACCCGTTGATCAGGAAGAAATTGAGGGTCTGAGTCAGCCCCGGGGTCTGGCTGACCCGGACCAGCTTTTTGCGCTGCACCAGGCAGTTGATGAGGGACGACTTCCCGACATTGGACCTTCCGGCAAAGGCGACTTCGGGAAGCTCTTCGGGAGGGTAATGCTGAGGCCGGACAGCGGACTTGACGAACTCCGCCGCTCTGATGTTGAGGGTCTCGCTCATGGGCTGATCATTCCTCACGAGCGGGAACGGAGGTAGGCTTCGATGCGGCGCAGCCCTTCGGCGATGTTCTCGAGTGAATTGGCGTAGCTGAACCGAACATAACCTTCCCCGTTGGGTCCGAAGTCGACCCCCGGGGTGATGCCGACATGAGCCTTCTCGAGGATTTCGAAAGCAAAGCGATAGCAATCGTCGGTGAAGCGGCGGGCATTGGCAAAGACGTAAAAGGCCCCCGTCGGCTCCACGGTGATCCCGAAACCGATTTCCCGAAGCCGCTTCAACATGAACTGCCGCCGGGTGTCGTAGGTGCGGCGCATCCTCTCCACATCCGCCTTCACCGAATCGTCCGACAGAGCCACGCAGGCGGCCGCCTGGGCGAGGGAGTTGGCGGAGATGAAGAAGTTCTGGAGCAGCCGCTGCATGGACCTCACGAGATCCCCCGGCACGATCAGGTAACCCAGCCGCCAGCCCGTCATGGCATAGAGCTTCGAGAAGCCGTTGAAGACGATACAGTGGTCCGTAAACTCCAGCATGGAACGGACCTGCCCTTCGTAGACCAGCCCATGATAGATCTCATCGCTCAGGACCCACGGTCCCATCCGGGCGATCTCGGCCATGCGGTCGGATGCCAGGATGTTGCCCGTCGGATTGGAGGGTGAGTTCACGAGGATGGCCCGTGTCCGAGGGGTCAAAGCCTCCCGGATGAGCTCGGGTCGATATTGGAAGCCGTCCTCTTCGTAGACCGGCACGGTGACCGGATCAGCCTCGAGGAACCTCACGAAATTGGGGTAGCAGGCGTAGCCGGGATCGGAAAGGATCACCTGATCCCCGCACTCCAGAATGGAGCTCATGGCAACGAGGAAGGCCGGGGAAGTCCCGGAGGTGACCAGCACCTGATCCGGTTCCAGGTTCTCGATCCCGTACGTTTCCCGGTAATAACGGCAGACGGCCTCTCGAAGCTGCGGAGCCCCGAGACTGTGCGTGTAGCGGGTCTCTCCCCGCTTCAGGGCTTCGATGGCAGCGGCTTTGACGGCCTCGGGCGTATCGAAATCAGGCTCGCCGATCTCCAGGTGAATGACGGATACCCCCGCGCGCTCCATTTCCTGGGCCCGCTCGAGCACATCCATCACGATGAACGACTTGATGTCCTGAACCCTTCGGCAGATCACCCGAACTACCCTCTCCCCTCTTTCCGCGACGCCGGCACCCCGGTCAATGAGGTTGACTTACACTCGTTGAGGCTGAAACCCTTCTTATTTTTGACTCTCGCAGAGACGCGGAGAGATCTCAAAAAACAAATCGTTGTGCGCGCTGCAGTTTTGCGTGGGAATGAGACCCGCCATCCTCTGCATCACGGACTCGCCCTCACCTTCAAGATGATGGGCTTGACCCGCTCCGCTCTCTCGATCTCCGCGACGAGCGCATTGGCGGTTGTGAATTCCTCGATCTGCCGGATCTGCACGCTGTACATGGACCCCAGGGTCTGATGGGGAAAGGTCTTGACGACGGCCTCATACCCCATCCCGATCAAGCGCTCCCGCATCCGGTCCGCATTCTCCTTGTCGCGAAAAGTCCCAACCTGCACCACATAGCTGTGCTGGCCTCCACCGCCCTCGCCTCGATCAGGCTCTTTCTCGGTCGAGGCGTAAGGCTCAGCTTCGGACGCGACGGCCACTCCCGCAGGTGCTGAAGCGCCCGAGTCGAAATCCCCGGTGGGGCGAGCGGGCTGAGCAGTCCCTCCACCCGTTCTGCTGCGTGTAGCCTCCCGCGCCGCGACCACTTCAAAGGAAGAAGGCCGATCGCTCGCCCCGCCCATGAGTCCCCTGGGCTTGGCCCCCCCGACCACCCCCTGCATCCGATCCAGGTAGTTCCGCGCCTCGGATGCCATGGTCGAGTACGGCGACATCTTGATCACACGGCTCAAAGAAGTCAGTGCGCGCTCGATGTCCCCCACGTTGTAGGAGAGGATTCCGTAGCGCAGATGAGCTTCCAAAATGTTGGGGTTCAGCCTGACCGCATTTCCCAGGGCCTCACGGGCCTCGTCAATGCGCTGAAGGTTCTCCAGTATCATCCCCATGCGATAATAGGCCGCCCCGTAGTTGGGCTCGAGCCGCACAGCCTGCTGATACTGCCTCAGGGCATCTTCAGGCAGCCCCTTCTTTTCGTAGACCCGCCCCAGATTGTAAAAGGCATAGGAAGGACTGATGTAGGCGGGGTTGGAGAGCGCCTGCTTGAAGCACTCTTCCGCCTTCTGCAGATCTCCGTTTAGAGCATAGTGAGCGCCCAGGCTGTTGTAGGCCTCCGAGTAACCCGGCCTCAATTCAATGGCTTTCTGATAGTGCTCGACAGCCTTATCGGGTATTCCGCGCTGGTCGAATGCCGCGCCCAGGAGATAGTGGACCTTCGGGTCCCGGGGACGCTTCTTTTCCCCGGCCATCAGATACTGAATGGAAAACCCCAGCTCTCCCGCCCCCAGGTACTTTTCCCCGATCTCTACCAGTTCTTCCCCGCTGAGCCGCATCATGGGATCCGAATCCGTATGCGCGCAGGATGACAAAGCCAGGATCAATAGCATGACCAGTGCAGGAAAACGGGATTTTCGGATCATTAGATCACCTTATTCAGTGAGTATTCAATGATGCCTTCGGCCCCTCTCTTGATCAGTTGAGGGATCAGCTCCCGAACGATCTTCCGGGAGACCACCGTCTCCACGGACAACCAGTCGCTCTTGTAAAGATGGGCAATGGTGGGCGCGTTCAAGCTCGGGAGGAGCTCCATGACACCGTTCAGCCGGGACTCGGGGACGTTCATCTTGATCACCACCAGGTCCTCGGCCCGCAACGCACCCTGAAGCAGCAGCGAAATCTGCTCGATCTTCTCCCGCTTCCACGGGTCCTCCCACGAAAGTCGGTTCGCGATCAACTGCGTATTGGACTGCATGAGCTCCTTCACGATCCTGAGCCCATTGGCTCGCATGGTGGTCCCTGTTTCCGTGACCTCCACGATGGCGTCGCAAAGACCGGCGATCACCTTGGCTTCGGTGGCTCCCCAGGAGAACTCGACCTGAACATCCACCCCCTCTGCGGCAAAGTATCGCCTGGTGAAATTGACCAGCTCCGTGGCAATCTTCTTGCCCTGGAGATCCTTCACGTCCTGAACCGGCGAGTCAAAAGGCACGGCCAACACCCACCTGGCCGGACGCTGGCTCACCTTCGAGTACAGGAGATCCGCCACCACCACCACATCGGAATCGTTTTCCATGATCCAGTCTTTGCCGGTCAAACCGACATCGAATGTTCCGCTGTGCACATAGCGGGACATTTCCTGGGCACGGCATATGGAACAGCTGATGTCCGGGTCGTTGATCTCGGGAAAGTAGTTGCGGTCGGAAAGAGAGATGCGCCAGCCGGACCGAGCGAACAAGCGCAGAGTCGATTCTTGAAGACTGCCTTTGGGAATGCCCAAAACAAGCTGCGTCACTTCCTGTAAACCTCCCTGGGATCAAATAGGGGCTTGCCGATGGTTTCCAGCTGCCCCTTCACGAATCGCCTGTGGAAGCACGTTTCATAACCGGTGTGGCAGGCGGCTCCTCCGAGCTGCTCGACCTGGAGCAGGATCGTATCCGCATCGCAGTCGATGTAAATCTCCCTCACCAACTGCATGTTTCCCGACTCCTCGCCCTTGAGCCAGAGCTTCTGCCGGGAGCGGCTCCAGTACGTCGCTTTGCCGCTTTCAAGCGTCTTTTCCCATGCCAGCTCATTCATGTAAGCCAGCATCAGAACCCGGCCATCCGCCATGCTTTGAACGATCACGGGTACTAGCCCGTTTTCTTTAGTGAAATCAGGTTTCATTGTCAACTCTCCCCCCAAAACCTCCAAAACGTCGCGGGGCCACCCATCCTTTCCGTGCTCCATAAACCCACCAGCATTCCTTAGCTCAACCAGATCCTATACTCTTTCAGGATGCTTTCTTCCACGCGCAAAACAACGGACGAGCGCAAAGGCATCTTATTCTGATCATTTCTCCGCGCCTCCGCGTCTCTGCGCGAGTCAAAGAAAAGGGAAATCTCAGCCTGAGCGGGTATGGTATCAGTGGCTCAGGCGCACGCCGATCCCGCCACGAGCTGCCCGCAGGCGGCCCCGATGTCGGCTCCCCGGCTTTCCCGGATGATCACCGTCATCTGAGCCTTGTGCAGCACTTCCTGAAAAGCCAGGATCGCCCGTTCCGAAGGCCTGCCAAAAACCGATCCCTCGTGGGGGTTGAACGGGATCAGGTTCACCTTCGAGCGCACGGAGTGAAGCAGCTTCACCAGCTCCCGTGCCTGGCGGGGATGGTCGTTGATCCCGTCAAGCAGGATGTACTCAAACGTGATCCGCTTGCGAGGCGGAGTGGGGTACTCCCGGCAGGCCCTGATGAGCTGCTCCAGCGGATAGGTGCGATTGACCGGCATCAGCTCACTCCGGAGGGCATCCTCCGCGGCGTGAAGACTCACGGCCAGATTCACCGGAGTTGCACTCCCCAGGCGAGACATCTGTGGCACCAGGCCGGCCGTGGAAAGGGTGATCCGCCGATGCGAAAAAGCGAGGCCCAGGGGATCCGTCAGGATGTGAATGGCCCGCACCACCGCATCGAGATTGGCAAGGGGCTCCCCCATTCCCATGAAAACGAGGTTGGTGATGCGCCTTCCCGCGCCCAAGTCCTCCTGAACCCGACAGACCTGGTCCACGATCTCGGCCGCAGTGAGGTTCCTCTTGAGCCCCATCGTTCCCGTCAGGCAGAACCTGCACCCCAGTGCGCATCCCACCTGACTCGAGAGGCAGAGCGTCTGACGGGGCGGATCGGGGATCAGCACCGATTCGATCCGCAGCCCATCGCTGAGCTCGAACAGATACTTCCGGGTAGCATCCGCCGCCTCCCTCACCTCCTGCAGCGTCAAGGCGTGCAGATGGGTACCGTGCTCCAGCTGGAGCCGGAACATCTTGCTGAGGTCGCTGCATTCCCCCCAGTCGTTGATGTGCCTCCCGTAAATATTCCGGAACACCTGCCGCGCCCGGAACCGGCGCTCCCCAATGGCTTCGACCCAGAGCTCCAGGTCGGTCAGGGTGTAATTCTGAATGAAAATAGGTTCCACTCGACCCATCAATCCTTGCGTACCAGGTACTGGTCGCACGTTCTGTCTTGAAGAAAAACATGACTGTAACGCTTGGAATCAGCGGAATCAAACCATTGATACCCCAGCTCCTGGCATGCCTTGCAAGCCTTCCTGGGAATATGGACGCCGTAGACATGGTAGCCGTTGTCCGCCCTGGAATCAATTCCCAGAGTGCCCGGGCAGTCGGCACACACTCGCAGCTCCTCCTTGCGGACCTCGCTGATGTTGTCCGTATCGTAGTAGATGCGCATCTCCCGCTCGGCATAGTCCTGACTGCCGATTATCTGTTCCCTCCACTCGGGGATCTTACGCCTCCTGTCGTGCAGGTTCTCGACGACCCGCTCGATGTACCGGGTCAGGTCGACGGCCTGCTTGGTCCTGCCGGGATTGTAGTCGGGCTCGCGCACTCCTCTGAAGTCCAGGCCGGCCATGGCCATGATGATCCCGACATTGACATAGGGCAGGGCCGTCTCGATGGAGTATCCCCCTTCCAATACTGCTATATCGGGCTTCAGCCGGCGGGTCAGCTCGGCATAACCCTGAGCCGAAAAACACATGTTGGTGATAGGGTCGCTATAGTGGTTGTCCTGCCCAGCGGAATTGACCACCAGCTCCGGCTTGAACTCTTCGAGGAGGGGCAGAACCACTTCGTCCAGAACATAGAGAAACCCCTCCTCGGACGTGCGTGGCGGCAAAGGGATGTTGACGGTGGCTCCCAGCGCCGTCGGCCCCCCGATCTCGTTGTCGAAGCCCGAACCGGGATAGAGGGTGCGCCCGTCCTGGTGGAGCGAGATGAAGAGCGTGTCCGGGTCGTGCCAGTAGATGTCCTGGGTTCCGTCCCCGTGATGGCAGTCCGTGTCCACGATGGCCACGCGGTCAACGCCGTAGGCCTCCCTGAGATATTCGATCATGACCGCTTCAATGTTGATGTTGCAGAAACCCCGGGCGCCATGGACCACGCGCATGGCATGGTGTCCCGGCGGCCTGACGAGGGCAAACCCCCGTTCCACCTTCTTGTCGAGCACCTGAATCCCGATGGTTTTCGCTCCACCCGCGCTGATGAGATGGGATTCCGTCACCACGCGCCACTCGTCCGGAACGCAAAAATGCACCCGCCGGATATCCTGAATGGTGGCCAGGCCGGGCTTGTATTCGATGATCCCGTCGACATCCAGCAATCCTTCCTCGAACACCTGGTCCTGGGTGTAGAGCAGCCGCTCTTCCCGCTCGGGGTGAGTGGAGCTGATGGCCCAGTCGAAGGCCGGAAAAAAGACCAGTCCCGTCTTGTGTCTTGCTTGCAGCATTCGAGGGCTCCTTTGCACTGGAAGCCGGAAACCGGAAACCAGAAACCAGAAACTCGAAACCAGAAACTCGAGACTCGAGACTCGAGACTCGAGACTCGAGACTTGAGACTTGAGACTTGAGACTTCATCCCCCACCCGGCATCGGACAGCTCTTGAATAGGGTCCCGGCGATGCTGCGGTACTCGGGAATCAGGCCAGGCTTCACCTGCACCTTCACCCGGATGTTGCGCCCCGACATGTAGAAATCGCGCACCATGGTGAATTCAGACTCCTCAACCACCTCAACGTCCGCTTCCGCCTCCGATCCCCCCTCGCGGGCGTGCCTGGCCCACAGCAGTCTGTAGGCCACCTCCACCGCCTGCGGCATGTCGAAGTCCCGGGGGACGGCCTGCCGGAAATCCGCTTCCGGCGAAATGCAGAGCCCCCGCTCCGTGTCAGCGAACACCGTGACTTCGGAGGTACACCTCGCCAAAGCGGCACCAATGGCATTGGCCACATGCCACTGAGGGACGACGTGCACCTGGAAATCGGTGAGCGCTGCCAGTCGAAAGGCAAAATAGGGCGCCGGCCCCCCCAGAACGAGAACCTCCGCAGGCCGGACCTGATGGCCCTCCAGGAGCTCATGAACCGTGTAGACGGGCTGGCCGTTGATTTCCTCCACCATTTGGGCAGCTTCGTCCAAAATGATTCTGCAGGCCATGTCAAAGACCAGGGCGGCCGCCTCTTCAGCCTTGAGCCCCAGGGGTACCGCGATGGACAAGATGCCCCGGCGTGCCGCCTCGGCGTCCCCCTCCGTCATTTTGCCCAGAACGAACAGGGCATCGGTGGGAGTGGGCACGGCACCGCCGTAAGCCATGGCCGACCCCGCGCGGTCGGGTCCTATGCTGATGCCTGTGCCTTCGACCCTCACGGCACTGTCCCCCCCCAAGCCGATGGAGCGAGTCTTGAGGGCGCGAATGAGCGTCTTGGTGCCGTGCAGCTCGATGCCCAGGGGATCCAGGAGCGGAGCATGCCCGATCAGAATCGCCATGTCGGTGGTGGTGCCCCCGATATCGAGGACCAGGGTTTCCCGGTGCTCCGACGAGAATGGCAAGGCGCCCATGACGCTGGCCGCCGGACCGGACAGCATCGTCTGGCCGGGGTTGTCGAGGGAGGCCTCCAGGCTCATGGTCCCGCCGTCCCCCTTCAGCACATAGATGGGTATCTCAAGACCCTTTTGCCGCAGCGAATCCCGAACCGCTTCGTAAAAACGCTTGTGCAAGGGATAAATGGCCGCATTCAGATAGGCCGTGGCAATCCGGCGCGGGAAGTTCAGATTGCCCGAGAATCGATGCCCGCGAGCCTTGTAATCAAAATCGTCCCCCAGAATCTCACAAATCTGGGTCTCGTGGATGGGATTGCGGGTCGAAAACTTGCCCACCACACCGACCTGTCTGATCCCTTCAGCCTTGAGCTTCGCTGAGATGGCCTCGATTTCCGTCTCATCGATGGTCTGGATTTCACTCCCCCGATGATTGATGGAACCGGACACCACGAAATAATGTGGACCGGTCCTAAACGACTCGGCATCCACTCCCGGCCCGCTGGAGACGATCATCCCCGGCTCGTTGAACTTGCGCTCCACCAGCAGATTGGTCGTGAGGGTCGTGCTCAGGACGATGCGCTGCAGCCGTTCCGGATTGATGTCCCGGGTCACTTCGTCCAAACCGGTCCAGACGCTGTCGAAGAGGTTCGATGGATCTGTGGGCACTTTGACCTGGCGCTGAATGCACCCATCCCCGATGAGCACCACGTCGGTGTGGGTCCCTCCTACATCAAGCCCTATGATCATGGCATCCCCGCTCTTCGTTGTGGCGTGTGAAAGGGCCATTGGGCGGAGAGGTGAAATCTGGAAAAGGCACTCGAGCTCTGGCTCCCCTCCGGGCTTGGATTTGCCGTGTGAAGATGCTATCGGAAAGCCTATTCAGTGTCAATTCGCTCGACTCTTCTCAGCTCAAGATTGTTTCAAGAGAGAATCAAGAGCCTGGAAATGTACAATTTTGTAGTATCCAGGAACCCGTGACACACGAAGAAACTGCCCGTGAGCCCTTCCCATGGGAGGGATCTTCCCGACAGGGAGAGGGTATCCATCTTCTTCTGGAGCCCCCCTGCATTCCCCGTCCCCGATGCACCCTGGCTCAGGCACACCCGGATGCCGCTTCGGTGGCACAGGATGTGCTCCCTCGACGGGGCATGGAAACGAGAATTTGCGAGCTTGAATTGAAAGTGCTCTACGAGATCAGTCGGGTCATTGGTCAGGCTCTGAATCTCGAGCTGACCCTGGAGAAGATCCTCGCCATACTCTCCGAATCCCTCACCATGAAGAGGGCCACGGTCACCCTGATGGGCGAGGAGAACGACTACCTGGCGATCCGCGCCTCCCACGGCCTCAAAGAGGAAGAGAGAAAGCGGGGTGTCTACCGGGTCACGGAAGGGGTCACGGGCCTGATCTTTCGGACGGCCCAGCCCTTCATCGTCCCGGACATCAGCAAAGAACCGCTCTTTCTGAACAAGACCCGTGCGCGCAGGATCGAGAAGGGGCGCATCGCCTTCCTGGGGGTGCCCATCAGTCTCCACGGCAAACCCATCGGCGTGCTGAGCGTGGACCGGCTCTTCGGGGATGAGGTCTCCTATGAAGAGGACATCCGTTTCGTCTCCATCGTGGCGACGCTCATCGCCCAGTTCGTCAGCCTCAACCAGCAGGTGCGCGAGCGCGAGGCAAACCTTCGCCGCGAGAACCTTTCCCTTCGGGCGGAAATCTCGGAACGGTACAGCCATTTCTTCATGGTCGGCAAGAGCGCTGCCATGCAGCATGTGCAGGAGATGATCGACAAGGTGGCCCCGAGCAAGGCCTCCGTCCTGCTGCTCGGCGAGTCAGGGACCGGCAAGACCCTCATCGCCCGCATCGTCCACGAGCTGAGTCCGCGCGCCAAATACCCGTTCGTGAAGGTCAACTGCGCTTCCCTGCCCGAAAACCTCCTGGAATCGGAGCTCTTCGGGTATGAAAAGGGAGCCTTCACTGGCGCCGCCAAGGCCAAAGCGGGACGATTCGAGGAAGCCGAGGGCGGCAGCATTTTTCTCGATGAGATCGGGGAGCTGGGCCTCGCGCTGCAGGCCAAGCTGCTCCGTTTTCTGCAGGAGCGGGAGTTCGAGCGTCTCGGGAGCACCAAGACCCGGAAGGTGGACGTGCGCATCATCGCCGCCACCAACCGAAATCTGGCCGAGGCCGTGAGCGAAGGGGGGTTCCGGGAAGATCTTTACTATCGCCTGAACGTCTTCCCCATCCAGGTCCCCCCCCTCTGCGAGCGAAAGGAGGACATTCCCCACCTGGTGGAGCATTTCGTCGAGAAAAACGCCAGGGAATACGCCAAGAAGCTCAGGATCACTTCCCAGGCCCTGGACTTGATGACGCGCTACGACTGGCCTGGGAACGTGAGGGAAATGGAAAACCTCATCGAGCGACTGGCCATCATGGTGGAAGGTCCGGAAATCGACGTCTCGGACCTGCCATCCTTCCTGCACGCCAAGCCCTCGGCCGCCAGGTCCGGCGAAGCCGAATCCCTCTCCCGCCTCGAGGAAATGGAGAAGAAGGAAATTGTCGCGGCTTTGGAAAGGCACCGGTGGAATCAGTCCCAGGCCGCCAAAGAGCTCGGGCTGACCCTCCGACAGATCGGCTACCGCATCCGGAAATTCGGCCTGGTGAGGCTCCTGCGGGACGGCCGCAATCACACCCGGAAGTCGGCATGACCGATCCAAGGACTTTATTGCCGGGACTTCCGCAGCCCTTTCAAGTCCTCCCAGAGCGACTCGACCTGGTCTCGCGTGCCGGTCAGGTCCTGATCGTTGTTGATGAGAAAACTGGCGAAAGCTTTCTTGTCCTCGATGGGGAGCTGGGCTTTCAGAATGTTGGCAGCATCTTCGAGGCTTATCCCGTCGCGTTCGGAAAGGCGTTTGATCTGCTCTTCCGCGGGGATGTGGACGACCACGACGGCATCGAAGAGGTAGGAAAGGTTCAGTTCAATGAGAAGCGGCACAGCAACCTGAATGATGGCCTCGGAGTCCTTTTCCGTGATGGCGTTGACCTGATTGAAGAACTCCTCGTAAATGGGGGGGTGCGTGAAGTCCTCCAGTACCTTTCGCTTCTCGATGTCTCGAAAGACGAGATCGGAGAGCTTCTTGCGGTCGAGACGGCCGTCCGGCTGAAGGACCTGTTTTCCAAAATAGTCGACGATCTTTGCCAGCGCGGGAGTGCCCGGCTCCACCACCTGCCGGGCGATGAGATCGAAGTCGATGACCGGGGCACCCAGTTCCTCCAGCATTCCTGAGACCGTGGTCTTGCCGCAGGCGATGCCTCCCGTCACCCCGATCAGCAGCGGATTGCCTTTCCCCTTCGCCTTCTTCATGACTTCGTCCAGCTTCTTGTAGGCGACCGGAAATTGAACCGCCACATCGGTCTCCGCGCCCGCAAAGCTGATGGGATACCGAACCCCTCTGCGGTAGAGGGCCTCCATGCCATGCAGCGCTTTTTCCATCAGATCGCCCGGTACGGCCATCACCAGGTCTTCATCCTGTACGTGCCCGTAGCGCCTTTCCCCGTAACAGGGTATCCCGAGGGAAGGTTTGCCGGTGTTGAAACATCGTGCAATGGCATCCGAACAGGACGACTCCCCCACGCAATAGAACTGCATGACCTCGTACCGGCTGAACTGTAGAGAATTGATGAGGAGCATCATCTGGGCCGGATTGGCGTAGATCAGGACCATGTCGGGCTCGAAGGGATTGTACACCTGAGGAGCCATGGCCACCGCTTCATATTCTCCCAGGGGAAGCCTCGGGATGGACGCTTCGACCTTTCGCCCGTCCTCCTTGGTCGCCATCCACACGATGCTTCGAAAGGTGCCGTCCCGATAGTTCTCCGGCAGGTCGGACAGGCCGATGATGGAGGGACATGACGCGAACAGGAAATCGTCCACGTCGGCGCCCACGGTCCAGTCAAAGCTGCGAACCTGACTGATGAGCTGGCAAAGGGTCACTTTGTGGCCGGGTCTTCGCAGGAAGGGAATCCTGCCAAGATCCGATGCTTTTCTCAACATCTTGAATCCCACGGGAAAATACTTGAGGCGCATCAGAAGTTCCATCCGCCGGATCAGTTTCTCCCAGTCGCGTTGTGCTTCCATATTCCTATCTCCTCAGGATGCCTGGACTTCAGCAGGACGGTTCTCCCGGGCCGGTACACCTGTTTCGCGCCGGAAGGCGACCGGTACGTATTCCTTGCTCTTGAGGGCTCGCATCAGTTCCGCCTCCGTACGAATCTCACCAAAAAAGCGTGTCGCATAGGTCCCCACCTCCGACACCTCGTGGGCGTCACTGCCGCCGGTTGCGGGAAGTCCGAGACTCGCGGCAACACTCGATGCGAACCCGTTTTCCTTCGCGGTCACTTTCCCGTTCAAGACCTCGACGGCGTCCACGAATTGAAAGAGGGGCCTCCGAGCGGCCTTCTCGGGGGTCAGTCCCAGCTGCTCTCCACTGAAGGTCAGAAATCCCCGGAAAGGATGGGCGACGATCAGAAATCCCCCCGCAGCGAGAACCTCCCGCCTCAGGTCCTGCAGCTTGATGATTCCCCGGACGTCTCGCTCCAAACCGAATACGAGCATATCTCCCTGGTCGGTGGTGATTTCGTTTCCCCGGAAGATGGGAAAGCCGTGCCTCTGTCTCAGTTCCTCCACCTTTTCCGGAGTCCAGACATGATTGTGGTCGGTGAGGCAAATCCCGTTCAGGCCGATGCGTCGGGCTTCCTCGATCAACGAATCGGCCGAAGCGGAGCTGCAGGGTGAAGCCGGGAACGTGTGCACGTGGAGGTCGATCACAAACCCATCGGATGAGGGTTCCGGCCTGGCGGGAAACGGATTGGACCCGTGACGTTCTTCCCGAGGCACCTCCACATGCGGGGGCGGGGGCGAGGGCGAGGCATTGCCCGCCTGGTCGGAAGGTGGCCATGAATCCCCGACCTGGGCTCCCCCCGCCGCCTCCTCTTTCAGGAATCCCTCGAAACTGAGGTCCGGTCTCGCGGCTTTGGCGTCTTCCCATCGAACCACCTTTGCGGCTTCCGCAGCTGCGTAGCAGCATTCGTTCAGGATGTTCGCAAAATGACGGCAACCCTTTCTCCCGACGATCTTGTTGAGCTTGCTGCCGATCTCCTCGTCGATATGGAATCCCCTGACTTCCTGAAGATAAGGGATCGCGGAAGGACACTCGGGCGTGGTGTGGCGGTTCCATTTCCCGGCAATCGACAGGATCTGCAGATCCTTGATCCCGACGCAAAGATCAACCTCCAGCCCGTAGATGTCATCATCGAGGATCCCGTGGATGGATAGGGTGTCCCGGTCTTTCCTGGCTGCACTGACGACTTTGTTGCGAGCGAATTTGAGCATGTATGAAACCTCTTGATCTGGGACCACGCCCACTATTGATTCGGATCGATTCCTTCGACCAGACGGCTCCCGGGTGCAAAGGCTGCACAGCGGTTGTAGAGCCGAATGCTGTCGCGAACCATCTTCGAGAAAAACTCCAATTTCCCTTCTTCGCTCACCGGGGCCTGCACCAGGATGTCCTTGGTGAGCGACAGGATAACCCCCTGGCAGCACTCTTCGACCATGTAGGTGAGCTGCCGGAGGTGGTCCTCCTCACCCACGAGCCCCTTGATGATTTTGAGCATGCCCGCCCCGATGCGAACGCCCGGAAGCTTCCGGAGGATGTCGTCGAGCTCGGGGACCTTCTGCCACTCATGGTGGAATTCGCCGCTGGCCCCGATGATCTCGAGGTCCGGGAGGCCTGCCAGGATCTCGACGGAGGCGGAGGTGAATGTATCCCGGAGGCGGCATACCGATCGCAGGGTGTCTTCATCCAGCCGCTCCACGGAGAGGCATCGGTTCATGGAGAATTTGAGGATATTGTCCGACATGCTGTGACGCTCCTTTGCTCCCTTTTCACTGCCCTGAAGAGTTTCTGGTTTCTAGTTTCTGGTTTCTAGTTGAAAACCATTTGAAAACCATCCCGGCCATGGGCCTTTTCCTTGTTCAGGCTGGCCCGGTGGGGCATGAGGGACTGCAATGATATTCTCCGGTCTCTTTCGCTCTGATTCGTAATGGTCCGCTGAACGGCAGATTCTCGTGACGCCCGCATCGCGCTTCGACTCGCTCATTTTGACTTCTCCCGTGAGTTGCAGCAACACGGGATGGCTGGCGGCATACTCCCAGGTTGAACCCCGTATTGGGGAGGGAAGACCGCCAAGCCCGTTCTCCCTGCCCGGTGAGCGATTCTGGATGCGTGAAAACCGCATGGAGGACAGCTGAAAAGGCGGGGGTTCGGCATTCCGCCATGGCCCCGACGGAAGGGATGGCGGTAAGGCCTATTCGAGGGAGAGCAGGTGGGATCGCAGGTTGGTCTTGCGGTTCTTGAGTCCCAGCTTCTTCCGGATGTTCTCCCGGTGAAACTCGACTGTCCTCAGGGAAACCCCCAGGATATCGGCGATGTCCTTGCTGGCCTGTCCCCCTTTGATGAGATCGGCTGTCAGGATTTCCTGCGGGGTGAGGTTCAGGTGCCTGGACGAAAGTCGACGGGAAAAAGGGGAGATGACACGATCGAGGTTGGCGCAGACGACATCCAGCGATGCGGCCTGCTGTGGAGTCAGCCGACTGTTCCTGACTCGATTCAAATGAGGGAACGCCAGCTCATGGATATTGGAAACGACATTGTCTTCCAGTTCTTTCCTGTCCTCCTCCCGGGCTTTGAGCATGACCCGCAGGGCGATGTTGGCCTCTACCAGGGTCCGGGACTTGACATCCAGCTCGCGCTTCTGCTGGCTCAAGAGGGCTTCGGCGCGTTTTCTCTCCGCGATCTGCTCCTTCAGCCTCAAGTTGGCTTCAATGAGCTCCGCCGTCCGTTCGGCAACCCTCGATTCCAGCTTGTCATGGGCCTCGCGAAGCGCGTCTTCAGCCCGCCTCCGATCGGTGATGTCCCGTGTGACGTAAACCATCCCCGTCAGCTGCCCAACCTTATCCAAAACTGGCGAGGCGGACACGAGGAAGGTCTTGCCGAGAATTCGGTTTCTGAATTCAGCCCGGTGAGTCTTCCGATCCTTCAGAACCAGGGTGGCCGGGCACTTTTTACATGGAGACTGCTTTCCCCAGAAGAGCTGGTAACAATGTATGCCGCTTATCGTGGTGCGGTCGATTCCAAAGGATTCGGCAATCGCTCGATTCATCCGGACAACCCGCAGCTCGGGATCCAGGATGGTCACGAAATCATCAATGGCATCGAAGGTTCGCTCCCATTCCTCCTTCGGATCGCGGCACCCCATCTCGGGCTCTTTCCGCAGGCGGGCTCCCTCCTGTGCCTGGCGGCGAGGCTGTTCCAGTTCTCTGTCAGTACACAAAAAGCCACCTTTCGGGTCTTGCGAGCCACTCATTCATCGTTTCGATGAGATCCCATGCACCCGGTCCCGGCGTGCATTCTAACTCACGAACACATCGCGGTAATAGTCGAAATTCTCCGTGGCCATCCCCGCGCCTCGAATGACCGCCCGAAGGGGATCCTCCGCCTTGTTGATGTCGAGGCCGGTGGCCTGATGCAACAGGAGTCTCAGTCCCTTGAGCAATGCACCTCCTCCGGCCAGCCAGACGCCGTTGTCGGAAATGTCGGTCGCCAGCTCGGGACTGGCTTTTTCCATCACCCGGCGGACGGCCTCCACGATGGTCATGGTGGGCTCCTTGATGGCCTGGCGGATCTCCGCATCCGTCAAGGAGACTACCTTCGGCATGTTGGTCGCCAGGTCCTTGCCGCGCAGCTTGATCTCGAGCGGCTTCTTCAGGGGAACCGCCGACCCGATCTTGATCTTGATCACCTCGGCCATGGACTCGCTGATGTTGATCTGATGCTCCTTCCGCACGAAGGCACCGATGGCCTCGTTGGCCTCGTCGCCTGCCACGCGGAGCGATTCGCTGCACGCGACGGCAAAACGGCTGACGATGGCGACCTCCGTGGTTCCACCTCCAATATCCACCACCATCTGACCTTCCGGCTGGTCGACGGGAAGGCCGCTGCCGATGGCCGCCGCCATGGGCTCTTCGATGAGGTAGATCCTCCCGGCCCCGGCCATGGCCGACGCTTCCATGACGGCCCTCTTCTCCACGGCCGTGATGCCCGCAGGAACGGCCACAACCAGGCGGGGGCGCGACAGTGGAATACGGTGGAAGACCTTTCCGAGGAACGCCTTGATCATGTACGACGCCACTTCGAAATCATGGATCACACCATCCCGAAGCGGACGGACGCTCACGATGTTCTGCCCGTGCCTTCCGGCGAGGCTCTTCGCCTCCTTGCCCACAGCCACCACCTTGTTGGTTCTCGTATCCATGGCGACCACTGATGGCTCATCCAGAACGACTCCCTTGCCCTTGATGTAAATCAGGGAATTGGCCGTACCCAAATCCATCGCCATGTCCTTGGCCAGAAAATCCAGCATCCGCCCCATCATTGGCCCTCTTTCCTTCCTCCCGATAAATCCCTCTCAGCGCCTCATCTGGTCAACCGGCCTGCCTTCGCCCCGAGCCCAACCGGCAATCATCTCTATAGCAAATATTTATAGACATTTGCAAAATGTTAGTGTTTGATCCTCCCCTAAAGAATCACTTTCAGGGATTTTGTGGAAGGTTATGAATGCTTCGTTTGTTGACATAGGCGTGAGAATAGGTATTTTAGGGCCTGCAGGCTGGAACTGATCAACTGCTGGAAACTTCCAGACCCGGAACCGCTCATGGCCGAATATCCGGCAAGTCCTCCATTACATGATTCAGCAACCTCCCGCTTGTCCACGCTACAAATATATCTGCTCAAAAGCGAACGGAACGAAGACAAGGAGTGTTCATAATGTTGAGGAGACAAGCTATTGTAATTTTGGCTTTTTTCGTTCTCTTCATGCTCGGTTTCTGCCGGCTGACAGCCGCCAGAGAGATCAATGTGAATACCCGCTCCGCCATGCTGGTCGATATGACCAATGGAAAAGTGCTTTATGAGCAGAATGCCGACGTACTCATACCTCCCGCTTCCATTACCAAGGTCCTGACCCTTTACCTGGTTTTCGAGGCCATAAGGGACGGCCGCCTGCACCTATGGGACAACGTCAGGGTCAGCTCCCGAGCAGCCAAAACCGGGGGATCCCGCATGGGACTCCGCACAGGAGACATAGTCCCGGTCGGCGAGCTCATCAAGGGCATGGCCGTCGTATCGGGAAACGATGCCTGTGTCGCCATAGCGGAGCACATGAACGGAAGCGTGGAGGCATTCGTTCGGCAGATGAACATCAAGGCCGATCAGCTGGGGATGAACGACTCAACTTTTCAGACGCCCAACGGATTGCCTGCGAAAGGTCAGTTCACAACGGCCCGCGACATCGCCAAACTCTCCACGGCCTACCTTCGACGATATCCCGAGTCCTTGAACATCCATTCCATGCAGTCCTATACCTATCGAACCTCCACTCATCGCAACGCCAACCGGCTTCTGGGAACCTGCCAGGGAGTGGATGGGCTCAAGACGGGCTTTGTCTGTGCTTCCGGCTACAACCTTGCGGCAACGGCGATTCGGGGAGACCACCGTCTCATCGCGGTCGTCCTGGGGGCACCCTCTGCGGGCATCCGCGCCAGAGAGACGGCCAGACTGCTCGAAATGGGCTACGATTCGTTGAGCACGGGGACGGTCCTGGTTCGTGCCCTCGATGATTCAAGCCTCTCGTGTCCCGTCCCGGCCCGTTCATCCCGGACGGTCCGGAAGTCCTCCGGAAAAGGGAGGAAATCCACCCGGACCACAGTGGCGGAGGCGCCGGCCTCCGTTAGCCGCAAAGGGCAAGGCGCCCGAGCCTCGGTCTCGAAAGTCGCCCGTACGACTGTCGGGAGCGATTCGGCCGCATCCACTGCATCCCGGTCCAGAGGCGGGAAAAACCTGACAGCTCAGAAAGGCAGCACATCGAAAACCGCCCGAGGGACGAGCCCGGACAGGCAGAGCGCCGGAAAGCCCGAGAAGGCGATCGCGACCAAAGGCTCTTCGGCCGCAAAGGCGCAAGTCGCGGCCAGGGGCTCCGAGACTGTCAAAACCTCGCAGGAAGCAAGATCTGTAAGAGCAAAATCAATGAAGGTCGCAGGATCTGACACCACCGCTCAGAGCTCCAAAGCATCCTCACCGCCGCCATCCACACGAAAAAGTATTTCCACGCCGAAGCCTTCCCCCAAAACGGTGGAAATCTCCAAACCCAAGGGCTAATCGTCTGAATCATGTGCAGGAGGCGTTTGGCCTCGAACGACCAGAAACCCGGAATGCCCTGGAGGAAATCGCATGGCGGAGCCCGCCTCCGGAAAAGCCACCGGTGACGATCTTTCCAATCTCTGGCTGCAGCCATAGCGGCACCTGCAGGCAGCATCGCAGCATGGCACCCCATCGACCGACCATAGCTCCATCAACAACTCAAAATCTTACAAATTTGTTAACAATTCATCGACACTTCCGTAAGGTTCCCTCCCGGTCTCCCTGACCATCGCACTGCAATCGCTCACATTTATATTAGCTATTACAGAAAGTTAACAAATTCTTGCAGTCCATGATTCCCTTCGGCATGGGCCGTGCTCAATAGGAAGCACAACGCTTCACATTCGAGAACGGAGGATACCATGAGGAAGATAGCGATCTACGGAAAAGGCGGAATCGGAAAATCGACCACAACTCAGAACACGGTAGCCGGTCTGGTGGAGATGGGCAGAAGGGTCATGGTGGTGGGTTGCGATCCCAAGGCAGATTCAACAAGGCTTTTGCTGGGCGGCCTCACTCAGAAGACGGTTCTCGATACCCTGCGGCTCGAGGGTGAGGACGTGGAGCTGGAAGACATTCGCAAGGCGGGCTTCAAAGGCGTGGTTTGCGTCGAGTCCGGGGGGCCCGAGCCGGGTGTGGGCTGTGCCGGCCGCGGCATCATCACCTCCATCAACCTGCTGGAGCAGCTGGGGGCCTATGCCGAGGACGAGAAGCTCGACTATGCCTTCTACGACGTGCTCGGCGACGTCGTCTGCGGCGGTTTCGCCATGCCCATCCGCGAAGGAAAGGCTAAGGAGATCTACATCGTGGTGTCGGGCGAGATGATGGCCATGTATGCCGCCAACAACATCTGCAAAGGCATCGTGAAGTTCGCCGAAGCCGGCGGTGTGCGGCTGGGCGGTCTCATCTGCAACAGCCGCAAGGTGGACAACGAGCTGGGCATGATTGAAGCCCTGGCGGCACGGCTGGGCACCCAGATGATCCACTTCGTTCCCCGGGACAACATGGTGCAGAGGGCCGAAATCAACCGCAAGACCGTCATCGAGTACGATCCGGCCCACTCCCAGGCCGATGAATACCGGACCCTCGCCCGCAAGATCGAGGAAAACGAGATGTTCGTGGTGCCCAAACCCATGCACACGGACGAACTGGAGAAACTCCTCATCGAGCACGGGATTGCCAACTAGGAGACCTTACCGAAAGCACGGATTCAGACGGCAAACCCAGCCGTCAGCGTATCCGTCAGGGAGAAGTGAAACCATGATCATGATTCGATCCATCGTGAGACCTGAAAAAGTGGACAGCGTCATGGCTGCGCTCATGGACGCAGGATTTCCGGCTGTGACCAAGATGTCGGTGGTCGGGCGCGGCAAACAGCGCGGCATCAAGATCGGCGAGGTCACCTACGACGAAATCCCCAAAGAGCTGCTGCTCACCGTTGTGAAAGAGGACGACAAGGACTTCGTCATCAAGACCATCGTGAAGGCGGCGCGCACGGGCGACAAGGGGGCTTTCGGCGACGGAAAGATTTTCATCACGCCCGTCGAGGAAGTCTACACCATCAGTTCCGGCATCAAGGAAATGGCCAACGGAGAAACGGGACAGGTGAAGCTATGAAAGAGGTCATGGCCATCGTTCGCATGAACATGATGAATAAGACCAAGCGAGCCCTTGCGGATGCAGGCATCTCGTCCATGACCGCCCGGGACGCCCTGGGACGCGGGAGGGGGTTGGTGGATCTGACCGTGCTCGAAGGGGCCGAGAAGGGCTACGAGGAAGCCATCGCCCAGCTGGGCCAGAGCCAGCGGCTCATTCCCAAACGCATCTTCAGCGTCGTCGTCCCGGACAAGCTCGTCTCCCGCACGGTGAAGACCATCATCCAGATCAACCAAACGGGCAAATCGGGGGACGGCAAGATCTTCATCATGCCGGTCATCGACGCGGTGCGGGTCAGGACGGGCGAGAGCGGCAACGACGTTCTGGATGAGGTTTGAGAAGCTGCTCCGGGAAGTTCCGGGTTTCGAGCTGAAAACCAACCCCCGTGAGCCTTTTCATCGTTAAGGGTGGCCAGGAGGGCCATGAGGAGCTGCTCTGTAAAGCTCCTGGGCTCTGTGTGGTCTTCGGACCCGACCAGCACACCGGGGCGTTGATCCCATCGCCTCCACAGCAGGAGTTCAAGATGACCAAAGTACCTCTTTCAGATGAATGCACTTTTCCGGAGGAGATTCCGCCGGAAGAGGTCAAAGGTGAGCTGATTGAAAAATACCCGACCAAGGTGGCTCGCAAACGGGCCAAGTCCATCGTCATCAACAAGGTGGAAGAAGGCGGGTGCGTGCCTGAAATCCAGGCCAATGTCAAAACCATTCCGGGCATCATCACCCAGCGCGGCTGCACCTATGCCGGCTGCAAGGGCGTGGTGCTGGGTCCGACCCGCGACATCGTGAACATCACCCACGGACCCATCGGGTGCGGCTTCTACAGCTGGCTGACGCGCCGCAACCAGACCAGGCCGCCGAGCCCCACCGACGAGAACTACATGACCTACTGTTTCTCGACGGACATGCAGGAGGAGCAGATCGTCTTCGGGGGCGAGAAGAAGCTCAAGGCGGCCATCCAGGAGGCGTACGACCTCTTCCATCCCAAGGCCATCGCCGTCTTTTCCACGTGCCCCGTGGGACTCATCGGAGACGACGTCCATGCGGTGACTCGCGAAATGAAAGAGACGCTGGGCGTGAACGTCTTTGCGTTCAGCTGCGAAGGCTACAAGGGAGTGAGCCAGTCGGCCGGCCACCACATCGCCAACAACGGGATCTTCACCCATGTGGTGGGCCAGGATGACACAGACCGCGGGGGCGAGCTCAAAATCAACCTGCTCGGCGAGTACAACATCGGGGGCGACGCTTTCGTCATCGAACGTCTCCTGGAGGAATGCGGCATCACCCTGGTCTCGACTTTCAGCGGCAACTCCAGCATCGACGCCTTCGCCAACGCCCACACGGCTGATCTGAACTGCATCATGTGCCACCGCTCCATCAATTACGTGGCGGAGATGATGGAGACGAAGTTCGGGATCCCCTGGATCAAGGTCAATTTCATCGGGGCCAGGGCCTCGGCCAAGTCCCTCCGCAAGATCGCCCAGTATTTCGGGGACCCCAGGCTCATGGAGCGGGTGGAAGAAGTCATCGCGCGGGAGATGCCCGGAGTGGAAGCAGCTCTCGCTGAAGTCCGGCCCAGGACCGAGGGCAAATCGGTGATGCTCTTCGTGGGTGGGTCCCGGGCGCACCACTACCAGGAGCTTTTCAAGGAGATGGGCATGAAGGTGCTCTCGGCCGGCTACGAGTTCGCCCACCGGGACGACTACGAGGGGCGCCGGGTGCTGCCCACCATCAAGGTGGATGCCGACAGCAGGAACATCGAGGAGCTGGAGGTCCACCCCGACGAGACCCGGTACCGGCCCCGGAAGACCGCAGAAGAGCTCGAAAAACTCGAAGCCCTGGGTTTCTCACTCCACGACTACGAAGGCATGATGCCCGAAAT
>JBFYYO010000018.1:0-31641 GCA_041310025.1 Syntrophobacterales bacterium
CCGGTCTACGACGTGGTCATGGTGGGCTTCACACCGGGATTCCCCTACCTGAGCGGACTGGACAAGCGCCTCGAGACGCCGAGGAAGGCGTCACCCCGCAAGGTCGTGCCCGCGGGCAGCGTCGGCATCGCGGACCGGCAGACCGGCATCTACTCCATCGACAGCCCGGGGGGATGGCAGATCATCGGCAGAACCCCTGTCCGGCTGTTCGACCTCGAGCGAGCCGATCCATTCCTGGTGAAGCCAGGAGACCGCCTCCTTTTCACGCCCATCCCGAGAGAGGATTTTGAAGGCCTTGCGCATTCTTGAGCCCGGCCCTCTGGCCACCATCCAGGATCTCGGGCGGCGAGGCTATCGAGACCGCGGCGTGCCCCTTTCGGGCGCCATGGATCAGACGGCCTTGAGGGTGGCCAACGGCCTCGTCGGGAACGCCCCCCAAGCGGCGGGGATCGAGATCACCGCGGGCGGCTTTCGGGCAGAGCTCACGGGCGAGGTCCGGTTTGCCGTGACGGGGCCGGAGATGGAGATCAGGGTCAACCAGGAGGCCATCCCACCCTGGACGACCTGCACGGCGTCCGGAGGCGACATCCTGACCGTCGGCCTGGCCAAACAGGGGCTTCGCGCCTACCTGGCGCTTTCAGGAGGGATCGACGTCCCACCGGTCATGGGAAGCCGGTCCACCTATCTTCGGGGAGGGTTCGGGGGCTTTCGGGGACGGGCCCTCATGAAGGGGGATATTCTGGCGATCGCCCGTACGCCCGGCCCCCCTTTTCCCATGCGGAGGGCCCCCTCAAGTCTCATCCCGCCGTATTCGGAGCATCCGAAATTGCGCGTTGTTCTCGGTCCCCAGGATGACTATATCACTCCTGACGGTCTCGCCCTCTTTCTGGGGGCGGAATATGCCGTGACCGCCCGGTGCGATCGCATGGGCATCCTTCTGGAGGGTCCGAGGATCGCCCACCGCTTCGGCGCGGACATCATCTCGGACGGAACCCTCCCGGGTGCCGTCCAGGTCCCTGGAAACGGTCAGCCCGCACTCCTGGGTGCCGACTGTCAGACAACGGGCGGCTATGTCAAGGTCGCCACAGTGATCTCAAGCGACCTGCCCCTCGTGGCCCAGATCGTTCCCGGCGGCACGGTGAGCTTTGAGACCGTCACGCTTCTCCAGGCCAGGGAGATCACTTTGAAACGGGAGTATCAACTGAGGAGTTTTCATGCAGCCGGCAGCCACTCCACGTGAAATCAGGGAAAGCATACGCAGGGGCCAGTGGGTGAAACCGACGAGCGGTCTCGCACCTGCTTTCGCCCAGGCCAATCTGGTGATTTTGGATCGCAGCCTCGCTTTCGAGTTTCTCCTGTTCTGTGTTCGGAACCCCAAGCCCTGCCCCGTCCTGGAAGTCCTGGAGCCCGGCGGCTTCGAGCCCCGAATCACGGCACCCGGGGCCGACATCCGCACCGACGTTCCCCTCTACAGGGTCTGGAAGCGTGGGGAGCTGCACGCCGAAACACCCGAAATCAGGGCCCACTGGGATGGCGATATGGTCTCCTTTCTGCTGGGCTGCAGCTTCAGCTTTGAGAGCGCCCTCCTCGCTTCCGGAATTCCCATTCGAAACATCGAGGAGGGCAGGAACGTTTCGATGTACATCACCAACAGGCCATGCATCCCGGCCGGCCGCTTTTCAGCCCCGCTGGTGGTCAGCATGCGGCCCATTCCCGATGACCTGGTCGTCCGCGCGGTCCAGGTCACGAGCCGCTATGCCTCGGTTCATGGGGCGCCGGTTCACATCGGAGACGGGTCGGCCCTGGGCATCGAGGATCTGGACAGCCCGGACTTCGGAGACCCGGTCACCTTCCACAAAGGCGAAACCCCGGTGTTCTGGGCCTGCGGAGTGACTTCCTCTCTCGCCGCGCTCTCCGGGCGTCCCGAGCTGTGCATCACCCACTCCCCGGGCCACATGTTCATTACCGACAGCCCCAACGAGTCGTGGGCCGTGATCTGAGACAGGAGAAGCGCTCTTTGGAGCAGGGATGAGCAGGCATGAGGATCGACATCAACTGCGACATGGGTGAAAGCTTCGGTCCCTATCGAATGGGGGAGGACGAGCGGATCATCCGGCACATCACTTCGGCGAGTATCGCCTGCGGGTTCCATGCGGGCGATCCCAGGGTGATGGCCCGCACGGTGGAGCTGGCCCGCGAGCACGGAGTGGCCGTGGGCGCACATCCTGGATACCCTGATCTCATCGGGTTCGGCCGCAGGAATCTGGAGACGGCGCCGGGCCAGATCAAGCACGACCTGCTTTATCAGATGGGGGCGCTTTCCGGCTTCACCCGAGCCCTCGGTATGGGTATGCAGCACGTCAAACCCCACGGAGCCCTCTATAACCTTGCGGCCAGGGATGAGCGGGCTGCAGGTGAAGTGATCGATGCCGTCTTGTCGTATGACCCCGAGCTCGTCCTCTTCGTCCTGGCGGGTTCGCTCCTGGAAGAGATGGCCGGGGGACGGGGACTGAGGGTGGCCCGGGAGATCTTCCCCGACCGTGCGTACCTCAGCAATGGGCAGTTGGCGCCGCGCAGCATGGCTGGAGCGGTCATCCACGATCTCGATGCGGTTTGCAGCCGACTCCTGAAGCTTCTCGATTCCGGCAGGATGGAGTGCATCGACGGCGGGGAGATCCCGCTGCAGGCGGACACCCTCTGTGTCCACGGAGACACCCCCGGAGCCTGGCGCATTGCGGCCTCGATTCGGCAGCTGCTGGAGGAGAACGGTCATGATGCGATGCCCGTTCGTTCATGAAGCGGATCAGGTTTCCCATTTTGCGTGACCCAGAGCCGACAACCGGACTCGCGGAGCACCAATCGATGGAGTGGCGGATGCCAGACACAAACCTCCAGGAACCACGCGGCGAAGGCAGTCAGGAGGAGACTGCCCGCGGCCAGATGAACGTTAACGCCGAAAAGGTCTACCTGCTTTTCTCCCATTCCATCTCCACAGTCTTCGTCACGCTCGCCAACTCCCTGCTCCTCACACTGATTCAGTGGGATTATGTGTCGCATCCGATCATCATCGGCTGGCTCGGCTACATGACCTTCGTGGGCTTCTGCAGAATGGGTCTTGCCATCGCGTTCCACAAAGCTCAGCCCAATCCGGAACAGGCGGTGCGCTGGGGCCGGTGGTACACCTGGGGAGGCGCCTTCGCAGGCGCGGGCTGGGGACTGGCCGGACTCCTCCTGACTCCCGAGGCTTCGGTGCCGCGGCAGTTCTTCACGACCTTCGTCCTGGCCGGCATGTCCGCTGCGGCCATGATCATCATGTCGCCCGTCTATCCCGCTTTCCTGGCTTTCCTCATTCCAACCGGGGCTCCGATCATCCTGGTTTTTGTCTCTTACGAGGATGCTCTGCACAGGGCGGCCGCCTTCATGATGCTGCTCTTTGTCCTGTTCATGCTCAAGGCCGGACGCGTTTACAGCATCCTCGTTCATCGATCGCTCACCCTGACTCAGGAAAAGATCGCCCTGGTGCAGCACCTGGCACGCGAAAAGAGTCGAATCCAGGAGCTCAATCAAATCCTCCAGGAAGAGGTTCTGGAAAGGATGCAGGCTGAAAAGTCCCTGGAGCACCGGCTCCGGCTGGAATCCCTCGTCACCGGTCTCTCCAACGGGTTCATCAATCTTTCACCCCATGAGATCGATGGGGGAATCCACGATGCGCTGGCTCAACTGGGCAGGTTCTCGGGCGTCGACCAAAGCTTTCTCTTTCTCCTGGATCGTGATTCCAGGACGGCAAGCAAGACCCACGAGTGGACGACCGACGGGATTCAGTCGGCGGTTGAGCCTTTCACCCGCCTTCCCATGGATCGCTTTCCATGGATTGCCGGCCGGCTGTTGCGGTCCGAGGTGGTCCACATTCCCCGGGTGGCCGATCTCCCCCCGGAAGCCCATGCAGAAAGGGAGCTTCTCCGGAGCCAGTCGGTCCTGTCGGGAGTAGTGGTTCCAGTGCTGTTCGGCGACTCCCTCATCGGTTTTCTCGGCTTTTCCAGCTTGAGACAGGAAAGGCACTGGGACGATGAGACCGTCATGCTCCTCAGGATCGTTGGGGAGATGTTTGCCAACGCCCTGGAGCACAAGCGCGCCCAGGAGGAGCTGATGCTGGCCCGCGACGCCGCTGAGTCCGCGGCTCGAGCCAAAAGCCGCTTCCTGGCCAACATGAGCCACGAAATCCGAACACCCATGCACGGGTTCCTGGGGATGCTCCAGCTGCTGGAGGGCTCGGACCTCGATCCCACCCAGCGCAAATACGCCAAAAGCGCTCACGCCTCCGCCGACATGCTGCTCAACCTCCTGGATGACATTCTGGACTTCTCAACGATCGAGGCGGGGAAGATGAGCCTCGAGCTCGGGGACCTGGACCTCAGGCGAACCGTCGACGAGGTCGTCCAGATTCTCTCCGAAGGGGCTGCCAACAAGGGACTCTCCCTCCAATGCCGGATGGAGCCCGAGCAACCGCCACCGATCAGGGCCGACGTGACGCGCCTCCGGCAGATCCTGGTGAACCTCGTTGGAAATGCCATCAAATTCACCGAAGAAGGAGGCGTCAGCCTCCTTGTTTCGCAGCAGTCATCAGACTCGGACAGGACTCGCATCCGCTTCGAGGTGCGGGATACCGGCATCGGAATCCCGCATGAAATGCAGGAGGGGTTGTTCCATCCTTTCACCCAGGCTGACAGCTCCACCACCCGCAGATTCGGAGGCACCGGACTCGGGCTTGCCATCTGCAAACAGCTCATCGACCTCATGGGGGGAACGATCGGGGTGGTCAGCACGCCGGGAGCAGGATCAACCTTCTGGTTCGAGGTGGCATTCGATCGGGCCTCTGCTCGGGAAGCGCAGGACGACGTCGTCGTTTCTGAATCAGAATCCGTGCTTTCCCTGCCCCGGTTTGAAGGCTTCAAAGTGCTGCTGGTTGAAGACAACCCCATCAACCAGGAGGTGGGCCAAATCATCCTCGATCACATGGGCCTCGCGGTGGACATTGCCGAAAACGGGCAGGAGGCGCTCGGGCTGCTGCAGGAGAGGCATTACGACCTGGTGCTCATGGACTGCCAGATGCCGGTCATGGATGGATTCGAGGCAACCCGGCGTGTTCGGGAAAGCGAGCGGTCCAATGGGAATCCCGGAGTCGTCATCGTCGCGATGACGGGCAACGCCATGCAAGGAGATCGCGAAAGCTGCATCCGGGCAGGCATGGACGATTACCTGGCCAAGCCTTTCACTCTGACAGAGGTCGCCCAGATCCTGTCCAAGTGGTTGAAGCAGCCGACCCAGCCGGACATGGTTTGATGCAGCAGCTCCATAGACTTGACTGACCGCTCCGGTCGTCATTCCCGCACGTCTCTTGTGGGAATCCAGAGTCTTTAAGACACCCGGATCCCCGCCAGCAGCATACGGGGATGACGCAAAAAGAATATGATCACATCATTCCAGTACAGCCGGGCGCAAATCCCTCTGCGGTTGTTGTGGGCACAGGTTCATCGTGCCCACCGGAAACGGCCGTCAACTTGCGCCCTCTTGTACCCGAGATGTGACTGTCGGGATGCTGTGTGAACAAGCCCTCAGGCATAGGAGCCAGCGGAGAACGACGCAAATTGCGTGTTGTGCAGTCGCTGCTTGTGGAGATGGCGGCCCACCTCCCATTCGCTCATCAGGCCATGCCGAACGAAATAAAGCCCTATGGGCTTCTGGATCCTCTGCTGCTGGCGAAGCAGGACTCCCAGCGCAAAGGGCGTCAGAAGCTTGTGGCGCAGCAGGACCTCCCCGATCCGCTCTCCCTGCCTGCGGTCCCTCACAGCCGCCTCGACCTGGGAACCGCTGACCCAGCGCCATTTCTGAGCTATTTCCCCGATGCGGGGGCGCTGCCGGCGTTGCCAAACGAGTGCATTCACCAGGCTTTTCCATGAGATCACACGGGAGAAGTACAGGAACTCGGCAAACCGGAGATAACGTCGCGGGATGCTCCGTTGCCAGAAAGATCCCGTGAATCCTCCTTCCTGCCTCCTGCTCCGGGGGGCTGCCGATGCCGTCGGGGCTTGCTGCCGCGCCGGCTGAGGTTTCCTCTCGGCCGGCTCCGGCCGGCTCGGAGCAGCCGCTTTCCATCGCCATCCCTGCTGGCGAAGGGTGAGGTAGTGACTGAGGGTGTCATAAGCCTGGGATACATGGATGAAGCGCTCTGAATAGATCCGCTGCACCTCCTCCCCTTCGGATGCAAATCGATCCGGGTGAGTTCTCAAAGCCTTCTTACGGAAGGCCGTCTTGAGCTGAGCGTGCTGGACGGAATCGACGGATTGCAGATCGATTGCGGCTTCGGGGGAGAAGAGCAGGCGAAAAGCCGCCAGGACTTCCGATTGCCGCAGGGTGCGATGATCATTCATAAACAGTCCCCCGGGTTCCGGGCTCAACCATCATGCCGTTGGGGCAGATACCAACTCCGTAATCCTCATACCATCCTGTTGGGACGCAGGTCCAGTGCCGCGTGGTTAGCAAAACTCCTGCCATCATCACCCGTGACCTGGCGAACCGCCTGTCATCGACGATCCAGTGCCCTCCAATCCTGGGCTTTTTCCGGGCAATCCCATGACTGTGACGGCGGATGACTCCAAAGACCGACGGCCCTCGGACTACACAGGCACCGGGCAGGGAGGTCGATTATTCCCTGCAGGTGGGAAAAAGGAGCCACAACGAGATCAAGAGGTAGTACATCGGAGGTTGAATGGTGGGATCATTCACCCGTGCAGAAGCCTGGATTCACCCCTCCAGGGGGCAGGCAGGGACTACTGAGACCGATCAGGCATTTCCCCAAGGCTGTTCGATTTTGGATCTTGTCAGGAATCCCTGCTGACCACGAACCCGGGCTTGACTGCAGTGTCCAGTTCCACAGTGCCGGAGGCATCCTGCTCGAAGCTTTGAGTCACTGTGACGTGCCCCACCCGTTCTCCCCGGTGATTCAGGATGGGCAGGGAGTCTCCGGATTGAACACCATGAGCCGAGCCCAGGCCAAAGGACACTTCATAGCAACCTTCCACCTTGGCCACCCGGTAGATCTCCGCCCGCCCCAGACCGGCCATCAGGAGCTCTCTCTTCTGAGAGATTCCGTAGACGAGGGCAAAGGCAAGACCCGTGAGTCCAATGCAGACCGCGAAGACGAGCCAGGGAGAGAGCCCAAAATGCCTTCGAATCAGGGACCTGGACGCTCGCCGGAGAGCCTCCGCATTCGGGAAAACCTTGATGGCGAAAACGGCAAAGGGCTTCTCACCAGGGACGTCTTTGGGGCGGACCACAACGCCATAGTCGCCGGGCTCGAGGTCCGAGCCCAATTCCAAAAGCCCCCTCCACATGGCCCCGCCGAGCCAGAATCCCGACTGCATGGCTTCGAACTTCAGCCGAATCCCATCCGAAGTGCTTTCATAGGCCAGCTGGGAGACATCCTGAATGTCCGGGCTGCATGGTCCGTTGACATGGATGGCTTCGCCGGGGACGGCCAGGAATTCATTGGGCGGGCTCCTGAACTGGGCCACAAGGCCGTCGAGTCCCGAAATCACGCACAGGATGCAGAAGAGGGCCCCGACCCGCCCAGTGATGCTTCGCCACCGACTGGTCTCTTCCAGGTTCATGGGGCGGGCTCGGGGATAACAGTCCGGAATCGCTTGACCATGATTCTTGCCAGAATGAGCGTGGGGATGAGCATGCTGAAGAAGGATTTGCAGAACGCGGCAGTGAGGTTGGCCGTATCCAGCTGGGCGAAGAACATGCCGATACACAGCTCCACAATCAACACGACGTCCAGTATGGCGATCACTATCTTCTGCTCGATGTTCATCGTTCGCTTCCTTCGTGTTTACGAACCGTTATAAGGGATAGGTTGCGGGTTTCGGGTTGCGAGTCCCGGATTTTGGAGCTCAGGGTTACCGTCCACAGGACTTTTCTGGGATTCATTGTGGCTTCGAGCCATGGCAGCCGGCATCCAGGAACCCTCGACTCCGGGCAGGACCCCCTCCAGCATTTGGCGGGGGTCCCTTCCCGGTTACCTTATTACATTACTTCTTGAAAATGTCCGTCTTGCTGATGTTCATGAACCGGTGGGCCTTCCCCGGCTGCAGGTAATAGATCCTCACCTCGTCGCCGGCGTCCCAGGTGATCTCGGGCAGCGCGAAGTATTCGTCGGGGAGCGAGAAGGTGGTCAGGATCTTCTGACGGCCGGAGTAGATGCTGATGGTCTTCTTGTCGCGATCCACAGCCGGAAACTTTTTGGCCGTTCCTGCAGCGGCATCGTACACGAGCGGATCGTCTTTTGCGACGTTCTCCTTCTGGTCGATCAGGGTATAGTTGATCGTCTTGAAGTTCTGTGTCGCCTGGTCGAAGATGACGATCTGCTTGTTCCTGGTATCCAGCTTCATCCGCATGCCGACCTTGGGCTCAGACCCCATTTCATGGGGATCCGTGGGCAGCGTGTAGATGTGCGGCGGCAGATTAGAATAATCCGGATTGTTGGGCTCGGATTTCACATCCTGGATCAATGTGACGGTTCTCTTTTCCTTGTCCAGGGCGATCACCCGGCCCTGATCGACCTTGCCGTATTCCATGCAGCCCACCAGGAACAGAAGCGGCAGAGCGATCAGGATGGCTGCGGTCCAATTTCTTTTGTTCCTCATGTTCAGCTCCCTTTTCATCGAATGGGGTTGTTCCGTCTGCTCAGCCTCATGCGGCGCGGGCCATGGCAGCCTTCTTTTTGCCCGCCACTTCCGCCTTGGCACCCTGCACCATTTTCACGGCAATGTATGTGGAGAGGGCGGCGACGACAGCCAGCACGAAGAAGGTGGCGGCGTTGTCGAAGGCGACTTTGTACTGGGGAAGGAAAGAAGGTGCGAGCTTCAGCACGATGGAAATGGCGCAGCCGATGACGGCGCAGCCGAAAGCGATGCGGATGCCGTAGCCCTTGATGTACTTGGTCGCCACGGTCCCGACCTGTGCGCCCACCGAAGCACCCACCAGCATGATGATGGCGGCGACGAGCTCGGTGCGGCCCTTGAAGGTGTAGGTAGCGGCGCCATAGAGGCCCGAGATGGCGACTTCAAAGAGGTCGGTCCCAACGGCAATGTGGGTCGGGCAGCCGAGAATGTAGATGAGCGAAGGCATACGGATGAGACCGCCGCCGATGCCGAGGATGCCGGCCAGCCAGCCCGTGGCGAAGCTCACGATGATGGGAAGCCAGGCGGAGCAGTAAATGCCGGCCGTTTCCAGATGCACCATGGGGGGGATCTTGATCTTGTGGAAGGTCTTGTGCCACTCGAGACCCGTGGAGAGTTTGTCAACTTCTCCAGTGGTGGCCAACGCTTCGCGGTCTTTCCGCTTCTTCTTGGCCACGTCGGCGAAGACCATCCAGGCGATGAGGGCCAGCAGCACGAGGTACATGTAACGGACGACCTTCTCGACACTGCCCATCCGCTCGAGCCACATGATCATCTGGGCGCCCACCTCGAAGCCGATGACGGTGCCCACCAGCATGATCAAACCAAGCTTGTAGTCCACATTGCCGAATTTGCCGTGCCGCATGGTGGAGATCAGGGATTTGCCCGCCATGTGGGCGATGTCCGTCCCGATGGCGAAAGCCATGGGAAAACCGAGGATATTCAAACCGGGCGTCACCATCCACGCGCCGCCCATTCCAAAGAAACCGCCGATGATTCCGACGCCGATCCCGAGAACGATCAAACCGGGCCAGAAGATCTTCACGCCTGCGATGGGCATCAGTATGTACAGCCATTCCATGATCTATCCTCCTGAAGAGTGTGGCTGGATCCTCGATCCAATGCCTGAATACCTTAGCTCACATCAGTGCTCGGCCAGTTCTCTGGATTTCAGGTCGATGCCGATGTGGGTCATGACAATGTCCGCCAGGGTGCCCATGATGACCCCGATGACCGGGATGAGCACAACCGTGAGCACGGTGAACCACACGTAGCTGTGATTGTAGAGATCCGCCCACCATTTCATCAGTCCTGTCAGATTGCGTGTGTCGGCCACGATCACCATGGGCGCCACCGGCCCGCCGCCGGCCGCGAGAGCCAGCTCGGGCATGACCACCAACACGAAAAACACCCAACCGCCAAGCTTTGTCCAAATGCGACTCATGATTCCAACCTCCCATTAAAATTGTTGATCATTGCACATCTATCTAATATCCAACACTCGAGGATCTGAACCCTCTGTACCTTCATCATCCATCGCTCTCTTCGGATCCCACCTGTTGACTTCGTCACCTCCTGCGATTCTTAAGTTATCGTCTTGTTCAGCGCACCACCGTCACCGAGCAGGGGGCCTGGGCGACCACCTTGGCCGCCGTGCTGCCGATGAGCACCCGCATGAGCCCGCTGGCGCCCGTGCTGCCCAGCACAATCAGGTCGAATTTCCCTTCCTCCGCCCTGCGCACGATGTTGTTGGCCGGGACCATGCCCGCTTCCATCAACGTTTTGACGGCGATGCCCTTCTCGTCGAAGAGCGCCTTGGCCTTTTTCGCCGCGGCCAGGGCCTGCGCCTCGAGCTTGTCCTGGATGTTGGGGGGCATCTCGTCGAAATCTTCCTTTGCATAGAAAGCCACCGACATGATCGTCACGTTGGCACCTTCCTTTTCCGCCAATTCCAGGGCCCTGCGAACGCCTTTCATGGAGTGTTCCGAACCATCCGTCGCCACCAGTACATTCAAAGCCATCAGAAGCCTCCTTCCCCTTCAGGTCACCAGTTTTCGGCATCCGCGGACGCCCGTTGCCAACGAATTGCTGGCTGCTCACCCATTTGAGCAATGGCTGTGCCACGAGTCACAAGCTTCCGAACAAGGCCGTGGAATGGCTTCTGTACTAGATCCAGGAGTTTGAGAGAACCGAACCGGGAGCGATCGCAGGGGATGAAGTGAAACTCTTGGGTGACAGATGTGTCACCTGCAGGGGACAGCGTCACACAGGAGATGACGTGGGCTCGAGGGCGTATTCCTCGATTTGCTTGCGGAAGGCATCGAGCTTGATGGGTTTGATGATGTGCCCCCGTGCACCCAGGCTGAGGGCCTTGTGGATGTGCTCTTTTTGATGCAGATAGCCGTCCACGATGATGATCGTCTCGGGAGACGTTCTGCGGATCTGTTTCAGAAGGTGGAAATCCTCCGCCATCGCTGACTTCAGATCCAGAATCATGAGGCCGAAGGGGATCCCTCGCAGCAGGTCCAGGGCCTCCTCCACTGAGGAGGCCAAATAGCATCGGCAGTTCCGCCGCGATTCGAGGGCTCGTGCGAAGAGCTCGCCGGTGTCTCGCTCCGAATCGAAAATCAGGATGTTCTTGCGGCTGCCAGCGTTCATAATCCTCGGTCTTCTTCGTCCCATGGGGACCACAGAGATCGCATTCTGCACGAGAAGGCCCCTCTCGCGGCGGCGCCGAGAGGGGAATGCTCAATTCCCTTCAACTATCAAGGAATGTGCCAGAAAGAGGTGTCGAGGGGGCCAACCTGAAAACACCGCTGCAGACTGACAGACCGTTTCGAAGCGGGAGACCCTATGGCATGATCGAATCCTTCATGGAGCATTGAGCCACGGGAGGTTTCGTCCCATTCGAGAGGAGTTTATCACGCTGTAGCGGAGATCTCTGTGCAGCTCTTCACCTTTGACGAGGCAGAACAATGTCGCTGGCTCGACGGGTGGCACGGGCGGGAGCTCTCGACCGGTTGTGGTGGGCACGATGAGCCCGTGCCCACCCTGCTGGCTCGCGAAGTTTGATGGTTTTGTAGGGCAGGCACGTTTTTCTGTGCCCACCGAAAACGAAAACAGACAACCTTCCCCGGGTGCCTATGGATCGAGGTCGTCGCTTTGGGGAGTCAAGCCGGCCGGCCGCTCGTGCTCCGATTCCTCGTCTGTCCTGGCTGGCAGCGTGATGGTGAAGGCCGTGCCGGACTGTCCAGGGGCGTCCTCTTCGGTATGACTCTCACACTCGATGCTCCCCCCGTAATTGGAGATGATGCCGTAGCTGACCGAAAGCCCGAGGCCGGTGCCATCCCCCACCTTCTTGGTGGTGAAAAACGGGTCGAAGATTTTCTGCATGACATCTTTCCTGATTCCGCAGCCCGTGTCGGAGACGACCACTTCCACCCAGCCCGGCTTCTTCCCCTGCCTCGTGACGACCGTGAGGCTTCCCTGACCGTCCATGGCGTGGATGGCGTTGCTGATCAGATTCAGAAGGACCTGCTGGATGCCGCGCGAATCGCCGCGCACCATGGGCAGCCCCTGCGTGAGCGATGTCGCCAGTTGAATGTTGTTCATCTCCAGGGTGTGCTTCACCACGGACAGGATGGATTCCACGTTGGTGTTCAGATCGCAGTGCTCCTCGGCTTCCTCGCTGATCCGGGCAAAGCTGAGCAGCCGTTCGACGATGCTCTTGCAGTGCAGGCCGTGGCGCTCGATGATCTTGAGGTCGTTGTGCTCCATGGTTCCCGGCTCGGATTTCTCGAGGAGGAGCTCGCAGAACCCCAGCATGATCCCCAGGGGATTGTTGATCTCGTGGGCTACACCCGCGGCCAGCGTGCCCAGGGAAGCCAGCTTCTCCGTGCTGATGAGCTGCCGCTCGAGGCTCTTTCGATCCGTGATGTCCCGGGCGATGCCGAGGGCGAGATCCCCTCCTCCGCTCTCGCCCTGGACGGGCATGTAGTGGATGTTCAGCCAGACATCCTGGTCCCGCACATGAAGAGAGGACTCGATTCGCAGCCCCTTGCGCTCTTCCAGGGTTTTCCGGACCAGGGCCATCTGCTCTTCAGCCTGATCTCCCGGCAGCAGATCGAGAAGGCTGCGGCCTGCAAGGTCCGCTGCCCTGACCCCGAAGAATCTTGCCATGTGACGATTGGCCGTCTGGATCATTCCATGGGCATCCACCGTGAAGATCAAGTCCTCCGCACTCTCCACCAGCGAGCGGTACTGGAGCTCCGATCGCTCCAGCTCCGTGGCGTAGCGCTGAATGTCCCGTGTTTTGCTCTCCACCTCATGCTCGAGAACCGTGGACCAGCGGAGCTCATAAAGAATGACGATGAGGCTCCCCACGAGAATGACGAAAACGATGACGCTCTGCAGAGCGATCTGCCTCAGATAGACCGTGCTCACGATTCCCTCGATCTCGTGAGCGGGGGCGGCAACGGCCACCGACCACGTGTAGTCCATGTAGGGACCGCGGATGGTTACGGGACTGAAAGCGATCAGCTTCTCCATGGGCTCCACCACGTCCCGATGCCACCCGGAGAGGTAAGTCCCGCTGCCCTCCAGGCCCTTGAGCATCTCGTTGCGCTGGATATCGTTGATCTTGGCAAAAGAGATCTGGGGGTTCCGGTTGCTTCGGGCTTCGAAGGCATTTTCTCCCACAAAGGCCGCTTCGGGGTGATAGAGAAACGATCCTGAAGAATCCAGCACCCAGGCGTAGCCCGTCTTACCCGACTTGATGGGGGGGATGATCTCCTGCAGCAGCTTGCTCACGTCCAGCGTGGCCCGGAGATAGCCGGCGAAACGGTGGCTGGGCTGCGGGTGGGCGGCATCCGCCGCATCTTCATAGGTGGGGGTGATGAGGTCGAGGAGGATGGTCCGGCGCTCCTTGGAGGGATCCCTGGATCGGATTCCCGTCCCCATGGTCTTGCCCCGGTTGCCCATGTCGCTCGCCCAGGAGAGATAGGCGGCCGCGTCCTGGCCGTCGAGCCCGAAATGCCGCATCCCGATGCCCTGCTCATTCGCCACGAGCAATGTCTTCCCGTCCCGGTCCACCCGGCGGATTTCGATGATGTGGTCGCGATTCAGCAGCGGCAGGGTCGAGAGGAGAAGAATTTCGTAACTGCCAGGGTCGCAGTATTGAATGGCCGGGATGGAATTGAGCAGGATCAGGTCCACGATGGCATTCTGAATGGTCGTCTCGATGCGGTTGGCCGTGGCCCGGGCCAGAGCGAGCTGCTGTTCGTTGAACTGATCGCGGATCACACCTTTCATGTACCGGGACGTCGAGACGCCCAGCGCCAGCGCCCCCAACACGAGCAAGGTCGTGACGCCCCCGACGATCTTGAGCATCCTGTGAAGCTTGATGCGCTCTCCCACAGCTTCCATTTGCGAGGCTCCTCACTCCCGTTCCAGGCGGACCCAAGGGGTGAAACTTTTATGTGACATTGTCGTTGACTCCCCTCTGCATCGAGGTCACAATGATCTCCAGAAGACTGAACCGCCAGACAGCCATTGAGGAGAACCCACCGCGACCATGGCCTCCCGCATCCTGATCATCGATGACGAAATGGATATGCTGCTGCTCCTTCAGCGGATTCTGTCGGACAGGGCATCCTACGAAGTCACGGCCACGGGCGATCCTGCGTCGGTTTCGGAGCTGCTCCGAACCGAGGCCTTCGACATCGTGCTGACGGACCTCAAGATGCCCCAGCGCGACGGGATCCAAATCCTGGAGGAAGTCAAGGGCCGCGACGAAACCATCGCCGTGGTCCTCATGACAGCCTATGGAACCATCGAGTCGGCCATTGAAGCCACGCGCAAGGGAGCCTTCGATTATATCACCAAGCCTTTTCGGAAAGAAAGAATCCTGCAGGTGGTGGAGCAGGCGATGAAGTGGCGAACCCTCCAGCAGGAGAATCAGTTCCTGCGGGAAAAGCTCGAGGGGAAGTCACGCTTCCCGACGCTCATCGGCAGCAGCCGTGCCATGAAAGCACTGCATCTGCAAATCGATCGGGTCGCCCAGACATCGGCTACGGTGCTCATCACGGGAGAAAGCGGCACCGGGAAGGAGCTGGTGGCGCGGGGCGTCCATTCGCACAGCCCCCGAAAGGACAAACCGTTCATTCCCATCAACTGCAGCACCATTCCCGAGCCCATGATCGAGAGCGAGTTGTTCGGCCACCTGCGCGGCTCCTTCACGGGCGCCCTGAGAGACAAGAAGGGATTGGTGGAGGAGGCGCATCAGGGGACCCTTTTCCTGGATGAAGCGGGGGACCTGAGCCTCCCCATGCAGGTCAAGCTGCTTCGGCTGCTTCAGGAGGGCGAGTACAAGACGGTGGGCGCCAATGCCATCCGCAAGGTGGATATCCGCTTCATCGCCGCCACCAACCAGAATCTCCAGGATAAGATCAAGAAAGGGGAGTTCCGGGAGGACCTCTTCTACCGCCTGAATGTCTTCAACATCCACCTCACGCCCCTCAGGGAGCGGGCCGAAGACATCCCCGTGCTCTGCAGGCATTTTCTTCAAAAGTATTGCCTGCTGCACAGCAAAAAGGTATCGAGGTTTTCCAGCCAGGTCATGGCTCATCTCCTGGGCCAGGAGTGGCCGGGGAACGTGCGCCAGCTCGAGAACACCATCGAGAGAGGCGTCATCATGGCGGCGGGAGAAGAGCTTCAGCTCGCGGATATCCTGGCCATGGCCCCCGAGCAGGTGCCCTGCGCCACGAGCTCCTTTGAAACCGGAGAGGAGATTTTTGCCCTTCCCTTCAAGGAGGCCAAAGATCGCCTCATCGAGGAGTTCGAGACTCATTACCTGACCAAGATCCTGGCCAGGCATTCGGGCAATGTGTCTCAGGCGGCCAGGGAATCCGGAGTCAAACGGCAGTATCTGCATCGTCTGATCCGGGATAACAAGCTGGATTCCAGGAGTTTCAAGAAGGGAGACCCTGAAGAGGATCTCATGTGAATCGGCCGCTTCTGAGCACACCTGCACACTTGAGCAGTCGCATTCATCGTCATTCCCGCGTGCTTCTGGCGGGAATCCAGGACGTTCAGATGCCTGGATCCCCGCCAGAAACATGCGGGGATGACACAGGAGGAAAGGTGATCAGCTTGTTCTGTTGGAGCTGCGCCAAGCTGCGGAATCGAATCGCTGAGAGGGAGATCTGAGGCCCGTAGCCCATAATGCTGCCAAAGACATCTCAGGAATCCGCCGAGCCGGTCAATATCTGCTGGCGTCAATCTGCATCGCTGCCGATCAATGTTGAGAACACAGACCATCATTGCCCCGAAGTAGCGTAGAATGAAGTATTGGGACCCTCCAGCCTCTTTCGGCATGGAGGCACTGGATCGACCCATTACCGGTTCGCATCGGCGATGCGAGCAGCAGAAATCAAATCGATGCACCTGATCGCGGCTTTGCTGTTTCTTCTCACACAAATCTTTCTCTGCGTCGGCACGGCTCAGGCCGTCGAACCCATCGCCGTGGCCGCCATCTTCTCCATGAGCGGCATTGCGTCATCCCACAACGCCCCCCTCGTCTCCATGGTGCAGTTGGCTGCTTCCGAGATCAACCAGAATGGAGGCGTGCTGGGAAGACCGCTGGAGCTGATTCTTCTCGACAATCAGAGCACCACCATCGGATCGAGCCTTGCCGCGGAAAAGGCCTGTCAGCTCGGAGTCTCCGCCGTCATCGGAGCCCATTGGAGCTCCCATTCCCTGGCGATCGCCCCTGTGCTTCAGAAGCACGGCGTTCCCATGATCACCCCTGCATCCACACACCCCGCGGTCACCCAGGTGGGGAATTTCATCTTCAGGGTCTGTTTCGTGGACTCGTCCCAGGGATACGCCATGGCCCGGTTCGCCCGCGAGCAGCTCAATGTCCGCAAAGCCGCTGTGCTGAGAAACCTCGACGAAACCTATTGCATGGCGCTGGCGGATTACTTCAGGGATGCGTTGGCTCAGACGGGGGGAGAGGTCCTACTGGACCGCGGCTACAGGGGAAAAGCGGTGGATTTTTCCGATATCATCGAGGAGATGCGCAGACTCCCTCTCGATGCCGTTTACCTTCCGGGATATACCCGCGACAGTGGGCTCCTCATCAAGCAGGCGGTCTCCAAGGGAATCAAGACCGTTTTTCTGGGAGGAGATGCCTGGGATGAAATCCATACCGTTGCGGGCTCTTCCCTGGACGGCAGCTATCAATCGGCACCCTGGCATCCGAGCGTCCCCTTCCCTTTGAGCCGTCATCTGCAGGAGATTCACTGGAACAAATTTGGCGAAGGCATCACGAACACGAGCGCCCCCCTGGCCTACGATGCCCTCATGCTCCTGGTGGATGCCATCACGCGTGCCGGTTCTTCCGATCGAATCCGGATAAGGGATGCGCTGGCGGCAACCGTTGACTTCAAAGGAGCAACCGGCTCCATCAGTTTCGACAAGGATCGTGACCCCCTGCACAAGGACATCATCATATTGAAATATGGCAGAAGCGGATCACAGTACTTCACGACGCTCAAGTATTGATCTCTCACAGGGGAAAGGAACATGCGTCATCATCCACTCTCCCTCCGCCGGCTGATGAAGGAGTGGCTCGGAGTCCTCTGCTGCATCCTGGTCGTTCTCGGCATGACCGGGTGCTCCTCCAGCAGGGCTGAGGAATCCATCGATATTGCGGCCATTTACGCTTTGACGGGTGTGGCTGTGGGCACCAATGCCTCTTCGCTTCTCGGGGTGCGCCTCGCCGTTGATGAGATCAACCGCAACGGGGGCGTGCTGAACAAGCCATTGAGGCTTCTTGTTTTCGACAACGGCAGCACTCCCATTGGATCGGCCACGGCAGCCGAGAGGGCGGATCGAGCCAATGTTGTGGCTATTCTGGGCTGTACGTGGAGCTCCCATTCCATCGCCGTCGCGCGAGTCGCCCAGGAACGCGGGATCCCCATGATCACCAACTATTCCACCAGCCCGGCCGTGACAGCCATTGGAAACCACATCTTCCGGGTTTGTTACACCGACGACTTCCAGGGCAAGATCATGGCCACCTTTGCGCGATCGGATCTCAATGCCCGCAGCGCGGCTCTCTTCGTCAACCTCAACAGCGATTTCAGCCTGGGGTTGGCACAGGTTTTTCGCCAGGAATTCGAGCGTTTGGGCGGGAAGGTCCTGTTGGAGCTGGAGTATAAATTCAAACAGGAGGATATGAGCGGGCTGATCGGCCAAGTCAAGTCCGCCAACCCCGACGTGGTCTTCCTGTCGGGTCATGATGAAAGCGGTGGGATTGCCAGGAGCCTCCAGGAAGCGCGAGTCCGGGCCGTTCCCATCGGTGGGGATGGATGGGGGGAGCCGAGTTTTCTCGATGCCGGGGGGAAAGAGCTGAGCCGGGCTTACTACTGCTCCCATTGGACGGAGCAGTTCGATTCCGAGAAATCGCGAAGTTTCGTCCAGAAATACTCACTGAGGGAGGGGTTTGGTGCAGGTGCCGCCTTGGGATATGATGCCATATTGCTGTTGGTCGATGCGATTCAGAGGGCGGGTGCTCCGGACCGGGGCCGAATCCGGGCGGCGCTGGAAGAAACGCGCCTGCTGGAAGGTGTGACGGGGCGCATGGATTTCAGCGCCGGCAGAGATCCTGCCAAAGCGGCGGTGATCATGGAGATCGTCAACGGCAAGCCCCGTTATTTGAAGACCATTGAGGCATCCGGCCCATAACCTTTGAGTGAGGGAAAAACCCCGCTTTCCGAGAAACTGATTCCATGAAGTCCAGAAGTCTGCGATCCAAGGTCAACAAGGCCATCCTGCTCACATCCGCCCTCATTGCCTTACTCTTCGGGGCGATCCTCTATCCTTTCGAATCCGACCGCTACAACACCCACCTCAAGAACGCACACCTTCTGGTGGACAGCGTTCTGCACCAGAGGATGGAGGATCTGGCCAACGAGCTGTACGCGGACCAGAGGCGGGCCCTGCAGGCTTCTCTGGCCCAGATTTGCAAAGTGGAGGGGATCAAGGCCGTTGCCGTCTATCTTCCTGACGGTCAGCATTATGCGTCCACAGACGAGAATCTGGCCAGGGAAATACCCCGAATCGACCCCCAAGACACCGAGCTCGGCAAAGCTTTCGAGTCCGTTTCCCGCCAGAACCGGTCCTTCGCGGTATTTTCATACCCCATCGAAGTGATCGGAATGAAGGTCGGCTACGCCAGGGTCTACTACGACCTTTCCGTCCTTAGGAGGAGCATCCTGCTCTCCGTCGCTTTTTTCATCACCCTTCTGCTGACCATGATCCTGGTCATGTCCGTTTTGCTCAACACGCTGCTTTCCCACCTGGTTCTGCAGCCCATTGCAGCTCTCCAGCACGTCATCCGGAGAGTGGACGAGGGGCAGCTGGGGGAGACCGTATCCATGTCCTCCAGGGACGAAATCGGTGAATTGGGAGACGCGTTCAATGCCATGTCGGTGAAATTGGCGAGCAGCCAGTCCGCGCTCAAGGAAACCGAGGGATTGTACCGGAGCATCTTCGAGAACGCCAGCGAGGGCATCTTCCGGAGCACCGCTGAAGAAGGCCGGTTTCTGACGGTCAACCCATCCATGGCCCGAATCCTTGGCTACGATTCACCTGAAGATATTCTCTCAAAAGTTGAAAATATTGCGGATGCCCTCTACGTGAACCCTGAAGATCGCATGAAGTTTGAGAGCTCTCTGGCGAAGGATGGACGCGTCATCGGCTTTGAGACCCAGCTGTTCCGCAAAGACGGGAGCCCGGTGTGGGTCTCCATTTCGGCCAGAAGCATACTGGACGAATCGGGGGATGTGGGCTGTTATGAGGGCTCCCTCATCGACATGACGGAGCGGAGGGAAAAGGAGAGCGCCAAGCAGGAGAGCGCGGCAGCCCAGGCGGCGAGCAAAGCCAAGAGTGAATTCCTGGCCAATATGAGCCACGAAATCAGAACGCCCATGAACGCCATCCTGGGGTTCACCGACCTTCTGGACCCGCTCATCACCGATCCCATGCAAAGGAGCTACCTGGAGTCCGTCAAGGTCAGCGGAAAAGGGCTCATGGCCCTGATCAGCGATATCCTGGATCTCTCGAAGATCGAAGCCGGCAAGATGGAGATCAGACGGGAGCCCGTGAGCATTCGGGCGCTGGCTGAAGAGATGAGAAGCGTGTTCTCATGTCAGATGTCTCAAAAGGGCGTTGAGCTCGTCACCGAAATAGACCGTTCCCTTCCCGACGGGCTGATGCTGGATGGGACCCGGCTGAGGCAGGTGCTTCTCAATCTCCTGGGGAATGCCCTGAAATTCACGGACTCCGGCGGCATCACCCTCTCGATGGCTCCCGCGGTCCATCGGGCAGCGGAAGCCGAACGCCTGGACCTCGTCATCACCGTTGAGGATACGGGGATCGGCATCGATCCCGACGCGCACGAGACCATCTTCGAGTCGTTCGCGCAGGCGAAGGGGAACGGCTCGCACACCCCGAGCGGAACCGGTCTCGGCCTCTCCATATGCAAACAGCTCATCGAGATGATGGGAGGAAGCATCAGGGTCGGAAGTCTGCCGGGACTGGGCAGCCGATTTGAGATCAGCCTTCGGGACATCCCGGTGGTGATGGATTATGAGGGTGTGCAAAGAATCGAAAAACCCGTCGATGACGATTGGACCAGGGACGGGGCAAAATTGATTGTGGCAGATGACCTGCAGGTCAACCGGGAGCTCATCAGGGAGATGTTGCGGGGCCGAAAGGTCGAGATCATCGAGGCCGAAAACGGGCGGGCTGCGGTGGAGCTCGCAAAGTCCTCCCTGCCCGACCTCGTGCTCATGGATATCAAGATGCCGGTCATGAACGGCTACGAAGCCATTGAAGAGCTGAGGCGGGACCCGACGACCCGGTCGATTCCCGTGGTTGCCCTGACGGCCATGGGCATGCGCGAGGAGCGGGAGCGAATTCTGTCGGCAGGCTTCGACAGCCTCCTCATTCGGCCATTCGAACGAACGGAGTTCTATGCCATCGTGTCCCGCCTTGTCGGAAAGCATCCGGATCGATCCAGGAAAGAATCGGAAACCGCTTTGGGCGAGAGAGCCCATGCGCTGCCGGCAGGCCTCCCCATCGAACGATACCGCGCCTTGCTGGATAACCTCAGGCACGATCTGATGTCGGAATGGGAGGCAGCCAAGCAGAAACAGCACATACCCGACATCGAGTCTTTTGCGGCCCACGTCCAGGACCTTGGGGTGCAAACCTCCATGGGCTGTTTGAGTCGCTACGGTGAGGAGCTCCGCTTCCATGTGGACGGTTTCGATATTGACAAGATCACGGCCGCCCTGGAGAATTATCCCAGGCTGGTCAACGAGATTGAAGCATTGGGGAAAGAGCGTGAATGAGTCCGACAAGACAGCTTTCCGCATACTGATCGTGGACGACATTTCCAAGAATATTCAGGTGGTTGGGAACATCCTCAAACGCTTAGGTTATTCCCTCTCGTTCGCCACGAATGGGGCTCAGGCCCTTGACATGGCCATGTCCGAGCCATTCGATCTCATCCTCCTGGACATCATGATGCCCCAGATGGACGGATACGAGGTCTGCGCCCGACTCAAGGAGAAATCCGAAACCCGGGATATCCCTGTCATCTTCCTCACGGCCCGGACCGCCCTCGAAGACATCACCCGCGGATTCCATGCCGGCGCAGTGGACTACGTGACCAAGCCCTTCAACTCCGACGAACTGCTGGCTCGTGTGCAGACACACCTCGGACTGAAGGCTTCTGCCGACACCATTCGAAGAAAGAACGAAATGCTGTCAGCCAGCAACGAAGAGTTGGAGCGTGTCAACGCTCAGCTGAGACAGGCACTTGAGGAGATCAAGACTCTGAGAGGGCTGCTGCCCATCTGTGCGAACTGCAAGAAGATCCGACTCAAGGATGCCGATCCCATGAAACATGAATCGTGGATCGTTCTCGAAGAGTATTTGACGCGGCACACGGAAGCAGAGTTCAGCCACGGGATCTGCCCCGAGTGTTTTGAGCGCTATTATCCCAAGATCTATCGTGATTACATGGACTCCAAAAAACCTTGACACCGTTCCGGGTCGCTTTCGTCCTTTCCTGATTCTATCAAGACGCCTCCTCTCTTCCTCCTGAATGCCCTTGACAACAGGTCTTCCCTGATGGGACCCTTCTCTCCGGCACGGGTTCGGGGTTAATATGGGACCGTCGGCAGTTGAATGGAACGGGGTAAGGTTTTGCAGCTATGCCCAAGAGGGTTCGGATGGATGAATGGGATGCGAAGTGAGATGAGCACGCGACGGCGAGGTCTGTTTTGCGGGCTGCCCCTCGGAGGAGGGACCAATGTCTCGGGCTCATGCCTGCCTGCGGTCCCCGGAGTCGGACGGTTCCTCGTTCGTGTCCTCCTCATCCTGGCTGTGCTCTCTCCGGTTTCGTGCGGTGAGGAGGAGCAGGCCATTCGGGTGGATCTCACCAGGCGCGAGGAGATCGGCTACAGCGAAGATCAGAACACCATCACCTATGCCTACGTCCCCCAATATTTCCACCGAGTGTCCTACGAAAGGCACAACCCCCTCGTGGAGTATCTGGCTCGCGAAACGGGACTCTCCATCCGGCAGGTCTTCCCCGACAGCTTCGATGATTACATCCGGAAGACAGGCCAGGGCAAGATCGACATCTCCTTCGCCAACCCCTTCATCTATATCAAGGTGAATCGACGCTTCGGGGTTCAGGCCTTTGCGCGTATCATCGAGCTGGACGGAAAGGAGAACTTCCGGGGTCAGATCATCTGCCGCAGCGACAACGACGCCATCCGGTCCATCGAGGACTGCCGGGGCAAGCGCTGGGTTGCCGTGGATCCCTCGTCGGCTGGGGGGTATTTGTACGCCCTCGGCCTGTTCTGGGACCACGGCATCAGGAAGGAGGATTTTGCCGAGATTTCCTTTGTGCCGGGACCGGGAGGCCAGCAGGAGAAAGTGGTCCTCGCCGTCTACCACGGGCGATTCGACATCGGTTCGGTCCGTGAGGGAACCCTGGAGCTGGTGTCCGACAAGGTCGACCTCGGTCAGATCCGGGTGCTGGGCTACACTCCCTGGTATCCGGGCTGGATGTATTCAGCTCGCAAGGGTCTCGCGCCGGAAATCGTGGACAACATCCGAGAGGCGCTCCTGAAGCTCAATTGCCTGGACACTCAGCACCGCTCCATCTGCGAGGCCACTCATTTTGCCGGCGTCATTCCCGCTCAGGACCAGGACTATGACACCATACGACAGCTTGCCGCCAAGGTGGGCATCGATCTGAACCAGTAGCAGGATGGACCATGCTTGCGCGCCTGAGTTTTCGAACGAAAATCTCTCTGGCCATGATGGCCGTGCTGCTTGTCTTTGGGGTTTCGGTGGCGGTGGTGATCAGCCGTACCGCCAGCCAGGCTCTCCTGGAGGAGAGCAAGCGCCGGGGCATCTCGGGTGCCCTCCATCTGACCGCCCGAATCGAAGACCCCCTCCTCGCCATGGATTACCTTCGCATGAAGGACGTTGCCGACGAGGTCACGCGCACGAGCGAGGACATCGCCTACCTTTTCATCCTGAACGAGGGGGGAATACCCCTGGTCCACAGCTTCCAGGGGGGGTTCCCGACGGACCTGCTCCTGGTCAATTCCGTCTCCGGCAGCGAGCCTTACAGAATCCAGCTCCTCACCACCGGTAAAGAGCTGATCCACGATTTCGCCGTGCCGGTCTTGATCGGAAGCAACCGCCTAGGAACGGTCCGCCTTGGAGTCTCCCACGGACGCATCGGCGCAGCGGTGGATCGGCTCCTCTCGACAATTCTGGTGATCGTAGGCCTCGCCGTCGTCCTTGCAGCGATCCTCGGTGCTCTGGTTTCGCGGACGACAACCCGGCGCATCGAAGTCCTCAGACAGTCCGCCGAAGAGATGGCCAAGGGGAATCTCGACGTCCACACCTCTCCCAAGCCATACCGTCAGTGCTGGGAGTTCACGAACTGCCAGCGTGCGGAATGCCCCGCCTACCATCGCACGGACCAGCGGTGCTGGCATCTGGCCGGCACCCTTTGCCCAACCTGCGCGGAGGGCGAATACGAGAAGAAGATCGACAACTGCCGCAGCTGCATGGTTTACCGGGCGAACTCGGGTGACGAAATCCAGCATCTCGCGGACTACTTCGACCTCATGGCGGCCACCCTCAAACGACGGCTGGAGGATCTGGAAAAGACTCGCAACGACCTTGAAAGACAGCAGCATCTCTTTCAGACGATCATCAATGTAACCCCGGATCTCCTCTCCCTTCACGACCCGGAGCTACGCTGCCTGGCGGTCAACAAGGCCTTTTCCAGCTTTTTCGGTCTGCGGGACGAGGAGGTGCCGGGCACCAGCTGCGTCCTCAGGCTCAACGACGTGCAGGCGGATGCGGACCGCAAGGAGAATCTTCAGCTCATGCGATCCGGGGCTCCCCTCCAGACGGAACGCCGGATGCGCGGGGTTTTGGGAGAAGCCTGGTTTCATGTGGTGAAAACACCCGTTCTGGACCCGGATGGGCGGGTCATCGGGCTCCTGTGCAACGCCAGGGACATCACGACGTTCAGGGAGCTCCAGGAGCGCATCAGCCAGTCCCAGAAGCTGGAATCCCTGGGCCAGCTGGCGGCCGGCGTGGCTCACGAGATCAACACGCCGCTGGGCATCATTCTGGGGTATACCCAGCTCCTCCTGGATGATTTTTCATCTGAATCGGAGACTTACGAAACTCTGAAGACCGTCGAGAAACATACCCGCATCTGCAAGAAGATCGTGGCCGACCTGCTCCGGTTTTCGCGCAACACCCAGACCGACAAGAAGCCCCTGAACCTGAACGACACCATCGAGCAGGTGGTGTCCGTCGTGGAGCACACCTTCGGACTCGAGCACATTGTCATTGAGAAATCGCTGGACCCTGAGCTTCCCGATATATTCGGAGACTCGGAGAAACTCCAGCAGGTCTTCATGAATCTGCTCAACAATGCTTACGACGCCATCGATTCCGATGGCACTGTGAGCCTGACCACGCGATATGACGAAGATCGCAAGGAGGTGATCGTCAAAGTCGCTGACACGGGGTGCGGAATCCCACCCGAAATCAGGAGCAGGATCTTTGATCCGTTCTTCACGACCAAATCGGTGGGGCGCGGAACGGGACTCGGACTCGCCGTCACCTTTGGGATCGTCAGGGATCACGGTGGACAGATCGACGTCGAGAGCGGACTCCCGGTCGACACGGATTCAAAGTTGAGCGAGAATGCAGGAGCCTCCGGCCCGCAGGGCAGCGTTTTCACCCTGAGGTTTCCGCTCTTCGACCCGGCCATGCCCCTCTCTCACGAGGTACGGGAGCTCCTGGCCAGTCCCATGGATGCCGGATCCGGGAGCGGCGCGGGGTAGAAAACTTCACAAAAAGGGCCGCTTCGGGTATCCATTGTCAGGTTTCTGGTATCTGATGTGGGAGTGCAGGATGAGGGTGCCATATTGGGGAGTGCATGGAATGAGGCGGGGCTCTCGTGAATGATGTGGGCGGCAGAATCCTGCTCGTGATGGCGGGGGGCGGTATCGGAGCTCTGTCCCGCTACGGCGCCACGCTTCTTGGCGTGGAGCTCTTCGGCACGTCCTTCCCCTGGGGAACGCTCACCGTCAACCTGGTCGGTTGCTTCCTCATCGGGCTGTCTTTCGCACTGGTCGAGCGGACCCTCATCATGAGCCCATCCATGCGCCTCTTTTTCATCACGGGCTTCCTCGGCGCCATGACGACCTTTTCCACTTTCAGCTACGAAACGGTTTATTCCATGAAGTCCTTCGGCTGCTGGACGGCCGCCGTCAACATCGTGTCCAACAACGTGGCCGGGATTGCTCTGGTAGGCCTGGGCCTTCGGACTGCCCGGATTCGATAGCGATTAGAAGCAGTGAGTTGAAAGAGCATGTACCTGGATTACTTTCATCTCAAAGAGACACCGTTCTCCATTTCACCCGACCCCAGATACCTTTACCTCAGCGAACAGCACCGGGAGGCCCTGGCTCACCTGGTCTTCGGCGTCGATCGCGATGGGGGGTTCATCTTGCTGACCGGAGAGGTGGGAACGGGCAAGACCACCATCTGCCGATGCCTCCTGGAGCAGCTGCCCGAAAGCTGCGATGTGGCCCTGGTTCTCAATCCCAGGCTCACCGTTCGCGAGCTGCTCTCCACCATTTGCGATGAGTTTCGAATTCCATATCCCAAGGGGAATCGGTCCATAAAGACCTTCATCGATCTCATCAACGAGTATCTTCTGGACGCCCATGCCAGGGAGCGCAAGGCTGTGCTCATCATCGACGAGGCCCAGAACCTGACCCCGGCCGTCCTGGAACAAATCCGCCTCCTCACGAATCTCGAGACCACCAAGCGAAAGCTTCTCCAGGTGATTCTCCTGGGGCAGCCGGAGCTCAAGGAGATGCTGAGACGCCCCGAGCTGCGACAGCTGTCCCAGCGGATCATTGCACGCTATCACCTTGGCCCCCTCACGCGGGCGGATGTCGACGCCTACATCAATCATCGGCTCGCCGTGGCCGGGGCGCGTGACACATTGTTCCCGCCCTCCAGCGTGAGTCAGCTGTTCCTCCTGAGCCGGGGGATCCCGAGGCTCATCAATATCATTGCCGATCGGGCGCTGCTCGGCGCTTATGCGCTGGGCGAGAACCACGTCACGCCGGGCATCATCAAACAGGCAGCCCTGGAAGCCCTGGGCGTGCCCGCCTGGAGCTCTCCCTGGCTCAAGGCCTTCGCCTGGGGGTCCGCAGTTGTTTTCCTGCTCCTGGCTTCACTGGTGGCGTGGAACCTTTATGGGAACGGGGAAAACCAGACCCTGTGGCAAGCCTTGAAAGCGAAGTCCGGAACCCACGAGCCCGCTCACCCCGTGCGCAGACCCATCCCGCCTGCGACCCGTTCCGCTGCCCCGGGCGAGGCAGAACCGAAGCCGAATGACTTATCGACTGAATCGGCCTTCGCCGCCGGCGACTATGTGGCGCCCATGCCCAGGGAGTCGCAACCCCTTGCCCCTGAAGGCTGGATTCCCAAAGCTCCCGCCGCTTCGAGCGAGGCTGAGGCCTTTCGGACCTTGTTCGAGCGGTGGAACGTGGAGAACCTGCCAACCGGGGGGGCGCAGGAGACTCCCTGCAAGATGGCCGAAAAACTCGGATTCCTCTGTCTCACGGCACGGGGAACCCTCCAGGATCTCGCCCGGTTGAATCACCCGGCAGTGCTCAAGCTCTTCGACTCCGGAGATCAGCCGTTCCTGGCAGTGCTGGTGGGAATCCAGGGATCGAGAGTCACCCTCATCGCAGCCGGAGTGACTCACGAGATCGATCAGGCGGAGCTGCAGAAGCACTGGCGCGGCGACTACACCTTGCTCTGGCGCCCGCCCCCTCAGTATCGTGGTCAGCTCAAGATCGGGAACAAGGGTCAGGGGATCGCCTGGGTGCGGCTCCAGCTGTCGATTCTTCAGGGGAAGAACGAGATCCCCGCCGGTGAGGCGGTTTACGACGAATCGATGGTGGATGAGCTGAAGCGTTTTCAGAAGGAGCAGGGACTGGAGCCCGATGGGCTCGCCGGCCCGCTGACACTGATTCGTCTGAATGCCCTCACGGGTCTGGACGTTCCTTTGTTAACCCCCATTCAACAGGGTGGCTGAGATGTCCTACATACTGGATGCATTGAAGAAATCCGAGGCGGAGCGCCAGCAGGGGAAAGCGCCCGGGGTCGGCACCGTTCAGTCCTACCAGCCGCATCGAGTGAAGCGGCGGAGGGTGTGGCCTTACCTGATCGTCATCGCGTTGGCGATCAATGCCGGCGTGGTCCTCGTGGCGCTGCACCCTTGGGAAGAACCGGTGGAGCCGACTCCCAAAGCGACTCGGGAAGCCGGTCTGCCCGAAATGCACGGGGCAAATCCTTTGGGCCCGGTGACGCCGCTGGGATCGGAAACCTCCCGGGAGAAGCTTGCTGCCGTTTCACCAAAAGCCACGCCTTCTTCTGAGCCTGCGAGGGCGGGCGCCCCATCGACACCTGCAGCCCCTGCCGGCGAAGCCGGCCCTTCGACCTCCGCTCCACCGGCGGGGAAGTCGACCGTCTCATCATCCCCCGAATCTCCTGCGGAAGCAAGCTCTCCCGCACCTGCGATCACACCCCCGGCTGTCGTTCCGAGGACAACGTCCGCCGGCAGTCCTTCACCCCCGGCAGCCCTCGAGAATCCAGCAGGCAAGGCATCGCCGGCACTATCATCGCCAACCGAAAACCGTTTCAGCTCCAGAGATCGCGGCGGTTCTTCCAAAGTGACCGACGACCCCGTCAGGGGATCGGCCACAGCTCAGCGGAGCTTGGCTGCCGAACCGCCGGCCGTTCCCAAAGCGGCTGAAACCACGAGAATACCTGCCGTTGCCGCGGCGCCCCCAGCGGTTGAAAAACCACAGCGACCGGCCCCTCCTCCGGCTTCGACCCAGGAGCAGCTTCCTCCCGTCGACTCGACACCCCCGCGGAGCCGACCTCAGCGGGATCAAGCTGCCTCCAGAACTGACGGACCGAAAGAGCTCCATGACATGCCCGCGGGCATCCGCCACGAGGTTCCAAGGCTCACCTTCTCCTTTCTCGTCTACTCGGATCGACCTGAAGAGCGCATGGTGACCATCAATGGAAAGAGGGTGCGGGAAGGCGAGGAAGTGATCAGTGGACTGCGATTGGAGGAGATCACTCCGGAGGGAGCCATCCTCAACTGGAAAGGTCAGCGGTTCCACAAGAGCGTCTTCTGAAGCTCGGCCTTCGCTCGATCGAGGCACCTGTTCAGCGGGGAGCACCAGTCACGCTTTCCGCCGTGATTCTCAGACCGGACGACCACCCTGCTTTTCAGCTCTTCTTTCTCCGCCTCTCGATTTGTTGTCGAGCGTGGCTATAATTGATGAGAGCAGCAATGATGAAAGATCCGCTCACGGCTAATCAGGTGGGCGGGTGGGCTCCGGTGAGGGAGGGGCAGGTGATGCCGTCACAGTCTGAATCAACAAAGCCTATCGAATCCCGGCATCCGGCCCGCTGGAACGTTGGCGATGTTTGCGAGCCCCTCATCCAGAACGCCCCCGTGATGTATTTTTGCGTCGACCCGCAGGGGGTCCTTCAAAACGTGAACAGGTTTTGGCTCGAGGTGATGGGATATGAATCACGCCAGGTTGTCGGCAGACGATTCTCGGAGCTCGTTGCCGAAGGCCATCCCGAGTCTTCGTTCCAGGAGTCATGGCAAACCCTGGTGAGCACGGGGCGCCTGAAAGACGTGCCCATTCGACTGCTCGGCGGGAACGGAGAGATTCACGAGATGCTCTGGTCCGCGATGGCCGAGGTGGACAACTCGGGAGCGGTTGAACAGTATATTGGAATCCTGGTCGACATTTCCGACTTGCAGAAATCGGAGCGCAAGATTCGCCAGCAGAACGAGTTTCTGCATAATGTCCTGGAATCGTTGCCGCATCCCTTTTACGTTTTGGACGCCGAAACCTACGTGATCAAGATGGCCAATTCCGCGGCGCGCTTCGAACCCCTGACCCCCACCACCACCTGCTACGCACTGACCCACCGCCGCAATTGCCCCTGCACCGAGCCCGAGCACACCTGCCCACTGGCCATGGTGAAAGCGACGGGAAAGCCGGTGACCGTCGAGCATGTTCATTACGATCGGGAGGGTAATCCCCGGGACTACGAGGTTCATGGGTATCCCATCTTCGACGAGCACGGCAAAGTCGTCCAGATGATCGAGTATTCACTGGACATCACCGAGCGCAAGAAGATGGAAAAAGCCCTGCAGGACAATGCTGAGAAGATCAAGCTTTTCGCCTACTCCATCTCCCACGATCTGAAGAGCCCTCTCATCGGCATACATGGGTTGGTTCGATTGCTCTGCAAACGCTACGAGGAGTCCCTGGACGACAAGGGAAGGTCCTTTTGCGACCAGATCCTGAAGACTTCCGAGCACGCCGTGGCGCTGGTGGAGGAAATCAACGCCTACATCAAGGCCAAGGAGGTGGCCCTGCAGTTCGAGACCATGGATCCTCTCGAAGTCCTGCACATGGTCCGGGAGGAATTCGGGGCGCTCCTGGGGGTACGCCAGATTGCGTGGATCGAGCCCGACTGGGTGCCCCCCATCCGGGCAGACAGGCAGTGCATGGTCCGCGTCTTCCGCAACCTGGTGGACAATGCCCTGAAGTATGGGGGAAACAAACTGACGCGCATCGAAATCGGTTACCAGGAATCGGATGAATTCCACACCTTCCTGGTCAAGGACAACGGGGTGGGTATCCAGCGGGAGGATACCGAGAGGATTTTCGAGCAGTTTCAGCGGAACGAGACGTCCCGCGGTGTGGAGGGAACCGGGCTGGGCCTCGCCATCGTCAAAACCATCGTCGAAAAGCACCGGGGTCGCATCTGGCTCGAATCCCAGCCGGGAATCCAAACCACCTTCTACATTTCCATCGCCAAAGATCTTTAGAGCACGTCAAACTTCCACAAAAGCCGCTTTGATCGCCCTCTCACAACACCGACTCTCATAGCACCGAAACCACACCGAAGCGTCCCGAACCGCTCACGGCAGCCAGACCCATTCGATCCGCTCCACCACGCTGTCGCGGCGCTCGATCTTCCACAGGCCGTCCCGAAGCTCCCGTGTCTCTTTAGCGCGCGTACGCCACATGCCCGTGAACTTCTCCCAGCTCAAGAGCTTCACCGGTTGATCTGGATACTGGCAGGTGATCTCGACCCCTGTTGAGACGGCAAACCTCCTGACATGCGGGTTCTCGTTCATGATGCGCACTTCGGTTTCGCATTCGTCTTCGGCCCATTTCAAGGCGCCTGCCCTGACGCGACGTCGACATTCGCTTTCCGAAAGCCACTCGACGTAGTCGATCTTGAGGAATCGCTTTCCATCTTTGACGCCGAGACTCCTGATGTAGCCGTAGGCGGCAATTCGACCATCGTCGGTCATCCATTCGGCACTGGAGAGTTGCTCCTCGGCAGGCTTTGTCGACTGCAGCGGAAGCACCTTCTGATCCATCGAAAAATCCCTGCATCGAACGAGCTTCCACATGGGATTCCCCAGGACGGCATCCCTGCCTCCCTTGCCCCGATGAGAGGAGTAACCCTCCGGTCCAAGTCCTTCCACGAACAGGTATTCCGGGGCGCGCTCGACCCAGTCGGCCGACCTCAGGTCAATTCCGAAGAAGTGGATGCGGTGGGCCTTACCCCCCTCGCGTTCAGCCCTGGGCGAGAGAAAGGCCTGTGCCGACCCTGGTCCAACCGTGAAATTGAGCTCGATGATGGTGCCGCGTTTCGAATGCTTGAGGACCGCAGTATGGGTCACGCTTGCCGACGCACCCGAAGCGGGTCCAAACTCAAGCTGAAATCCTTTGCCGTCCGCGTCCTCGTAAACGCTGTCCTTGAGAGCACAGTCCGCGCCGAAAGCAATGGCCGGCAGCACAATCATCGAAATAACCCAGAATCTGATGAGGTTTTTCACCGTGCGATCCCCTCCCTCGTCGATACAACCGATCCCTTCATTCGGTCTATATACAGCCATATATACCCCTTAAAGCACAGAAGTTTCGTTTCCAGTTCGCCCTTCGATACCTCATGGCGAACGGGAAACCATGCAGCGCTCCTGCTGAGGTATCGAAGGACGAGCGCTACATTTGAACCTTCACGAGTATAATCTGATAATCTTCAGATACTGCTTTCAATCTTATGCCCCTGATCCAAAATGGGTGCAGATCTTTTGGAACAACGATCAGAAGCGAACCCGGAGGGTTCAAAGCCATTAGCC
>JBFYYO010000019.1:0-31342 GCA_041310025.1 Syntrophobacterales bacterium
CTCAGAGCTTGCCCGACCGGAAGATCGAAAGGATGAGCCACAGCCCCAGGATCGTCGCGATCACGTAGCCCGACAGGCCGAAGACCGAGGTGAGCGAAAGGGTCCGGAGCCCGAAGAAATCCACGGTGAATTCCATGACCTTCTGTTCGGAATTGAGCACCATGGCCGCCGCAACGATGGATGCGGCAATGACCATGCCCACCGTCAGACGGTTCACTCCCTTTTCCAGCTGGCGATCGATGGGATCGAATCCCGTGTGCCGCAGCTCCAGGCGCTGGGTCCCTCTCGCGGTCTGCCTCAGGATGTCCGTGACGTATTTGGGGAAGGTCTTGAGGTGCGCCGCCGTGGCGCGGCTGTCCCGCCCCAGGTTCTTGAGGAGGCTCCGGGCGTCGTATCCGCGCTGCAGGAGCTTTTTGGCGTAGGGTTTGGTCACCTCCAGGATGCTGGCATCGCTTTTCAGGATCTTTCCCAGCGCCTCCGTTTGAATGAACGTTTTGAGCAGCAGCAGAAGGTTCCGGGGCAGACGGATTTGATACTTGAGGACCAGCACCATCAGCTGATCGTAGACGTCCCGCACGGAAATGTTCTGGAGCGAGCGCCCATAGAACGGCTCGCTCATGTCCTTCAAATCGATGCGGAAGGCCGAGAGGTCCATGCCCTCCTCATCGAGGAGCCCTGCATCCGCCAGGGCATCCATGATCATGTCGTAGTCGTGCTCGGCGTAACCCAGGAAGAGGTTGGCGATCTGCCGCATGGTTTCTTCGTCGAGATAGCCGATGATGCCGAAATCCACCAGGCTGACCCGCCCGTCGTACCTGACGATAGTGTTTCCGGGATGGGGGTCCGCGTGGAAATAGCCAAACTCCATGAGCTGCTTCGAAAAGGAGCGAAGGCCGATCATGGCCACTTCTTTGGGATCGAGCCCCGCGGCACGGATCTCCTCCACCTGGTCCATCTTGATCCCGTCGATGTGCTCCATCACCAGGACCGACCGGGTCGTGACGTCCCAGTAGACTTTCGGGATGTAGATCTCGTCGACGTCCTTGAAGTTGAGCGCGAATTTCTCGATGTTTCCCGCTTCGATGAGCATATCCAGCTCGCGGAAGATGATGCGCTCGAACTCCTTCACCAGGTTGACGGCCCCGAGGACCCGGCCCAGCTCAAAGGAGCCCTCGATCCGCTCGGCCAATGCATACATGAGACGGATGTCTTCCCGGATCTTCTTGTCGATGCCCGGCCGGATGACCTTGACGGCCACCTCCTCACCCGAGAACAGCCTCGCCCGGTGGACCTGGCCCACGGAGGCCGCGGCCAGGCATTCCTCCGGGAACTCGGCAAAAATCGCGCTCAGGGGCTTCCTGAGCTCGCGCTCTATGACGGCCTTGACTTGCTGGAAGGGAATCGGCGGAACCCGGTCCTGCAGCTTCTTGAGCTCCTCGATGTGCTCGGAGGGGAAAAGGTCCGCCCGGGTGCTCATGAGCTGCCCAAGCTTCACAAAGCTCGGACCCAGCTCTTCCAGCACGAGCCGAATGCGGCGCGGGGAAGGAAAAGAGGACCGAAACAACAGCTCGTCGTCGGATTCCCCTTTGGATCGCCCCACCGACTTGCCGAACAGCCGCTCGGCCACATCCCCCAGGCCATGCTTGAGCAGGATGCGGGCGATGGCTCCGAATCTTCGAACACCCCTGATTCCCGAAACGCTTCGCGACCATACCATGGATGCCCTCGCCTCCTCCCCTGAGCGTCCTTCAGGACCCCCTGTCAGTGAACGAACAGCGTCTATTCAGCCGTCAGCCTCTTTCGAAGCAGGATTTCGTCGTAGCCAACGCGGACCAGATCCTTCAATTCCGCAACCACCGTGAACCTCATGTGACGGTAAAAACCCAGCGCCTGAACATTGAAAGAGGACGCCGTCGTCCAGAGATTCGCGGTCCCCGGTCGCAGTCGGCTCTCCAGGCAAGCCAGGATTTCGCGCCCGAGGCCGATTCCACGAAAAGGATCGAAACAGGCCAGAAGCTCGACGAAAGGCCCCATCAACCAGGGCTCGCGCACGCACACCACCGCGGCCAGGCCGGCTTCCCCTCGCACCACGTGAGCACTGAGAGCCGGATCTTCCCGGGAGAGGTATCGCATCAACCCTGCCGATGCATAACCCAGGGTGAGCCACGGATCCATGCCCGCAAGCGTTGCAGCAATCTTTTCAATGTCGTCCGGCAACAGCGGGCCGTAGAAAAGATCCTCCCGGAGCTTCCGGGATGACTGCTCAGGATGGGCGGACCCTGTGGATGAGCCCACGATCGTCAACCTCCCCGTCTCATCTTCCGGCCGGTCCGGCCGGCCTGAGCACATCCTCCAGCTTCACGAACCGCATCCCTTTCTCCCGAATCCCCCGGACAATGGAGGGCAATGCCTCCCCCGTGTGGTAGCCCCGGCCGTTGACATGAAAAATGAGGATGCTTCCCGGCCGCACCTGCGAGAGGACCCCTTTCGTCAGACGGGCTGCGCTGGTCTCTTTGACGGGATCTCCGCTGGCGAAGCTCCAGTGAACCACGCTGTACCCCATGGATTCAGCTATTCCCAGGGTTCTGCGGTCGTAGTTGCCCGCCGGAAACCTGAAATAGCGCGGTCGGACGCCAGTGATGCCCTGGATGATCTCCTCGGCACCCAGGATTTCCCGCCGGACGGCTTCATCGGAGAGCCGCTCCATGTGCTGGCGATGCGAAAGCGAGTGGTTCTCGATTTCCACCCCATGGTGTGACGATAGCTCCTTCAGCTGCTCCCGGTTCCTCTCGGCAAAACGGCCGCTGGCAAAGATGGTGAACGGAATGCGCTCCTTCGTGAGATAATCGAGAATGGAAGCGTCCAGCCAGGAAGGGCTCCGGGTTTCGCAGGCGTCGAAGGTCAGGGCCACAAGAAGCTCGTCCGTGGGAAGGGAGCTCACGACCTCGGCCCCTGCCCCGCATGGAAGCACGGCCACAATGCAGAGAACACAGACACGCCACATTCGACCGAGCCCCTCCCCGACTATTCCCATCGCCGCTTCCCCTCCGGACTACTCCTTCGCCCTGTTGACGCAGAAAAATGCAGCCACAAACAGGACCAGACCGATCCCTGCCAGCAGCAGATAGGACCCGGGATCCGTCGGCTGCCCGAACGACGCCCCGCGAATGGAGTTGGCCGCGTGGGTCAGGGGAAGGAACTGAAGCAGCGCCTGGACCCAGTCCGGCATACGGTCCACGGGGAAGAAAGTGCCGCCCAGAAAAGCCATGGGAGTGATGACGAAATTGGTGAGCAGCGCCTGATCCGCGTGGGACTTGACGACCATGGCCAGGCAGACCGCGAGCGATGAGAACAGGAAACCGTTGAGGATCACGGCCAGCCAGAAAAGCAGGTTGTAGGAGAGGATGATGCCGAAGACCGCGCCGATGACGAGGATCACCACCACCGAAAGCAGGGCGCGTGTGATCCCCGCCATGATCTCTCCCGTGACGTAGGCCCGATTCCGAATGGGAGCGGCCTGAAACTCCTCGAAAATCCGCCAGTAGAAGCGCGCGATGTTGATCTCGCTCGCGATGGCGAAGGCCTGAGTCATGCTGTTCATGGCCACCAGACCGGGGATCAGGAATTCGAGATAGGACCGGCCGCCAATCTCGACATCTTTTCCCATCCCAAACCCGAAAGCCAATATATAAAGAAGGGGAGCCACGGCCATGGAGGCGATCTGCCTCGTCAACTTCTTCCTGAGGATCAGGATCTCCCGGTAATAGATGGCGAAACAGCCCCTCATGCCACTCCAACCTCCGTCACTGCTGCACCCGCTTGCCGGTCGTCGCGATAAACACATCTTCCAGATTGACGCGCCGCAGTGAAAAACTGCCCTGCTGGCCCTCGATGTGCGCGTTGGCTTCTTCGCGAGTCTGAAAGTAGCGGGTTTCCATCTCCCCGTTGACGACCTCGTCCAGAGCCCAGGAGCCCATCCGAGACATGAGGGTTTGGGGGGAATCCACGGCCACGATACTCCCTTCATGAAGGAATGCCACTCGCTCGGCCAAAAATTCGGCTTCCTCGATGTAATGAGTGGTCAGGAAGATCGTGGCCCCCTGTTGCTGGATCCGTTTGATCAGGGACCAGATCCGCCTGCGGATGGTGGGGTCGAGCCCCACGGTGGGCTCGTCCAGAAAGAGTATCCTCGGATCGTGCATGAGGGCTCGGGCCACCATGACCCTGCGCTTCAATCCTCCGGAGAGCGTCTTGACCGGACTGTCACGGCGGTCGGCGATCTCCACGTACTCCAGGAGCTCCTCGATGCGCCGCACCCGCTGGCGGCGGTCCATGTGAAACAGGCGCCCATGGATATCCATGTTCTCGAAGACCGTCAATTCATGGTCCAGGTTCAGGGTCTGGGGAACCAGGCCGCACTGCCTCTTGGCCTGAAGGGATTCCCTTTCGATGTGGTATCCATGCAGATAGGCGTCCCCCGATGTAGCTCGAGCCAGGCCGGTGAGAATACGAATAGTCGTGGTCTTCCCGGACCCGTTCGGCCCCAGGTAGGCGAAAAGCTCGCCGGGGCCGATCCGAAGGTTGATCCCTTTCAGGGCCTCGACGGACTTATAGTGCTTTTTCAGACTTTCGATTCGGATCACGGCAGTATTCGGACAATGATGGGCATGGCACCACGAAATCGAACACCTTTTCTGGTGCCCCGAACAAATCCAGTACACAGAACAACCTCGGCAATGTGGCCCCTGGGATGACTCCTGTCAAGGCACTTTTCTGAACCGCCGATCCCCATGCCTTCAGCCCGAGATCACTGGCTGACAGGCTATGCACACCTCCACAGAATCAGGTGGCCATATTGCTTGTATGTCATTCCCGCAAGCTCCCGGCGGAAATCCAGACTCTTTCAAAAGCCTGGATCCCCGCCAACTACATGCGGGGATGACGATTCAATCGGTCATTCAGTTCTGTGGAAGTGGAGATTCACTGAGCGGGAGCCACAGGACGCGAGCCATGGAAACGCGAGCCAGGAAACTTGACGATGGGGGGCGAAACGGATAAGGTGAAAAGACTCATTCGAACGAAAGGTGACCGCGATGGCGACGGATCAAACCGAAGGCCTTTCCGCCAGCCTGGAAGATTACCTGGAAGTGATTCACCACCTGGAGCAATCCCAGCGAGTGGCTCGGGCCAAGGACATTGCGGACCAGATGAACGTCCAGCGCGCCTCGGTTACGGGAGCGCTCAAAGCACTGGCTGCTCGGGGCCTCATCAACTACAGCCCCTACAGCTATGTCACGCTGACGCCCGAGGGCCGGCGAATCGCCACAGACATCATCCACCGCCACGATACCCTCAAAGAATTCTTCATGACCACGCTCCAGCTGGATCCGGAGCAGGCCGAGGCCAACGCATGCCGAATCGAGCATGCCATCGACCCCGTGGCCATCGATCGCATGGTCCATTTCCTGGAATTCATGAAGCTCTGCCCTCGAACCGGCCTGGGGTGGCCCGACGGCTTCGCCCGTTTCTGCGCCAAAGGTGCACGCTCTTCGGATTGCCTGAGCTGCATCCAGGAGTGCCTCGAACGTATCAGCGGGTCCAATTCCGGGGACGAGGCCTGTTGCTGACCCCCCCGTTGCCCTCTTCCGCCTGTCATCATTCCGATTCTTCGTTGAATCCAACTCCGACCGGACGGGTGATCCTTCCGTTCTCCAGCGCCTGACGCACCACAAAGTCCAGAAGGGCCGAGCTTTCCCCATAAGCCCGCTCGCAGAAGCCCTCCCCCAGGTGGTGAGCGCTCTGCTCAAAGTCCTCGATGAAGGACTGCAGATCCCCATCCGCATACCAGGATCGGTAAAGCTCGAGCCCTGACTGAAGAAGCTCCAGCAGCTCGCCCGTGTAGGGATTCTTCTGGGTGATGGCCGAGTACAGCGCGGGATTCTGGGCGAACATCCTCCCCAGGATGTTCATCTCGAGCCTGTAGCTGGGACTCGTGTAATCCATGCTTTCAGCGATGTCGACACCCAGCTCCCGGAGGACTCTTCCCGTGAGCATGGTCGTCATGTGAAAAAGCACCTGAATGATGCTCATCATCCGGTCGTGATGCTCGGGGGTGCACTCCTTGACCTGGAGTCCTGCGTCGAGAAATCGTTGTTTGAGCCGCTGCCAGTCCGCGGCGGCAACACGCACGGGGCATGCCACCAGGGTCTGCCCCCTGAAGGAAGAAACACGCCCCCCGAACATGGGGTGAAGCCCGACCACCGAGGCCGATGACTCCAGCATTTCGCGCACCGGCCCCACCTTCAAACTGGTCAGATCCATCAGGAGTTGATGGGACCGCGTCAGCGGCACCAGCTGCCGGATGATCTCCTCGGTCTGATGGAGCGGGACAGAAAAAAGCAGAATGTCCGACGATTGTGCCAAATCCCTCGCATTGATGGTGGTGCTCAGATCTGCTACGGAGACGGAGTAACCCTGCTCCAGGAAGAATCGGCTGAAGAGGTGCCCCATTTCCCCGAGCCCCCCGATGATCCCGACGCGGGCGGGCGGTTCCCAGGAAAAGGGCGGAGCTTCCGGATTTGTGGAGAGCTCAGAGTCCGGCAGCCCTCTCTCATATCTCTCCTTGATTGAATCCATCGCACCCCTCTTGCATTTTCTGCAGTCTCTCATGGCCCTTCGGGCCAACCTCAACAACGAAAAGTCCCACAGCGGGGCTGCTCTCAACTTGAGACTTGAAACCTGAAACTTGAAACTGTTACAGCAGATCTTCTTCTTTGCGGTCGGGCTTGAATAGAACGACAACGACTACTGCATCCTGTCAAGTCATATTTGCAGATCCTCCCACTGGCGAAGAGATCGGAGGCAAGATATCCCCATCCATCCAGGTCGGCAAAGTGAGAGCTGTCCGACTGAAATCCCTACTTCCTCCTGATGATCCCGCTGAAGATCCTCCCGAGGCGAGGCTCTTCCGCACGCATCGCCCCGTGGGGGCAGACTTCGAGGCAGCAGTAGCACCGGATGCACTTGTCGTAGTCGAAGGCGGCCTTTTTCCCCTGGAAGGTGATGGCTTCGGCTGGACAGTATTTGGCGCAGTCCCGGCAGGACTTGCAGACCTCGGCATCGATGACGGGCCGCTGGAGGAGGTGCTGGCGCATCAGGCCGTGCAGCGCCCTGGGGCCGAACAGCATCGAGGCCATTTCAGGGAATTTGAATCCAGTGACTTGGGGCAGATCACCGATGATCTCCCATGCCCCGTCCACCAGGTCGGATTTCAACGCAACGGCATGAGTGAACAGCTCCTCGGGCGACAACCCCAGCATCCGGCACACGGCCGCATCCAAAGAAAAGGGGTCGCGGCTGGCCATGATCACCCCCACATGACGAGGGACCCCGCCCGTGCCCGGCCCCGGGCCCTCCATGGCCAGAACCCCGTCCAGGATGTTGAACGATGGCCTCAAAGTGGCACAGATCCGCACAAGCAATGCGGCAAAGCGCTCTCGCTCAACCCCCGCACGGAGATGCCACTGCGGCTTTCTCAACCCCACCACACAGCCGAACAGGTTCTTCACCGCCAGCGTCAGCAGCATCTGGCTGTGGGTCTTGAGCTTCGGCAGGTTAATGATCACATCCGCATTCAGAGCATCTTCGGCGATTTCGATCTTCCCGAAAGGCTCCCCCACATCCACCTGGACGGATGCCTTGAGCTCCCGGCATTCGACATTCACCCCCCGGAGAGCCTCCGCAATGCCGCTTTCCTTCAAAATCTTTTGGAAGGAGCCCATGGCCTGGCTGTCCGCCACGAGCACCCGAGCTCCGCGGTCGAGGGCATATTCCACCGCCGCCTTCACCACCAACGGGTGGGTGAGCATGGCCCGATCGGGTGGCGCAGGAGCCAGGAGATTGGGCTTGACCAAAACCCGACTGCCAGGCTGAATGCCCTCTCCTCCCAGCGCATCCAGGCAATCGCGGATCACCCCCCTCAGAATCGAGTCATCATAGGACGCACGCTTGCAAAAAACCTGAGCCATCGTCAGCCTTCCTCACGGTTTACTGCCTGGTATGAGCCGCCAGAAGCACGCCCTGATCCTATTCAATGCACTCTTTACCCCGCCTCGGTACCATTCACAACAGAAACCGGGAGCCTCCGAAAACGATGGCGGTAACGAAATGTGAGGATTGTTCACGTTGTATGTTGCATGAGACCGTGGTACTTACAGGATGAGAGACCTTGGCGGGGAGATCGCCACCGCGGAGTGAGTGCAGATGGGCTCAGACGAGACGACCAGGGATCAGGCGCCTCAAAGTGACCGCGACTACGCCGAAGACGGGAGTTGATGTCACCCTCATCCGATGGATGCTCTCGCTGACTCCTACCGAGCGTCTGCAGGTTCTTCAGCAGCACATCCAGTCGGTTCGAAAGTTGTTGGATGAAAATCCCCGCAGCTGACTTTTTGGCTATTCATCTGACCTCTTCGGGCCACCAGCTTCTCCTGACGCGCCATGGACCGCTCGATCTGCCTGGAACCATCGGTATCAACCAAGGATACGAGGAGCTCATCCAGCATACTGTGCACATGAAGATCGGCGAGTACACCATGTGCGTCCTCGACCTTGAGACCCTGATCACTGTCAAGGAGGAATTGGGGCAGGAGAAAGACAGAGCCTCGATCCCGATTTTGAAGCGTACACTGACTGAGCGTTCCCGTTGAAAAAGAGGAGAACCTGGCAATGATCGATTTAATCAAGAAAACCATCATGGCAGGGCTCGGCGCCGTTGTCCTGACCACCGAAAAGGTTCATGAGGTGACCAAGCGCTTCGTGGTGGAGGGCAAGCTCTCGACCGATGAGGCGGAGAAAATGGCCGACGAGCTGATCAAGAGCGGTGAAGAGAAGTGGGAGGAGGCGAGTGGCAAGATTTCGGACGGCATCCGAAAAGGCGTTGAGACGATTGACCTGGTTCGGATGAAGGAATTTGAGGAGCTGAAGGCCCGCGTGGAAAAGATCGAAGCCCAGCTGGGCATCTCTCAGCCTGCGCCCAAAAACGATCCGGAGTCTGAGTGAATCACGGGGCCTCGTCCCCGTTTGGCCCTTCGGAGGCGGAACGCTTGCCGGCCCCCGTTTCGATGCCGTACTTCTTGACCTTGTAGTGGATGGCCCGACGGCTGATACCCAGAATCTGGGCGGCATCCTTCTGAACCCATCCGGCCTGCTGAAGGGCACGGAGGATGGCATTGCGCTCGCTCTCCTCGAGGGACAGTGAGTCGCTCTCGTGAACCGGCTTGAGCGGCCGGTCCGGCAGCCCGCTGAGCTGCAGGTCGCTGGGGCGAAGGACTCCATCCCTGCAAAGGACGGCTCCCGCCTCGATGGCGTTTTTAAGCTCCCGCACGTTGCCCGGCCATGGGTACTCGGAGAGCCACTTGATGGTCTCCTGCGGCAGCTTCACGGGAGGCATCGAATGGCTGTCGCAAAACGATTCCGCGAAATGCTGGGCCAACATGGGGATATCCTCCCTCCGTTCGCGAAGCGGGGGAATCTTGAGGGTCACCACGCGGAGTCGATAGTACAGGTCTTCCCGGAAGCTCCCGGCTTCCACCTCGGCCGGCAAATCCACGTTGGTGGCCGCAATGACCCGGCACTCCACGGAAATCTCCTTGAGGTCCCCGATGCGTCTTATCTTGCGGTCTTCCAGGAACCTCAGCAGCCGAACCTGCATCTCCGGGGAGATGTTTCCAATCTCATCCAGGAACAGGGTACCGTGATCGGCCGCCTCGATGAGCCCTTTCTTGTCGCGGATCGCATGGGTGAAAGCCCCCCGCACATGGCCGAAGAGCTCGCTTTCGAGGAGCCCCGTCGGCGTCGAGCCACAGTCCACGACCACGAAGGGATGCTCTCTGCGGGGGCCCCGCTCGTGGAGGAGATGGGCCACACGCTCTTTGCCCACCCCGCTTTCGCCAAGGAGGAGCACGTTCACGTCGCTGGGAGCAATGCGATCGATGAGATCGAAAAGCTCGGCCATGGCGGCGCTCTTCCCTCCCCACAGCACTTTGCTGATGGGAGGAAGTCCCTCCTGTACGTGACGAGCACACGCCGGCCTCTTGAGGACATCGCTCACCTTCTTGAGAAGATCGCGCCCCTCAAACGGCTTGGTGAGATAGTCCAGCGCCCCTGCTTTGACCGCATCGACGGCGTCGGGAATCGTTCCATAAGCGGTGAGCATGATCACCTGAAGCCCGGGGCGGAGCCCCTTGACCTCCTTGAGCAGCTCCATACCGCCCATGCCCGGCATCCGAACGTCCGAGATCAGGAGGTCCACGACCTGGCTTTTCACGATGTCCAGACCGGCTGCGGCCGACTTGGCCGTCAAGGTACGATAGCCCGCGGAGTTGAGTCTCGCTTCCAGGACTTCCAGAATGTGAGCGTCGTCATCCACTACGAGTATCGTGGCTTTGTGTCCTGCTGATTTATCCATGCAATGATTCAATCCAGCATGAGGGGCTGGTTTCTGGTTTCTGGTTTCTAGTTTCTAGTTTCTAGTTTCTAGTACATTCGGGCGGAAATCCCTTTGCAGTTGTGGTGGGCACAAGAAGATGTGCCCACCCTACGAAGATCGATGGAGTCACTCAGAACCGTAGGGTGGGCAAAGGGTCATCTTGCCCACCAGGACTGGTCATCAACTTGCGCCCGGCTGTACCAGTTTCTAATTTCTGGTTTCTGAAGGCCAGTCCAGTCGGGCAAAAACGCCCTGTTGGTTCTTGCATTCCCCCTTTTCATAAGGGAACAGAGACTCATACCGGGATATACTTGAAACCAGAAACCAGAAACCAGAGACCAGAAACTAGAAACCAGAAACCAGTTTTCAAGGCGACGAAATCTCCTTCTGCCTCTCCTGAAACTTGAGGTGGATGGCTTCCAGGGATTCGATCTGCTGCTTGAGTCGGCGGATTTCCCTGTCCCTGGCTTCCAGGCGGGTCTTCAGTCGTTCCGATTCCTTTTCCTTCGCCTGGGCCTGGCTCTTGTAAGCTGCCAGATCCCTGTTCGTCGGTTCCGCCTTGTGAGGTGGCCGTTTTTTGGACTTCAGCGGCTTCCCTGATTCAGCATCGGACAGCAGGGGAGGTCCAGTGAGGGCCATCCTTTCCAGCAGAGGCCAGAGTAGTCTGGGATCCTCCGAGGCCGTCGCGGCATCCCGCTCGCCCCAGGCTGCCCATTGTTTCAGGGCTTCATTGTACTCCTCGGCGCTGCGAGCCAATATCAGACGCACGCTCGCCGAGGCGTAAGCAGCCATTCGGGCATAGCGCTCGCTCTGGGCAACATTCGTCAGGACGTCGAAGTCAACGAGCGCTTCATCGTATTCACCCGCTCGGAAATTCTGCAGGCCTTTTTCCCAGAGCATCACATCTGCAGCCGGCGGCGGCTCCGCAGGCTCGACCTCCTGAGACAAGTGCGGGAGGGGCGCACAACCTGACAAACCCATCAACACGGTCCATACCATGAACAAAAGCACTCTACTTGGCGTCCTGCATTGTTCCCGAACCGGATTCATCTCCATTCCTTATGCTTCTCGAAGCACCGGCAGCGTGAATCCAAAGGTACTTCCCATGCCGACCTGGCTCTTCACCCAGATCGTCCCTCCATGGGCCTCCACAATCTGCTTCGAGATACTCAGCCCTAAACCCACCCCATCGACCTGCTGCCTCACACCCGTCGCACGATAGTACTTATAAAAAATCAATCCCTGCTCGTCCTCAGGGATGCCCGGACCCAAATCCGAAACAGAAAAACTCACCTTGTCTTCGTCGCCCTCCTGAACGGGCTGCACCCGAACGGCAACGCTTCCACCCCCCGGAGAGAATTTGATGGCGTTCCCGACCAGGTTCAAAAGCACCTGCTGCAGGTGATCGGCATCCCCCATCACCTGTGGAATGTCGCCTGGCACTTCCGCGTCGAGCACTATCCCCTTGGCCTCGGCTGCGGGTGTCATCCGGTGTATGCTTCCTACCACAAATGATCGAGGATCCAAAGGTTTTGGATCAATCTTCACCAACCCCGCTTCGAGACTGGAAATCTGCATCAGGTGATTCAGGAGCTCCGAGATCCTCGCAATCTCATCGCTGGCGATGGAAAGGAACCGCTGCTGCCGCTCGTTTACAGGACCCATCACCTCCTCGACGATGAGGTTGACCGATTCCCGGATGGACGTGAGCGGCGTACGGATTTCATGGCTGAGCATGGAGATGAAATCCGACCGCATCCGCTCCTCCTCCTTCAGCCGCTGCGCCATTTCGTTGAAGGCCCCGGCCAGCTGGCCGAACTCGTCCTTGGTCAAAATCGGGATCGGGTCGCTCAGGCCCTTCCGGGAAATGGAGCCGATCCCTTTGCGCAGCTCCCTCAAGGGTCGATTCATGGAGTGAGTCAGAAAAAAAGTCCCCAGCAACCCGATGAAGATCGAAATGGCCAGGCCAACAATGCCGAGATGCACCGCAGTCCGGCCGCGCTGGTTCAACCGCAGCATCTCCGACTCGATTTCCTGATCGTTCTTCGTGCGCGCCCTGGAAATCCGCTGTATCCAATCATTGAGGATCTCTTCCGGGATCCAGAGTGCCTTGGAGCTGTCCGTCTCCTCCACGGAGCCATAAGCGGGCGGCAGCTCAGCCAGATAGTCGTGATAGAGCTTGCGCCACACGCTGTCGGGAGACTGCCGCTCCGAAGGCAGCGTCAGGATATTGTTGAGGTTCTCCTCGAATTCCCTTTGGGCAGCGACAAAGTACTGCTTATAATCCTCTTTCTTGAGCAAGTCATATTTACTTTCATTTTCCTCCATCCAGAGCAGGCTATCGATCAATTTTTTGGATGCATTGGAGATCCTGTAATTCTCGCTGACCACATCCTCAGATATCCTGACGATCTCCTGGATATGGATGAAGAGGATGAAAATGGTCCCGTAAAAAATCGAAACCAGTACAAAATACCACAAAAAGAGCTTCGACATTATGCCAATGTTTGGCTTCATGCTCTGTCCCTAAGCCCCAGGCGTGTGCGAGACCACCAATTCACCGTTTTGGCTGTCCACCACGATGGTCGAGCCATCGGGGACGTTTCCGGACAGAAGTGCCCGGCCGATGCGGGTCTCGAGGGAATGCTGGAGGTAGCGTTTGAGCGGCCTCGCCCCGTAGACGGGATCGAAGCCGGCATCGGCGATGAAGTCTCTCCCCGCATCGGTCAGCTCCAGCGTGATGCGACGCACCTTGAGCCGTTTGGCGAGATCCCGGGTCAGGAGGTCCACGATCTTCCGGATCTCCTCCAGCGTGAGGGGCTTGAACAGCACGATGTCGTCCACGCGGTTCAGGAATTCGGGCCTGAACTGGTGCCGAAGCTCTCCCATGACCCGTTTGCGTGTGTCTTCGAGAATCTCCCCACGGTCCGTCACCCCTTCCAGCAGGTAGGGCGAGCCGACGTTGCTCGTCATGATGATGACCGTGTTCTTGAAATCCACCGTGCGCCCCTGCGCATCCGTCAGTCGTCCGTCATCCAGGATCTGCAGAAGGACGTTGAAAACGTCCGGATGTGCTTTCTCGATTTCATCGAAGAGAATGACGCTGTAGGGCTTTCTCCGAACGGCCTCCGTCAGCTGCCCCCCCTCCTCGTAGCCGACATAGCCGGGAGGCGCTCCAATGAGGCGCGAGACCGTGTGCTTCTCCATGTATTCGCTCATGTCGATCCGGACCACGTTGTCCTCGGTGTCGAAGAGCGACTCGGCCAGGGCCTTCCCCAGCTCCGTCTTGCCGACACCCGTGGGCCCGAGGAAGATGAACGAGCCGATGGGGCGCCGGGGGTCCTTGATTCCGGACCGGGCGCGGATCACGGCGTCGGCGACCAGCTGCACCGCCTCATCCTGCCCGATGATGCGCCGATGAAGCACTTCATCCAGCCTCAGGAGCTTCTCGCGCTCACCTTCCATGAGACGCATCACCGGGATTCCGGTCCACCGAGAGATGATTTCCGCAATCTCGTCGTCCGTCACTTCCTCGCGCAGCAGCCGATTCCCGCCCTGCCGCTCCGACAGCTTGCCTTCCTCCTCCTTGAGGTGTCGCTCCAGCTCCGGCAGCCTGCCATATTTTAGCTCGGCGCCCTTCTGAAGGTCATACTCCCGCTCAGCCACTTCGATGTCGCGGCGAAGCTTCTCGATTTCCTCCCTCAGGGCCTGAACGCTCTTGATACCATCCTTCTCGGACTCCCACTGAGCCTTCATGGTATCCACCTTGGTGCGCAGCTCCGCGATCTCTTTGCGGATGGCTTCCCGCCGCTCCTGGCTCGCCTCGTCCCGCTCCTTCTTGAGAGCCGCCTCTTCGATTTCGAGCTGCATCACCCGCCTTGTGGCTTCGTCCAGCTCTGCAGGCATGGAGTCGATTTCCGTGCGGATCATGGCACAGGCTTCGTCCACCAGGTCGATGGCCTTGTCGGGCAGAAAACGGTCGGAAATATAACGGTTTGAGAGGACTGCCGCGGCCACCAGCGAGCTGTCCTGGATCTTGACCCCGTGATGAACCTCAAAGCGCTCCTTGAGGCCCCGCAGAATGGAGATGGTGTCCTCCACCGTGGGCTGGTCCACCAGGACCGGCTGGAAACGTCGCTCCAGGGCGGCATCTTTTTCGATGTACTTCCGATATTCATCCAGGGTGGTGGCGCCGATGCAATGGAGCTCGCCGCGGGCCAGCATGGGTTTGAGCATGTTCCCGGCATCCATGGACCCTTCGGCACGCCCCGCCCCCACGATGGTGTGCAGCTCATCGATGAAGAGCAGGATGCGTCCTTCGGATTCCTTGATTTCCTGCAGCACGGCCTTCAGCCGCTCCTCGAACTCCCCGCGGAACTTGGCTCCGGCCACGAGGGCTCCCATATCGAGGGCAAACAGCGACTTGTTCTTGAGCCCTTCGGGGACGTCCCCCCGGACGATGCGGTGGGCGAGCCCCTCGACGATGGCGGTCTTCCCGACACCCGGCTCCCCGATGAGGACCGGGTTGTTTTTCGTCTTGCGGCTCAGGATGCGGATGACCCGCCTGATTTCGGAGTCACGTCCGATGACGGGATCCAGCTTGTTGTTCCGGGCGTCCTGGACCAGATCCCGGCCATATTTCTGCAAGGCTTCGTAGGTGCCTTCGGGAGACGCGCTGGTGACCCGCTGGTGACCGCGCACCGCCGTGAGCGTCTGCAGGAAGCCATCCCGCGTTATGTTGAAATCCTTGAGGATCCTCCCCGCCGGAGTCCCCAGCCCCTCATCGATGAAGGCCAGCATCAGGTGCTCGGCCGAAACGTATTCATCCTTCAGCCTCGAGGCCTCTTCGATCGTTTTGATAAACAGCCGATTCAGGCGCTGGGTGATGTAGACTTTTCCAGGCTCGATGCCCGGCCCGCTCACACGGGGCTTCTTCTCGAGCTCCCGTTCCAGGCGATCCTTGACGGCATCCACCGGCACTTCCATGCGCAGCAAGAGCTTTGGAATCAAACCGTCCGGCTGTTCCAGCAGATCCAGGAGCAAATGCTCCCCGTCCACTTCAACATGTCCATGTCGTATAGCCCTGTTTTGAGCGGCCTGCACCGCCTCCTGCGATTTGGTCGTGAATTTGCTGAAATCCATACTCTCTTCTCTCCTCTTCTTTATACGATCAGCCCCCCGACTCAGCCGTCTCCGAGAAGCCTGTTCTCCAACTCCCTGATTTGATCCTCCAGGTCATCGATGCGGCTCATCAGCTCCAGAATGACCCCGATGCCCGCATAGTTCACTCCCAGCTGGTTGCGCAGCCGAAGAATCCTGCGCACGGTACCAATGGCTTCGGCGTGGAAATGAGCCTCCCCGCCCGCAGGGTGCCCGGCATAGTCCAGAAGTCCCAGGGCCACAAAACGATCGATGAGGTCGGGGTGAACACCGCATCGACACGCCAGCTCCGTCAGGGAAACATAGGGAGACGATCCTGAAGTCGTTCGCACATGGACCAGGTAATAGTTTCTCTCAGCCATGGGGATCACACCTCCACCGTCTAAACCCGCGGGTTGAAGCTCGACGACTGCTGGAGCTTCTCGAACAGCTCCCGCTCACCTGCCGAAAGCTCCTTGGGAACCATGATGTTGATGACCGCGATCAGATTCCCCGCACCGCCTTTGGGATTCGGCATGCCCTTCCCCCGGAGCCGCATCTTCTGGCCGGTTTGGGAACCGGGCGGCACCTTCAGCGTCACCGGCCCGGACGGGGTCGGGACCTGGACTTCGGCCCCCAGAACGGCCTCCCAGGGCGAAACGTGGAGCGTCATGTGAAGGTCGCGTCCTTCCAGCCTGTAGACGGGATGAGGATCGATCTCCGCCTTGAGATAGAGGTCTCCCCTGGGGCCGCCTCCCATGCCTTCCCCGCCCTGCCCGCTCAATCGAATCCTCTGACCCGGCAGGACACCCACCGGAATCCTGACCTCGTAGCTCCTCTCCTGGACGGAAACCTTGCCGTCGGGAGTGACGGTCTGGGACTGCAGGGTGATGGACCGGGTAGCCCCATGGAAGGCATCCTCCAGACGGATGCGGACGACAGCCTCCTGATCGGCACCCGCCTGGCTCCAGACCGGTCCCCGGCCGGCGCCTCCGCCGCGAGCCCCCGCCGAACGGAACCCATGCCCACCGAAAAGCATCTCGAAGAAGTCGCTGAAATCCCCGCCGCCTGAGCTCCACTTGAACTCGGTCTGCCCGCCCGTGCCCGAGCCAGACCCGAAAGGCTGCTCCCAGCCGGGCGGTGGCCGAAACTCCTGGCCATCCTTCCAGTTGGCTCCCAACTGGTCGTATTTGGAGCGCTTGTCCGGGTCTTTCAGGACTTCGTAGGCCTCACCGACCTCCTTGAAGCGCTCCTCCGCGTCCTTGGCCTTGTTCACATCCGGATGGTATTTCCTGGCCAGCTTCCGGTAGGTACGCTGGATCTCATCCTGGGAAGCCGTGCGGGGCACCCCTAGAACTTCATAGTAGTCTCTGAAGGTCACTGCCATAGTCTCTCGTCCCGATTGTCGCTCATGGGTTATCGCTCGCTGAATTCGGCATCGATCACATCCTCATCAGCTCCGGGCCTTCCCCGACCCGTCCGTGGGCCTTAAGCTCGAGGCCCCTCCTGCCGACAGGCCATCGCCGATATCATCTGCAAGGCCTGCTGCAGGTCGCTCGCGAGCCCCAGATATTTCTCTTTGCCCACGCTCTCGTCCTTGACAGCGCCGGCCGCATCCTGAATGAGCTGCTCACAACGAGCTTTTTCATGCAAAGGCACCTTTTCCGCAAGGTCTTTCATCAGCCGCCCCAGCTCGTAGGCCAGTGAATCCGTCCGGTTCCTGGCTTCCACCGTCTCCCGCCGAGTACGATCCTGCACGGCGTGATGCTGTGCCTCCTGGACCATCCGCTCGACGTCCTCTCTCGAAAGATTGGTGGAATCCGAGATGGTCACCGTCTGCTCGCGCCCCGACTCCTGGTCCCGTGCCGTCACGTTGAGTATGCCGTTGGCATCGATGTCGAACGTCACCTTGATCTGCGGGATGCCGCGCGGTGCCGGCCGGATCCCCTCGAGCCGGAAGCGGCCCAGCACGCGGTTGTCTCCGGCCATTTCCCGCTCACCCTGCAGTAAGAAAATGTCCACCGCGGTCTGCATGTCCTCGGCCGTCGAGAAGAGCTCTTCGCGGCGTGAAGGGATCGTCGTGTTGCGCTCGATGAGCCGGGTCATGGCGCCGCCCAGGGTCTCCACCCCGAGAGAGAGCGGAATCACATCCAGAAGCACCACGTCGGCCACATCACCCTGGAGGATGGCCGCCTGAACCGCCGCCCCCACAGCCACCACCTCGTCGGGATTGACGCTCATGTTGGGCTGCCTGCCACCCGTCAGCCGCTTCACCAGTTCCTGCACGGCAGGGATCCGCGTGGACCCGCCCACCAGGATCACCTCGTCGATGTCGCGGGCCGTGAGCCTGGCATCGGCCAGGGCCTGCTCGACAGGTTTCATGCAGCGTTGAACCAGCTCATGAGTCAGGCTTTCGAAAACCGCCCGGGTGAGCTTCATCGCCAGATGCTTGGGGCCGGATGCGTCGGCCGTGAGGAAGGGCAGGCTGATCTGAGCCTCCAACGTGGTCGAAAGCTCGCACTTGGCTTTTTCGGCCGCCTCGTAGAACCTCTGCAGCGCCTGCCGGTCGCCGCGGACGTCCATGCCCGTGCCCTTTATGAGCTCCTCCGCCATCCAGTCCACGATCCGCTTGTCGAAGTCGTCCCCTCCCAGATGCGTGTCACCGGAAGTGGAGCGCACCTCGCAGACGCCCTCGCCCACATCCAGGATGGAAACATCGAAAGTGCCGCCGCCCAGGTCGAAGACCAGGATCGTTTCGTTCCGGCTCTTCTCGAGCCCGTAGGCCAGGGCTGCAGCCGTCGGCTCATTGATGATCCGGAGCACCTTCAGGCCTGCGATCTCGCCTGCGTTTTTGGTGGCCTGGCGCTGAGCATCGTTGAAGCAGGCCGGAACGGTGATCACGGCTTCCGTAACCTTCTCCCCGAGATATTTCGACGCGTCTTCCACGAGCTTGCGCAGGATCTGCGCCGAGACCTCTTCCGGCGCAATCATCAGGCCGCGGACATCGAAGCGGACCGCGTCGTTCGGACCGCGATCCACGCCGCATGCAACGATCTTCGACTCTTCATCCACCTCCCCCCACTTGCGACCCACGAATCGCTTGGCCGAATAGATGGTGCCGGTGGGATTGAGGATGGCCTGCCTCCTGCCCGCGTGCCCCACCAGACGCTGCCCGTCCTCTGCATAGGCCACCACGGACGGCGTTGTTCGAGCTCCTTCAGCGCTCGGAATCACTGTGGCCCTGCCGTCTTCCCAAACGGCCACGACCGAGTTGGTGGTTCCGAGATCGATACCCACTGCCCTTGCCATGATGTGCATCTCCTGTCAGCACACTGATATTTATTCGTAGTCTCACCCCGATACAGCCAAACGCTTCTGAATTCCCGACCCCGGCATTGAACGATGGCAGTGTCGGGCAGATCTTCATAATGAACAATTTTGAACTTTTTCCATGCCGAATTTAATCATTCATCGGCAATTCGCCAGATGGGTGAAAATCCCATCGCCCATTTTTTGTCATGAAATCTTGCCCTTGAGGCAAACCCCCCCTTATCCCATGACAAATTAGCTTTTGACACCCATTGTTTTTTTCCTATGATGAGCCAGATTCTGACCCATGAGACAACCGAACGAAACAGCAACAGCAACGAGCGGTCCGCATGGACCGGCGGGGAGCTTGCCCTCGTTTCATGAGAGGATACAATCAAATGTTAGATACGACCATCGCACAAGCCAATGAGTCAGCTCAACTTTTGGAGAGACAAGAGACCAGGCCCATGCCGCCGGACAAAAACCTCCCCCCGCCGAACCTGTCCCAGAATGCACAGATCGTATTGAAGAAGCGCTACCTCAAGAAAGACGACCAGAGCGAGCCCATTGAAAGCCCCGTGGAGCTCTTCTGGCGTGTGGCGCGGGCTGTCGCTCGTGCGGACGCATCCTTCGAGGGCGAAGACCAGGTGGAAGAGACGGCCAGAAATTTCTACCGGCTCATGACGTCCCTCGACTTCATCCCCAACTCGCCCACTCTCATGAATGCCGGAAGGAGGCTGGGGCAGCTCTCGGCCTGCTTCGTCCTCCCCGTCGAAGATTCCATCGATTCCATCTTCGAAGCCATCAAGCACGCCGCCATGATCCACAAGAGCGGCGGAGGGACGGGGTTTTCATTCTCGAGAATACGGCCCGAGAGCGACAAGGTCCTGTCCACCCAGGGCGTGGCGAGCGGTCCCATCTCCTTCATGACCGTGTTCGACACGGCGACGGAGACGGTCAAGCAGGGCGGTACCCGCCGCGGCGCAAACATGGGCATCCTGCGCATCGATCACCCGGACATCGAGCGGTTCATCGTCTGCAAGACCCTGAACGAGAGATTGACGAACTTCAACATCTCGGTGGCGGTGACCGACGCATTCATGAAGGCCCTGGAAGCCAATGGAGCCTACGACCTCATCAACCCGAGGACCGGGGAGAAGGTCCAATCGTTGGACGCCCGCCAGGTGTTCGAACAGATCGTCCAATCCGCATGGAACAACGGCGAGCCGGGCATCATCTTCATCGACGCCATGAATCGCGACAACCCGACGCCCCACGTGGGCCGAATCGAAAGCACCAACCCGTGCGGGGAACAGCCCCTCCTGCCCTATGAGTCATGCAACCTCGGATCCATCAACCTTGCCCAGATGGTGGCCGATGGCGCCATCGATTTCGAAAGACTGAATCGGGTGGTCTGGGATGCGGTGCACTTCCTGGACAACGTCATCGAGGTCAACAACTACCCGCTGCCCCAGATCGAGGAACTGACCAAGGCCAACCGAAAGATCGGCCTTGGAGTCATGGGCTTTGCAGATCTGCTCATCGCCCTCGGCGTGCCCTACGATTCCGAGCAGGCGGTGGAGAAGGCCGAAGAGGTGATGGCCTTCATCCAGAAGGAATCCAAGGCGGCTTCGGCCCACTACGGTGAGAAGCGCGGCAACTTCCCCAACTACACGGGCTCCACCTTCGATCGCGCCGCCACACCGTTCATGCGCCATGCCACCACGACCACCATCGCTCCCACCGGCACCATCAGCATCATCGCCGGCTGTTCCAGCGGCATCGAGCCGGTCTTCGCCATCAGCTTCGTGCGCAAGGTGCTGGACAATCAGGAACTGGTCGAGGCCCACCCATTATTCCAAAAAGTGGCCCAGGAGCGCGGCTTCTACTCGGAAACGCTCATGAAACGGATCGCCGAAAAGGGCAGCATCCAGAGCTTTTCAGAGATTCCCGAAGACGTTCGCCGAGTCTTCGTCGTCTCCCATGACGTGGACCCCGAGTGGCACATCCGGATCCAGGCCGCGTTCCAGAAGCACACGGACAACGCCGTGAGCAAAACGATCAACTTCCCCAACAGCGCCACCGTCGAGGACGTGGCCAACGCCTATCTCATGGCCTTCAGCATGGGCTGCAAGGGGATCACCATCTACCGGGACGGCAGCCGCGACGTCCAGGTCCTGAACATCCAGCGGAAACCGCAGTACCCACAGGTCGAGCCCCGCCCCCGCCCGGAGATGACCACGGGGGTCACCGAGCGCATCAACACGGGCTGCGGGAAGCTTTACGTCACCATCAACACCGATGAGTACGGGTTCTGCGAGGTCTTCGCCCAGATGGGAAAAGCGGGCGGCTGCGCCTATGCCCAGATCGAAGCGACGAGCCGCCTCATCTCCCTGGCGCTGCGCTCCGGCGTCAAGGCGGAAGCCATCATCCGGCAGCTGATGGGAATCCGGTGTCCGTCCCCCGTTTGGAGAAACGGCGAGCAGGTGGTCTCGTGCTCCGACGCCATCGCCAAGGTGCTCAACCACCAGGCCCGCGCCAACATCGCCCACGTGGGAGACGAGATGGGGGCCTGCCCCGATTGCGGGGCCTCCGTCGAGCACGAGGGTGGATGCATCGTCTGCAGGGCCTGCGGCTTCTCGCGTTGCTCGTAGAGGCCGACCCGGCGCGCCATGGTGCATTGCAGGGACATCTGGAAGCTGACTCCCGCTGAAGCCAGGGCGCTGCAGCTCGAGCTTGTGGAGCAGCTTCAAGTGAGGCCGCTGCCCGAGCGTTTCGACGTCCTGGGCGCCTCGGACATCGGCTATGTCAAATCCTCGAATCAGCTGGTTGCGGTGATGCTCACGTTCACCTGGCCGGACCTGGATCCCCTCGAGTCAGTCCACGCCGTTGCCCCGGCTCGATTCCCCTACGTCCCGGGACTCCTTTCCTTCCGTGAAATCCCCACTCTGGTGGACGCTTTCAGCAGCCTGAAGCGTCCACCCGATGTGCTCCTTTGTGACGGTCAGGGCATCGCTCATCCGAGGAGGTTCGGATTGGCCGCCCACCTGGGATTATGCCTCGGGATTCCAACAGTCGGCTGTGCCAAAAAGCGGCTGTGCGGGGATTTCGATCCGTTCGCCTGGAAGAGGGGGGAGTCGAGCGTCTTGGCCCTCGATGGCGAGCCCGTGGGCCGCGTGCTGTGCACGCGAGACGGGGTGAAACCGGTCTATGTTTCGCCGGGGCATCTGGCGGACATCCCCTCCTCAACGGAGCTCATCCGACAATGCCTGCGCCGCTACCGCATCCCGGAGCCCATCCGCCAGGCCCATCTCACCGCCACACGCCTGAGAACCGCGATGGCCTGAACACACTCAGCGACCGTACTCAGGAGAGGAACATGAGGAGGCTGAGAGCCATCACCCCCATGCCTCCCACGAGTCCATAGACCGCCGCATGCCCCTCGCCGTACTTCTTGGCCGTGGGGAACAGTTCGTCGATGGAGATGAAGACCATGATTCCGGCCACGGCCGCGAACAAAACGCCAAAGAGCAGGGGAGAAAAGAAGGAGCGCAGGATAAAATAGCCCACAATGGCCCCGAGGGGCTCCGACAGGCCGGAGCAGAAGGAGAGCCAGAAGGCCTTCTTCTTGCTTCCCGTCGCAAAATAGACCGGAACCGACACGGAAATCCCTTCGGGGATGTTGTGCAGAGCGATGGCGAAGGCGATGGAAATACCCAGCTGAGGGTCCGAGAGGGCTGAAACGAACGTGGCCAGGCCTTCGGGGAAATTGTGGATGGCTATGGCCAGCGCGGCAAACCTCCCCATTCGGTGGAGGCTCTCATCGGTCGGGTGCCTCATCTCCTCCAGGGCTCTGGCTTCGTGGGGATTCTCGGGGCTCGGAACCAATCGGTCCACCAGTGCGATGAACATCATCCCCGCAAAAAATGAAGCTGCGGTGATCCAGGACCCTTTCACCACGCCATAATCCAGAATCAGCTTGTCCTGAGCCTTTCTCAGAATCTCGACGAAGGAGACGTAGATCATCACCCCCGCCGAGAAGCCGAGAGCAACGGAGAGAAAGGTCGTGTTGGTCCGTTTGCCGAAAAACGCGATGGCACTTCCCACACCCGTGGACAATCCGGCAAGCAGGGTGAGGAGGAAAGCGAAAAGCACGGTTCCCTGCATCATCACCATCCGATCTGCTATGAAAAGTTACGAGTTTCGGGTTTCGGGTTTCGAGTTGAAAAGTAGCCCCAGTGTGCCTTTTCTTTGTTCAGGCTGGCCCGAAGGCCCATGAGGAACCGCCCATAGAAATCTTCTCCAGGAAAATTCGGGTACGGATCAGGCCATTCCTCACTGCTGCAGGACACGGTCTAGAGGCCTATCTGCGGAGCGACCTTGCGCATCCCCGCGATAACCTCCTGGACCAGCACGTTCAGGTCGACCCCCAGCATGGCGGCGCCCTTCTCGATCACCTCGCGGTTGACGCTGGCAGCAAAGCTCTTCTGCTTCCATTTCTTCAGTACCGACCTGGCATCAAGGTCCATGACGCTCCTGGACGGACGCACCAGGGCACAGGCCGTAACGAACCCCACGAGCTCGTCCACGGCGTAGAGCGTCTTCTCAAGCAGGGATCGAGGCTCCACATCGGAGCACAGCCCCCAGCCATGAGACACGACGGCCCGGACATATTCCTGGGGCCAGCCGCGCTCCTTGAGCAGCTCTTCGGTCTTGGTGCAGTGCTGATCGGGAAATCGCTCGTAGTCCAGGTCGTGAACCAGTCCGATGATGCCCCACAGATCGGCGTCTTCGCCCGATTTCTCAGCCATGTGGCGCATGACCCCCTCCACGGCCAGAGCATGCTTGATGAGTGAGTCGCTGCTGTTGTGCTCATTCAGGATCTTCCAGGCGTCTTCTCGGTTGGGCAGGTGCTGAGCCATCCTTCTTCCCCCATTATCACGAACCATCAAAAAGTCTTGAACACTTGCGCCGGAGGAGGCAAGTCTTCGATCCGATTTTCCAGCTGTTTTCCATTCGAACAAACCCCTCGCAATCTGATAGCATAAGGGCAACGATGAAACCCAGTTTTTTGTACTCACTTTCAGATCCGGAAAGGATGCTGATGAAAGCTTTGAGTGTGCAACAGCCTTTCGCGCTGGAGATCCTGAGCGGCCAGAAAACCGTTGAAGTCCGAACCTGGGATACCCTGCACCGAGGGGATCTGCTCATCTGTTCGTCCGGCAAGCCGGCCTTTCCCAAGGAGGACATGGAGGATCTGGAGGAGGAATACGGCTGCGTCTTCCTCTACGGCCACGCGCTCTGTGTCGTCCACCTTGCCGATGCACGACTCATGAGGAAAGGGGATGACGAGAAAGCCCTCATGGACGCATTCGATCCCGAAGCCTACTCATGGATTCTCGAGGACGTGCGCCCGGTGATCCCCTTCCCCGTCAAAGGTCAGCAGGGGCTCTTCAATGTGGAAGACCGTCTCATCCAGCTGTCCCCCTTCCGCTACGATGAGCCCGTCGTGGTGAAGAGCGGGGTCCGGGCCCAGGACTTCGGGGTGGATTTCTCAGGCTGGCAGGGCAGGACTTCGGACGTCGTCGTCTTTGAAGACGAAGCGCCCAGAATCACGGTGCTCTGGGACAGTCAGTCCCTCAAATCCCTACCCATATCAGTCATGGAACAGTGCCTCAGGGAAGGCATTGACTGGACGGCCGTGCTGTTGCGCTTTGAAGAAATCGAGCACGCCGAGCCAAGAGACACATGGGATGACGTCCAGGAGGCCATCGACCGGATTGTGGAAGAGAATCCGTCCCTGTTCGAAGAATGATTGCGGCAGTCCCTCACGCCTGTTTGAGGCACCCTAAACGATGATAAGGCTCATGGGGGGCTGGTTTTCAACCAGAAACCAGAAACCTGAAACCTGAAACTTCTCATAGCAGGGGATGACGTAAAGGGAATATGGCCACCTTTGCGGTTGCCGGTCACCATATCCAGCGTTTCTGTCGATTCGGGCGGGAGTCTACTCGGCGACCCAGCGGAGGCGGTTTATGAAATGGTCAGGTTTTGCGGTGCTCCTCATTGTTCCTGCGGCCCTGCTGATGATCTGGGTTGCCGTTTTGCTCGAATCCAGCGGGATCATGGACTTCATCCGGAGCATTTCCGGCAGAATCATGAACATTTTCAGGAGATTCCAATGAAGAGCCGAGGACTCCGACCATGACGGGAGACGAAAAGAACGCCATTCTCCAAAACCTGAAACGGATTCCCGGAGTCGGAGACAGTGTGGCTCAGGACCTTTTCGATCTCGGGTACCGATCCGTCGAGGAGCTCAAGGGCCAGGATCCCCAGGCGATGTATCGCAGCCTTTGCAGGCACCGGCAGTCCCAAATCGATCGCTGCATGCTCTACGTAATGCGCTGTGCCGTGTATTTCGCCTCACACGACCATCCCGATCCGGAGCTCTTGAAATGGTGGAACTGGAAAGACACGAAAGCCGTTGGCCTCTCGGGGGCTGGGGGGGAATCCCGGCATTGACCCTTGCGCCTGTTGAGACTAGACTTGTTTTCCTCGCACGAACGATCCAGCGGGGTCGCAGGACGGCGAAACCGTTGTTCCTCCTGCCCGCCTGGCTCTTTGATGACTCGGATGGGCATGGGCTCCGCTGAAAGGCCTCCTGGATGAATCCTCCCGCTGCAACTCCCCAGACGAGCAAATGGATCGTCGCCCTCACGGTCATCCTGCCCACATTCCTCGAGGTCATGGACACGAGCGTCGTGAACGTCTCACTGCCGCACGTGCAGGGAAGCCTCAGCGCCGGCCTCGATGAAGTGACCTGGGTCCTGACCTCCTACCTGGTGGCGAACGCCATCGTCATCCCCATCACCGGCTGGCTGGCCAGCGTGTTCGGACGCAAGCGCTACCTCATCTTCTCCATCACACTGTTCACTTTCGCATCCCTGCTGTGCGGCGCAGCCCCATCGCTGGAAGTCCTGGTGATTGCCCGAATCCTCCAGGGACTCGGAGGGGGCGGGCTTCAGCCCCTCTCCCAGGCGATTCTCCTGGAAGCCTTTCCCGTTGCGGAGCACGGGGTCGCCATGGCCGTCTTCGGCATGGGGGTGGTTTTTGCCCCCATTCTCGGCCCCGTGGTGGGGGGCTGGATCACCGACAACTGGGCCTGGCGCTGGGTTTTCTACATCAATCTGCCCTTCGGAGTCATGGCGGTGGCCATGGCGGCCCTCCTCATTCACGACCCTCCATACATCCGCCGAGCCAAGTTCCACATCGACCGCTGGGGACTCTTCCTCATCGCCCTCGGCCTCGGGTGCCTCCAGATCGTGCTCGACAAGGGAGAGCGTGAGGACTGGTTCGATTCCACCTTTATTATCGCGCTCAGCATCATCTGCATCGTTGCCTTGACCCTGTTTGTCATCGTGGAGCTCAGAGCTGAGCATCCAGTGGTGGACCTGAGGGTATTTCGAGACCGCACCTTCACCGCCGGAAACATCATCATGTTCATGGGATTCTTCTGCCTCTTCGGGGGCTTCGTGCTGCTGCCCCTCTACGCTCAGACGCTCATGGGCTACACGGCGGTCTGGGCGGGGTATGTCCTGGGGCCCGGGGGAGTGGCGAGTCTTTTCATCATGCCCATTGCCGGCATCCTCATGAAGAGGGGGGTCAAGCCCAAGGTGCTGCTCGCGGTTGGGCTTTTCACCATGGCCTATTCGCTCTGGCTCATGGGCGGGCTGAATCTCGGGGCGGATTTCGTTTCCATCGCACTGCCCCGGTTCATCCAGGGATTCGGCATCGGGCTCTTTTTTGTCCCACTGGCGGGCTCCACGTATGTCAACATTCCCCGGGAACAGATGGGAAACGCATCGGGAATCTTCAACCTCCTGAGAAACCTGGGGGGGAGCTTCGGGGTGGCCGTGAGCGCGACGCTGCTGTCGCAGCGCTCCCAGCTCCACCAGAACTTCCTTGTGGAGCATGTGACGCCCTTCAACCCCGCACTTCGGGAATACGCGGCGCAGCTCTCCCAGGCCGCTCCAGGCCTTGCCGAAGGGATGACCCAATCGAAGCTTCTGCTGGCCGGCCTTTATCGCGAGGTGCTGCGACAGGCGAACATGCTGGCGTTCAACGACGTTTTCTGGCTTTTTGCATGGCTCACCGTCGCCCTGGTCCCGTTGACCCTGCTCATGAAGACTCATCGCGGCGGGCCTGCGGCAGTCTCAGACGGCGTGCATTGAACGCCATAGTCGTGCAACCAGCGATCAGCTGTTGGCTGTCAGCTCTTAGCTGTTGGCTGTTATACTCGTGAAGGTTCAAATGTAGCGTTCGCCCTGAGGTATCGAAGCCTGTCCTGAGGTATCGAAGGGGGCGAGCGGGAAACGAAACTTCTGTTCCTTAACGAGTATAGCTACCTGTACTCACTATCTAAACCACTCGTGACACTCGGATGGACCAACTCGGAGAAGATGCAGATGTTCAGCGGTATCATCTACAACTTTCGAGGATTGTGGCTGGGGATCAGAACCCCCCGGCTCCTGATGTTGGGTCTCCTGCGGTTTCTGGTCATGGTGATCCTGGCTTTCGTCATCGCAGGGCTCGTGCTCGCTCACCACAATGAACTGTCGGGCCTCATCTGGAAGAAGCCCGAAAGTTCCTGGCTGGTCTGGTTGTGGTATGTGTTCTCCTGGCTCCTGACTCTCGGCTTGGTGGCGACGTCTGCCGTCTTTTCGTATTTGACAGGCCAGATCCTCTTCGGAGCGGTCATCATGGACATCATGTCTCGAGCCACCGAGAAGATGCTCACGGGGGCGGTCACCGCACCCTCCAGCATGTCCATGGCCAAACAGTTTGTTTACCTGATCGGGCAGGAAGTCCCACGGACCATTTTGCCCGTGCTCGTGAGCACACTGCTCATGATCTTCGGCTGGCTGACGCCCCTGGGACCCGTCATCGCGATCCTCTCATCTCTGGCGGCCGCCGTGCTATTGGCCTGGGACAATACGGACATCATCCCCGCGCGCCAGTTCATCCCGTTCCGGAACCGCGTGAGTTTTTTGAAGACGAACCTCTTCTTTCACCTGGGTTTTGGGCTTTGCTTCCTCATTCCCTTCGCCAACATCCTGTTCCTGTCCTTTGCCCCCGTCGGAGCAACCCTCCACCACATCGACGAGAGTCGGAAGGGAAACGTTCCGGCGGCTGATTCAGGGAAGGCGCCCGCAGGATGAAAAAGCCCGCCGGCCGATTCACGGTTCCCCAGGTGGATGCGTTGAGGGTCCTGGCCATGCTGGGGATCTTCGTCCACCACCTCTGGGGAGGACGTACCGGCGAGGGGTTCATCGGCGCATCCCTCACCTTTTTTTACTCTGCAGAATCCAGTTATCAGCATGACGCGGGTTGAAGCAGCGACAGCCTTTTTTCATGCTCATCCCTCATGGAGCCGATTTTTTTCGTGACAGCTGAGATTTGCTTCGGTTAGTATTCGCCTCACCCAGATGGGGTGAGCTTTTAAAAAACTCAAGTTTATCGGGAAGATCATGGCCTCTTCCAGTTTCGCAGTCAGCAGAGCTCGTTACGCCAGCAACGCCGCAGCGGCAGCAGTCGCGGCGGCAGCGGCGGCGGCCCTAATGCCCGCGGGTCTGAGGGAGAGGTGAGGATCTGATCCTCCAAGTTTGAAAACTCAGGGCTGCGGGCGTTCACCGCAGCCCTTTTTGTTTAAGGGCTGCGAACCACTCGCGGCCTTTCTTGTTTTCCGGCCCGAGGGTTCGTGCGACAGACCATCAAAATGAAAGGAAGGCCAGGGGAAAGATGAGAACCGACATCGTGCACATGGGCGCCGGCAAGCTGACGTACGAGATCCGCAACATCATCCGCGTCGTCGAGAAGTTGCAGCAACTGGGGATCAAGGTGAATCTGGAGAACATCGGAGACCCGGTGGCCAAGGGCGAAAAGATCCCCGAGTGGATGAAGCGCATCGTGGCGGACCTCGCCATGCAGGACTGCTCGTACGGGTACTGCCACACCCAGGGGATCCTGGAGACCCGGGAGTTCCTGGCCGCCCACCGAAACCGTAACGGCGGCGTCCACATCTGCCCCAATGACATCCTCTTTTTCAACGGCCTCGGGGAAGCCATCACCAAGATCTACGGCCTTCTTCGGAGCACCGCCCGAGTCATCACCCCCTCGCCCACCTACACGACCCATTCATCCTCCGAGGCCGCCCACGCCGGTCAGGCTCCGGTGACTTATCCCCTGGATCCGCAGAATCACTGGTACCCGGACCTCCGGGAGCTGCGCCGAAGCGTGCAGTACAACCCGTCCGTTGCGGGCATCCTGATCATCAACCCCGACAATCCCACGGGAGCCGTCTATCCGGAGGAGATCCTGTGCGAGATCGTCGCCATAGCCCGCGAGTTCGACCTTTTCCTCATCGCCGACGAGATCTACCAGAATCTGGTTTACAACGACCAGAGGACCAAACCCTTGGCCGATCTCATCGGCGACGTGCCGGGGCTGGCCATGAACGGGATTTCCAAAGAGCTGCCCTGGCCTGGATCGCGCTGCGGCTGGGTCGAGATCTACAACGCCGACAAGGATCCCGACTTTTTCCGGTACGTCCAGTCCATCATCAATGCCAAGATGGTCGAGGTCTGCTCCACCACGCTGCCTCAGCGAGCCATCCCGCGCATCCTGGAGCACCCGGAGTACCAGGCCTACCTGGGCGAGCGGTGCCGACGCTACGAGAGATTTTCAAACCTGGCCTATGAGAAGCTGAAGGACATTCCGGGCATCCGGATCAACCGAACCAATGGCGCATTCTACATGAGCGTGGTGTTTGAGACGGAGGTCCTGAATCATCGGCAGAGCCTTCCCATCCACAACCGCGAAGCCAGGATTCTGGTGGAAGAGCTTGCCACCGACCCCGAGATGCAGCCCGACAAGCGCTTCGTCTATCACCTGCTCGCCTCCACGGGCATTTGCGTGGTGCCCCTTTCCTCCTTCAACACGCCGCTCCAGGGATTCCGTATGACCCTGCTGGAGCCCGACGAGGCCGAATTCCGTCGGATCATGGACAGGCTGGAGCGCAGCATCAGGCAATACCTGGATTCGACATCCTGCAGCATGGGGGCCAAGGGGATTCTGGAGATCCACTCTACTGCGGCGTGACACGCTTCGGCGCAAAGATCCTCGGTACACCTCCACACCTTTGAGTGAACCTGTCAATCGTCATTCCCGCACGTCCCTGGCGGGAATCCAGAGGCTTTGAGATGACTGGATCCCCGCCTGAGGCATGCGGGGATGACTCAAGAAAAATATGAAAACCATATTCTTTTGAGCTGTACTTAGCAGCATGTTGCAGAGCGCTACTCGCCCCGTCACTCCGCGGCAAGCCCCCCGATGGTCTGGGAGAACACAAACTGGTCGGTTCGACAGTAGAGCTCCGAGTAGACGGCGTTTTCGGCTGCGGAAAACGTGAGAAATCGCTTAACCAGGAGTATGGGCGCTGAGGTTGAGACGCCCAGGCGCCGGGCCCTCGGCCCGTCCATGTATCCGATCCGGAAGTTCTGCCTCCCGCCGGAAGGCCGCATGTGATAGCGCTCATCCACGATCTGGGAGAGGGACTGCCCGGAGAGGTCGATCTTCTCGATCCCCGGAAACAGCTCCGGTTGCATGTAGATCTCCTCGAGCAGGACTGGCACATCTTCCACCAGGCTGAGCCGGGCCAGAAAGATCGCCTCGCGATCTGAGAAAGGGTTCTCCGGATCATCATGGACCGACCTCAGGCCCGTCTTTTCGATGATCCGCGAGACAACCGAGATGCCCTTCTTCTGAAACGCCGACATGGTGCCTGCCAGGGAGAACAAATCGACTTCCTCCGGCTCCGGCCGGACATAAGTGCCCGATCCCCTTCGCCGCAGAAGAAACCGCCTGCGAACCAGCACATCGATGGCCTGCCTGACGGTGGGGCGACCGATGCCGTAGGCCGCTGCGAGCGCCGGCTCGGAGGGTATGCGATGCCCGGGGGCGTATTCGCCCGAGCGTATCCTGGCGAGAATGATCTCGGAAAGCTGGTGATAAAGCGGTACAGGCGATTGAGGGTTGAGCATCATCCAATCCATGTCCTGACAGTCTGTGCTCCGGTGCCCGGCCGGCGGTGCGCCGCATCCAGCATGGCCGCTGACACTTTCCAGGCAACATCTACCCTCAACCCCTGCCGGTTGTCAAGACAACCAGATCAAGCCCGTTCCTCCAAACTGGATATGATGGAGAGCCATGACAAGCAGCTGATTTCTGCCTCCCTAACCTACGTTGAAGAGCAAACCGTGCGGTATTTCCACTGTTCAGATCATTCCACTGTTCAGATCATTCCACTGTTCAGATCATTCCACTGTTCAGATCATTCCACTGTTCAGA
>JBFYYO010000020.1:0-30277 GCA_041310025.1 Syntrophobacterales bacterium
CCTGGCGGGAATCCAGAGGCCTTCAAATCCCTGGATCCCCGCCAGAAGCATGCGGGGATGACGTGCTTATTCAATGGACACTTTATTCTGTGGATGTGTACTTAGAATGACTTTCCGGTTAGAAGGGCATGTGCATCAGTCGGGAGGAAGCATGGATCGTGTGAGCAGTGTCCGCGAGGTTTTGGGAACGGACCCGGAATCTGCAGGCGAGGTCGTGAAGGTGAACGGATGGGTCCGTACGAGAAGGGATTCCAAGGCAGGGGTGAGCTTCATCGAGTTGAACGATGGGTCCTGTTTCAAGAATCTCCAAATCGTGGCCGACCACAGCCGCCCCGATGTCCAGAGCATGCTAGCGGGTGTCAGCAATGGCTGCAGCCTCACGGTCGAAGGGACCATCGAGCGCTCGCCCGGTAAGGGGCAGTCCGTTGAGGTGCATGCCACAAGGATGGAAGTGGTGGGACCGGCCGATCCCGCGACCTATCCTCTCCAGAAGAAGCGGCACTCCTTCGAGTTCCTTCGGGAAATCGCTCACCTTCGGCCCAGGACCAACACCATCGGCGCGGCCATGCGCGTCCGGAACCGCATCAGTTTTGCGATCCATGAATTCCTGGAGGAGCGCGGATTTCTCTACATTCACACGCCCATCATCACGGCGAGCGATTGCGAGGGGGCAGGCGACGTTTTTCGGGTGACCACGCTGGACCCGAGCCGCGGTGCGCCCGCTTCGGGGTCCGGCGAACCTTCGCCGGACTTTTTCGGTCGCCCGACGTTTCTCACCGTGAGCGGGCAGCTGCAGGCCGAGATCTATGCCCTCGCCCTCGGGAAGGTCTACACCTTCGGCCCGACCTTTCGGGCCGAGAACTCCAATACCAGCCGCCACCTGGCTGAATTCTGGATGGTCGAGCCGGAGATGGCCTTTTGCGACCTGCAGGGAGACCTGGAGCTGGCGGAAGGCCTCGTGAAGCACCTCGTGCAGGCGGTTCTGGATCGCTGCGATGAAGACATCGAGTTCTTCACCCGTTTCATGGAGGCCAATCTGCGGGAGACCTTGGAGCAGACGGTGCGGGAGCCTTTCGAGGTGATTTCCTACACCGAGGCCGTGGAACTGCTGAACGAGTCCGGCGAGACATTTGCCTTTCCAGTGGCATGGGGCAACGATTTCCAGGCGGAGCACGAACGTTACCTGACGGAAAAGGTCTTCAGGAAGCCGGTTGCCATCCTGAACTTCCCACGCGCACTGAAGCCTTTTTACATGCGCGTCAACGAGGATGAGCGGACCGTGGCCGCCATGGATATTCTGGTTCCCCGCATCGGTGAGATCATCGGCGGCTCCCAGAGAGAAGAGCGGCGTGACATGCTGTTGGAGCAGATGCAGGCCAGATCGGTTCCGCTGGAAGACTATCGATGGTATGTGGAGCTTCGGGAGTGGGGGACGGTGCCCCACGCCGGCTTCGGCCTCGGGCTGGAGCGGATGGTCCAGTACTGCACCGGAATCGCCAATATCCGGGAGGTCATTCCGTTTCCCCGAACACCGGGCCATGCCGAGTTTTGAGATCCCGCTCGATTTGTCCTTGTCAGCCATTCCTTTGATGGGTAGATTTGCGCCGGCTCTTCGGGGGGAGAGACGCTCCGCCTGTTTCCCGCGGCGAAGCCACCAACGGCTCCATCGCGTGGCGACCTGGGCGTCGTGGCGTGAAACAAAGGGCTGGTCGACATCGTGCCTTAATCTCAGGCATCCGAGCTGCGTGGGGTTGAAGGAAAAGGAGGCAGAAAATCATGGGGCTTCCGGAGCTTGAAGTCCGGTGCTGGAAGTGCTGGGGAGAGGGAGTACTGGCCTCCGAAAACCATGGAAACATGATGGAGTGCGACGAATGCGGGGGGCTCGGTTGGGTGCCCACGCCCGATGGCCGGAAGCTCCTTGATTTTCTGGAACGACACCTGGTACTCGGGGGTGAGGAAGAAGACGAGGAATGAGTGATCTCAACAAAGCCAAAATGGCTGCCATTGTTGTCCTGGCGACTGGTCTTCTTTTCATCTGCTGGGCCATGTTCGGCTACCTTGCCGCCCCGCCGGATCAGCAAACCGAAGGGTTCCGGGGGATTGCCTGGGCCGCCAATATCCGCGACCTGCCCGACATGAAGCTCATCGGCGAGGAGAAGGATCAGAAGTTCTACACGCGAGAGGGCGAGACCGTGGAGCTGCACGGGATCGTCATGGACAAAGTGGTCTATGGCTTCTACAAGGGTCGCTTCTACAGCGTCATGATCTACTTCAGTTCCATGCAGAGCTTCACCAAGGTGCGGGAACAGCTCGCCAGGGAATATGGCAACCCCTTCCGTCCCGACGAATCCGACCGCAAATTCTTCTGGGCCTCCGGCAAGGTGAGCACCCTCCTCACTTATGACGATGCCCTGAACCAGGGTCGCATCACGCATTTCTTTCAGCCCATCGAGGCCGAAATCGAACGGGATGAAAAAACTCGCCAGGAGCAGTGAGATGAGCATTTACTGGAGCTCGGTCGTTCATGAGCTCACCCCTTACGTGCCCGGCGAGCAGCCCAAGCTCCCGGACCTCGTGAAGCTCAACACGAACGAAAACCCATATGGTCCCTCCCCGAGGGTGATCGAAGCCCTGAAGCGCGAGGCCGACGATGCCTTGCGACTGTATCCCGACCCCAATGCCGACCTCGTCAAGGAGGCCGTCGCCAGGCACTTCGAATTGATGCCCAATCAGGTCTTTGTGGGAAACGGATCGGACGAGGTGCTGGCCCACACCTTCCTGGCGCTGCTCAAGCATGCCGCACCTTTGCTCTTTCCGGACATCACGTACAGTTTCTACCCGGTGTACTGCAAGCTCTACGACGTGCCTTACGAAACGGTGGCATTGAGCGAGGATTTGGAGATCCGGCCGGAGGACTATCTGCGTCCCAACGGCGGCATCATCTTCCCCAATCCCAACGCTCCCACGGGAAGGGCGGTGTTTCGAGGCGCGATCGAAGAACTGCTCAGCCGAAACGACCAGTCGGTGGTGGTCATCGACGAAGCTTACATCGACTTTGGGGGGGAATCCGTGGTGCCTCTCGTGAACCGCTACCCGAACCTTCTGGTGATCCAGACCCTATCCAAATCGCGTTCTCTCGCAGGGTTGCGGGTGGGCTTCGCCATGGGGCATGCGGACCTTGTGGAAGCGCTCGAGCGGGTGAAGAACAGCTTCAATTCCTATCCCCTGGACCGTTTTGCCATCGCCGGGGCCGTGGCCGCCATCGAAGACCGGGACTATTTTGAACGGACCCGCAATGCCATCATTTGCACGCGTGAAAAGCTGGTTCAGGATTTGAGCGGGCTTGGGTTCGAGGTGCTCTCCTCTGCGGCGAATTTCGTCTTCGCACGACACCGCCAGAGGGATGCCTTGGAGCTGGCTCAGCAGCTGCGCGAGCAGTCCATCATTGTGCGCCATTTCCGCCTGCCGCGCATCGATCAGTACCTTCGCATCACGGTGGGGACGGACGACCAGTGTGCCGTGCTGGTCCGGGCGCTGACAGGGATCCTGAGGTGATCTTCCGCAAAGCGGCTGCCCCATTGGCTGAAAGGATGTCATGACTCGCGGGTCTCGGCGTCGCGAGCCACCAGCAGGGTCAGCCCCCGGACGTCTTCGACTTTGAGAGACTCACCGGCCTCGATGGGCGGATGCCCTTCCACCAGTTCAGCACGCCACAGCTCTCCCCCTATCCAGACGTATCCGTCCGGGTCGAGCGGATCCTTCGCCACGCCCCGCGCACCGATCATCGGCTGCGCATCCTCCGGGCGTCCCTCTTCGAAAGAGCGCCGCAGCCATGGAAAGAGCAGGATATCCTTCAACACCCAGACGGCGATGAGCAGCGTCACGAGCAGCGTCGAAAGATCCAGCCATCGCTGCAGGACGAGCACGACCACAACGAAGATCACGATGTCCGGAATCTGGGCCAGCGCGTACTTGAAGAGCGTCCGCGCGTCCGGCCAGCCTCTTCCAGGGTTCCTGTTCATGAAGCTTCCGACTTTTAGGGGCAGAAGAAATCTCGTTGTCGTGCTAATGCCTGTGTTTTCCGGCCCGCCCGCTTTTTGGAGTCTCCATGGGGGCGAAACCCCGTCGCATGGTGTTTTCCGCCACGTTGCGCGGCACCATGAACTGCTGGAGATAGTCGGGGCCGCCGGCCTTGGAGCCCACGCCTGAAAACTTGAAGCCGCCGAAGGGATGGCGCCCGACGATGGCGCCTGTACACCCCCGGTTGATGTAGAGATTGCCCACCCGGAACTCACGGCTGACTCTTTCGATGGTGGCGGGGCTCCTTGAAAAGAGCCCTCCTGTCAGGGCATAGGGTGTCCCGTTGGCCACCCGGAGGGCTTCCTCGATGTCCCGCACCTTCATGACGGCAAGCACCGGCCCGAAGATCTCTTCCTGGGCCAGTCGGTGCTCGGGGTGAATATCCGCGAAAATGGCGAGCGGGACATAATGCCCGGCAGCATCACCGAAGTGCCGTTCGAGCAGGATCTGTCCTTCCTCTTTTCCAATTTCGATGTAGTGCAGGACCTTCTCTTTGGCTGAGGCATCGATCACGGCACCCATGAAGCTCGCCGGATCCTCGGTGGGCCCGAGACGCAGGCTCTCAGCCGCCGCCCTGAGACGGGTCACCAATCGCTCGTAGTTTTCCTCGAGCACGATGAGCCGGGAGCAGGCGGAGCACTTCTGGCCCTGGTAGCCGAAGGCCGAGTGGAGAATCTGAGGAATGGCTTCATCCAGATCTGCGTCGGCATCCACAATGATGGCGTTCTTTCCACCCATCTCCGCAATGACGTTTTTCACGCCGCGGCTGCCCTCCGCGGCTCGGGCCGCCAGCTCGTTGATGCGCAGCCCCACGTCCCTGCTGCCCGTGAATGCGATGAGCGCCACGTCCGGGTGGGTGACAAGGGCATCACCGATCTCGCCTCCGGGGCCGGGAAGGAAGTTCAGAACGCCCGCCGGAAGTCTGGCTTCATCGAAGATTCTGACCAGCATCGAGCCGACGACCGGCGATTGGGAAGCCGGTTTATACACCACCGTGTTTCCTGCCACGATGGCGGCCGAGACCATGCCCATGGAGATGGCCAGCGGGAAGTTCCAGGGGGCGATGACTACGGCCACGCCGCGCGGCTCATAAAAGAGGCGGCTCGACTCGCCGGGCGCTTTCCCCATGGGGCGATAGGCACCAAGCCGGATCATTTCACGGCCGTAGTATTCGAGGAAGTCGATGGCTTCGCAGACATCCGCATCGGCTTCGCTCCAGTTCTTGCCGACTTCAAAGACCTGGAGCGCCGCGAGGTCGTGCCGCAGCTTCCTGGCTGCGGCGGCAGCTTTGAAAAGGATCTCCGCCCGGTCGTTGGGCGGCGTGTCCCTCCAGAGAGGAAATGCGGCGGAGGCCGCCTCCACGGCACGCCGAGCGTCCGCCACTCCGCCAGCGAAAACCTCTCCAACGATCTCGTGAACATTGTTGGGGTTGCTGGATGTGAAAGAGCTCCCCGTTTTGATTCTCCTGCCGCCGATGACCGGGTGAACGCGAAGGGGAAGGCGGCTTCTCACGCGCGTCAGGGCGTCTTTGAAGGATTCCCGGTTTGCGGCGTGGGACCAGTCCCAGGCCGGTTCATTCTCGAAGGCTTTCTCGGCCGGCGCTGCGGATTGAGCTTCGGCCGGAGGGCAAATCCCGGCTTCGTCATGAATCTCAGATCGCTCATCATCAGCTTCCTGCATTTCGGCTTTCCGGAGGTCCTCTGCAGGATTCCGCAGCAGTTCCTCCTTGGGGAGCCCCTCGGCAAAACTCTTGCGCAGAAAAGATTCGTTGGCCGTATTCTCGAGGAGTCGGCGCACCAGGTAAGCCATGCCCTGGATCATTTCTCCGATCGGCGTGTAGATCCGAAGGGGAAGCCCCGCTTTCCTCAATGCGTTGCGGACGGGCTCACCCATGCCATAGAGAATCTGGTATTCCACCCGGTGGTCGGGAACCCGCAGTGAGCTCGCCGTTTCCATCACGCAGGCGATGGAGCGGATATTGTGCGATGCACAGGCGAGCTGGACCCATTCATGGTGCTCGAGAATGATCCGGGCCAGTCGTTCGAAGTTGGCGTCGGTTTGCAGCTTGTTGGTGTAGACGGGAATGCGCCAGTTGTTCTGGCCGGCCCAGATGAGCTCCGAGTCCCAGTAAGCCCCCTTCACCAATCGGATCGTGAAACGCTTCCTGTGTCTCTTGGCCCAGTGGAGAACGGCATTGAGGTCCTGCTCACTGTCCCGAAGATAAGCCTGGATGACGATGCCCGTGTGGGGGTAGTCCCGGATCGCGGGTTCTTCCATGAGGGAGCGATAAAGCGCCAGCGTCACGTTCTTCAGGCTGTACTGCTCCATATCCAGGGACACGAAGGCACCCGTTTCCATGGCTCTGCGGAATATGGGCAGGAGCCGCTCCTTGGCCACGGCAATGGAACGGTCGAAGGCCAGGGGGCTCATTTGCGAGTACATGGCTGTTGTTTTGATGGACACGTTCACCCTGGGGGAGTGGCCCCAGTCGGGCCCCTCAGGCTGGCCGAGAATGGTGGGCCAGTGTGCCTGCACCCGATGGAGAACGTCCAGCAGGTCCAGATATCGGGCCTGGTACTCCAGCGCTTCCGCTTCGGAGACAACAGCCTCCCCGAGGAGGTCGACGGTGAACGCCATCCCGTCGGAACGCAGGCCTCTGAGCACGGGAAGGGCGTCCTCAGGGGAGGCCCCCGCGATGAAATGGGTCGCCATTTCTGTCAGGTTGCCGGCTATGCTGTTGACAGCCAGTTTTGCAGCGAAGGAGCCCGGCGGCAGAAGCCGGATGGACCACTGCAGCGCAGCGGGTAGGGGAGCATCCGCACGGCCGAAATACTCCTGGAAGTGACGAGCCACGGATTCAGGGCGGCTCAAATTGGGAAAGACATCCACGAAGCGGAACATCTGGATTTTGAAGGATTCGTCCCGCATGCACCAGTCGAGGACCTTGCCCAGCCAGTAGTCCTTCCGGAAAACGGATGGGGATTCCTCTTCCAGCAGCTGGTAAAGCCAGAGCCCTGTCCTTCGGATGGCTTGTTCGAGTGCGGAGGTCATGGCGTCCTCCCGATGGAATGGTTGCGTTCCCGGGCAGAGAGAGGAATCCGGCAGTCCATTCATACGGATACCTTAAAGTTGACACGAAATCAATTGCCTGCTATTGTCCGCCCACTCTTCGAGGGGTCCTTCCGACCGCCTGTTTCCATCGAAAACAACCATAAAAATTCCTGACGACAAGGAGGGGTTTATGAAGAAACTGGGTGTTTTGGCTCTTTTGTTGTGCGTGATGTTCGGTACGGCCCACGGGGCTGATACGGTGAAGATCGGTCTCATGGGACCCATGACGGGGTCCTGGGCCAGTGAAGGCCAGGAGATGAAGCAGGTTTTGGATCTGCTGGCCGAGGAGCTGAATGCCAAAGGTGGCATTGCCGGCAAGAAGGTCGAAGTCGTGACGGAGGATGACGGCGGGGACCCCAGGACGGCGGCTCTCGCTGCACAGCGTTTGGCGACCCAGGGTGTGGTGGCCGTCATCGGAACCTATGGCTCGGCGGTGACCGAAGCCACCCAGAACATCTACAGTGAGGCCGACATCATCCAGATCGCCAATGGGTCCACGGCCATTCGACTGAGCGAAAAGGGAATCAAGACCTTTTTCCGGACGTGCCCGCGCGACGATGAACAGGCTCAGGTGGCTGCTCAAACCATCCAGAAGCTGGGCGTGAAGAAGCTGGCCATCCTGCATGACAACAGCACCTACGCCAAGGGGCTCGCCGACGAGACCAAGGGACTCCTCAAGGGAGTAGATGTGGTCTTCTTCGATGCACTGACTCCCAAGGAACAGGATTACACGACCATTCTGACCAAAATGAAGGGAGCTCAGCCGGAGATGGTCTTCTTCACGGGCTACTACGGTGAAGCCGGTCTGCTCCTGAAGCAGAGCAAGCAGATGAACTGGGGTGTCAAATTCATGGGCGGGGACGCCACCAACAACCCCGACCTGGTCAAGACCGCCGGGAAGGAGGCCGCGGCTGGCTTCTACTTCCTGAGCGCACCGCTGCCCAAAGATCTGCCCAATGAAGAGGCCAAGTCTTTCCTGGCCGCTTTCAGCAAGAAATACGGCAATCCTCCCAACTCCATCTATGCCGTGCTCGCCGGCGACGGATTCCGGGTTGCGGTCCATGCCATGGAGAAGTCGGCTTCCACCGACAGCGCCAAGCTGGTTGAATATCTCCAGAAGCAGCTCAAAGACTTCCCGGGATTGACCGGAAAGATCTCCTTCAACGAGAAGGGCGACCGTGTGGGTGAGGTGTACCGGGTCTACAAGGTCAACGACCAGGGAGAGTTCATCCTGCAGCCCTAGCGGTCTGACCGTGGGTTGACGTTCAGCGCGCGGAGGTCCGGCTTCCGCGCGCTGAACGTGTTTTGTTGCATTCATAAACGGATTCATAACGACATCAGCTATGGCACATGGAACAGTTTTTCCAGCAATTGACTAACGGCCTCGCCGTTGGAGGCATCTACGCGCTCATCGCCCTGGGCTACACGATGGTGTACGGGGTATTGAAGCTCATCAATTTCGCCCACAGCGATCTGTTCACGCTGGGTGCCTATCTCGGGCTGACCCTCCTTTCATCACTGCTCCTGACCGACCGGCTCGGGCCTCTGTGGGGGACTCTGCTCCTGGCCGCCATGGTGATGGGGCTCATTGCCCTTGTCGGGGCGCTCCTGGACCGTACGGCATACCGTCCCCTCCGGGAGTCCCCGAGGCTCTCGGCGGTGGTTTCCGCCCTGGGCGCATCCATCTTTCTCCAGAATGCCATCATGCTCGTCTACGGCGCACGATTCCAGGTTTACCCACAGAACATCCTGCCCGAAACGGCGCTCAACCTGCTGGGGGTCCAGATTCCGGTGATTCGGATTCTGGTACTTCTGGCTTCCCTGACGCTCATGACCCTCCTTTACCTCTTCATTCAGAAGACGAAGGTCGGGACAGCCATTCGAGCCGCGGCCATCGACCAGGGGGCGGCCCGGCTCATGGGAATCGATGTCAACCGCGTGATCCTGCTGGTCTTCATGATCGGCCCCGCTCTGGGTGGTACGGCGGGACTGATGGTGGGGCTCTATTACGGGCAGATCAACTTCACCATGGGCTGGGTCTACGGCCTCAAGGCGTTCACGGCTGCGATTCTCGGGGGGATCGGCAACATTCCGGGGGCCATGGTGGGGGGGCTGCTTCTGGGGGTCATTGAAGCCATGGGGGCTGCATACATTTCCATCGCCTGGAAGGACGCCATCGCTTTTCTCGTGCTGATCCTGATTCTCATTGTGCGTCCGACGGGACTTTTGGGCGAAAGGGTGGCGGAAAAGGTCTGATGGGGCGAGCGGCTTGGGTTTACGGTGGTCTGGTTCTGCTGGCGGCATTGCCTCCCGCTTTTCTGAACCCTTATTGGATCGACGTGTTGAACAGCATCGGCATCTACGCCGTTCTGGCCCTGAGCCTGAACCTCATCGTGGGCCATGCAGGCCTTTTCAACCTGGGCCACGCCGCGTTCTACGCCGTGGGCGCCTACACGGCGGCGATCCTGAACACCCGTTTCGGGATCCCTGTTCTGTGGCTCATGCCGGTTTGCGCTTTCACCGCAGGGTTCTTCGCCCTCGTGGTGGCGCGCCCCATCATCCATCTGCGTGGGGATTATCTCTGCATTGTGACCATCGGCGTGGGGGAAATCGTACGGATTGCGCTGATTAATGATGTGTTCGGCATCACCGGGGGATCAAACGGCATTTTCGGGATCGCGCGGCCCAATCTGCTGGGCTGGGTCATCCGAACGCCCCACGAGTTCTATTACCTCATCTGGGCGCTGGTCGGCGTTACCGTCGTCCTGTTCCATCTCTTGGAATACTCGCGCTTCGGCCGAGCGCTCAACTACCTGCGCGAAGACGACACGGCGGCCGAAGGCAGCGGAATCAACACGGCCCATTACAAGCTCGCCTCTTTCGTCGTGGGGGCGGCCTGGGCCGGGATGGTCGGGAACGTCTACGCAGCCAAAATGACCATCATCTCACCGGAATCGTTTACCTTTTGGGAGTCGGTCCTGATGTTCGCCATTGTCATTCTCGGCGGCAGCGGGTCAATTCCCGGGATGCTCCTGGGGGCTTTCCTCGTGGTGGGGCTGCCGGAGATCTTTCGCGGGTTTGCCAATGCCCGCATGCTGGTGTTCGGGGCGGCCATGGTGGTCATGATGATCTTCCGCACACAGGGGCTTCTGCCGGCTCGGCCTCGCCAGTACCGGCTGCCTGAAGCCGGGGAGGGGGAGGGCAGGGCATGAGCCTCCTGAGCGTGAGCCGCCTCACCAAAAGCTTTGGTGGCCTCACTGCGGTCTCCAACCTCACCTTTGACGTTCCCTCGGGCTCCATTGTGGGGCTCATTGGACCCAACGGAGCCGGCAAGACGACGGTTTTCAACTTGATAACGGGGATTTACCGACCCGACCAGGGGGAAATCCTCTTCGACGGCTCGAGCATCGTGGGGCTCCTCACCCATCGCATCGTCGCCCGCGGTATTGCGCGCACTTTCCAGACCATCCGGCTCTTTCAGAGTCTTTCGGCCCTTGAAAACGTGCTCGCCGGACACCACTGCCAGATGAAGACGGGGCTCATCGGCTCTCTCCTCCACACCGGGCGCCAGAGAAGAGAAGAACGGAAGGGAATCGCTACCTCATTGAAATACCTGGAATATGTTGGGCTCGAGGGACGGGCTGCTCAACTGGCCCGCAACCTTTCGTACGGCAGCCAGAGGCTTCTCGAAGTCGCTCGAGCCCTCGCCACGGCTCCCAAGCTGCTGATCCTGGACGAGCCGGCCGGGGGCATGAACGAGCAGGAGACCACGCGATTGGTCGACCTCATCCGAAGCATTCGCGACCGGGGGATCACGATCCTGCTCATCGAGCACGACATGAGCCTGGTGATGCGGGTCTGCGAGAAGATTGTGGTGATGGAATACGGTCTGAAGATCGCCGAGGGGGGTCCTGACGAGATCAAGAGCAATCCGAAGGTCGTGGAGGCCTATTTGGGAACGGAACATGACTGGTAAGCCCGTGATCCTGGAAGTCGCCGGCCTGCAGGTGAAGTATGGCAACGTGGAAGTGCTGCACGGCATCGACCTCAGGGTTCACGAGGGCGAGATCGTTGCCATTCTCGGAGCCAACGGGGCTGGTAAATCCACGACGCTTCTCAGCATCAGCGGCCTGGTGCGGGCTTCCGGCGGCGCCATCCGTTCGGGAGACACTGATCTGCACCGGCTGCAGGGCCATGAAATCGTGAAGCGCGGGATTGCCCAGGTACCGGAGGGACGGCGGATTTTCGGGACCCTGACGGTTCAGGAAAACCTGAACCTCGGAGCCTTTGTGTGCCGGGATGGTGCGCAGGTGAAACTGGCCATGGGGCAAGTCTACGAGCTCTTTCCGCGCCTGGCCGAACGGCGGGATCAGCTGGGCGGGACCCTGAGCGGCGGCGAGCAGCAGATGCTCGCCATTGGGCGGGCCCTCATGAGCAGTCCGAAAATCCTTCTCCTGGACGAGCCGAGCCTTGGCCTCGCACCGCTTCTCGTCAAAGCCATCTTCACCACACTCCAGGAAATCAACCGGGCCGGCGTCACGATCCTGCTGGTCGAGCAGAATGCCCGGGCCGCCCTTCGACTGGCCCACCGCGGCTATGTCATGGAGCTCGGCAAGATCGTCCTCGAAGGCACAGCCCAGGATCTGGCTTCCAACTCGGAAGTCCAGTCGGCCTACCTCGGCGGCACCTCCTCCTGACACCCGGAAGCTTGTTCTCGTTTTCCGTGCGCACAGAGAGACGTGCCCACCCTGCACAACCGCCGCGGTTCGCGGAGCAGTAGGGTGGGCACAGGTCCACCGTGCCCAGCAGAACCGGTCTGGAGCTTTCGCCCGGTTCTGCTGGAGTTTCGTGGCCCTGAAGACTGACCTCAGCGGTCGATGGAGAGGACTCGGTAGATGCGGATGCCTGAAGGCGTGTACACGGTGACTTCTTCACCCTCGCGGCATCCCATCAGGCAGCGGCCGACGGGGGAGCTCACCGACAGCTTCCCCTGGGAGACGTCCGATTCATAGGGTCCCACCATCTCGTATTCGGATTCCGCTCCGCTGTCCACGTTCCTGATGATGATCACCACCCCGAAGCCAACCTGTTTCCTGAAGAATTTCCTTCCCACAAAGACCTCGCACTCGGAGATCATCCGCTCGATCTCGCTGATCTTTCTCTGAAGAACGAGATGGCGCTCGCGGGCCAGCAAATACTGCTGGTTATCGATCTTCACTCCGAAAGCACGCGCCTCCTGGAGCTCTTCGATAACCGTGGGCCGGATGACCCGGCGAAGGTAGGTCAATTCCCGCTTCAAGCGGTGATAGCCGCTGCGTGTGATGGGAACCTTTTCCATGAGAACTGCCATTCCGGGGTTCTGCCGATTCAGGAAGCCACTCAATCGCGCTCCACCGGCAGTCGGACCCCAAAATCAAATCCCGATCTCACCTTTCAGATCAAGTCTCAGACAAAGAAATCGCTCGGGATTTCCCCGCGCTCCTGCAATGCCTTGAACAGTGAAAGCCCGATGACGGTCTTCCCGTCCCGGATGGACCCATCGACGATCAGATCGTAGACCCGATCGATGGGCAGCACCTCGACTTTTGAGATCTCGTCCTCGTCGCGCTGCACCTCCGCGCGCGTGAGGTTCGATGCCGCATAGATCCGAATGACCTCGTTGGAGTAACCGATGGCCGGGAAATAGCTGAAAAGCTGCAGAAACCGCCCGGCACGGTAACCCGTCTCCTCCTCCAGCTCCCGGTTGGCGCAAACCTCGACGGCTTCCCCGGGGTCCGCCTTGCCGGCAGGGATTTCGAGGGTCTCCCGTTCGATGGCATATCGCCACTGCCGAACCATGAGGATGTGGGTGGAATCGACAAACGGGACGACAGCGGCCGCTTCAGGGTGATCGACCTTAATGCGTTCGGTGAGCCTTCCCGTTCTCAGGCGCACCGTATCGAGCTGCGCACTGAAGTGGGCTGCATGCAGGATTCCAAGGGTTCTGATTCTCTCTTCCATGGGCAATCCGAGTCTCCATTGGAACGGACTGAGGTTGTGCGAATACGATCTCCCCGCGGGACCGCCATCCGCGGCCAGTCAATTCAGGCCAACGAAACACCCCTCGCCTGTAAGCGCCTCCCTGGACAAGGGAAAGAACCTCACAGTTCACTGACGTATAAAGGATTACGGCTGCGTCGGCAAGTGCGCGACCAGCAGAGGCCGGAGGCCAACATCAGTTCGATAATCCATCGGATTTGTGCGCAGAACCGTCTAAAAGTCTTCGAGCTGCTCCTGTGCCTCAAATTCCGAAGAAGTTCGGTGTCCTGGAGGGGGAAGCCTCTTGGAACCCCTGCCACCGAGATGCTCAATGGTTTTGACTTCCGTGGGCGCGGGGAGAGCCCTCGAACCCTTGTGCCGGCCCGAGCCTGTTTCGGGAGAACGTCCATTGTCCTGCCGTCCTTCGCCGTCCAATACGAGCTTCAACCCGCCGGTGAGGGCGCGGATCTGGGCTGCCTGACGGCTCAGTTGTTCAGATTCTGCGGCCGTCTGTTCAGCCTGGGCGGCGTTTGTCTGGACTACCCTGTCCATTTCACGAAGGGCGAGGTTCACCTGTTCAATCCCCTTGGACTGTTCGCTGACGGCCTCCTTGATCTCGCCCACGAGCCCCATGACCTTGGTGCCCGCATCTCCCATCTTCACAAATTCATCACGGGTCGCGTGAATATTGTCCTGGCCCTCCTTAATGTGATGAAGGGTTTCACTGATCAGGGACTGGGCCTGGCGGGCCGCATCGCTGGCTCTCTTGGAAAGGTTGCGCACTTCATCGGCAACCACGGCAAATCCCGCACCGGCCTCGCCGGCTCGCGCGGCTTCGATGGCAGCGTTCAAGGCCAGCAGATTGGTCTGGAAAGCGATTTCGTCGATGCTGCGGTTGATGACGGCCATCTGCTCGCCGGAACTGGCGATGAGATTCATCTTTTCATGGGTCTTCTGCAAAGCCTGGTGGCTGGCCTTCATGCTCTGCTCGGATTCCGCTCCCAGCTCATGAAGCCTGACGACGCTCTCGGCATTGCTTCGTGCAATGGAGGCCATCTGCTCCATGGCCGAAGAGCTCTGCTCAAGGGAGGCCGCCTGGGCCGACGCCCCGTCGGCCAGGAGCTGACTTGCAGCCGCGATCTCTTCCGAGCACTGGGCCATCTCGTCGCCTCCCCTGGAAAGCCCCGAAATGGCGCCTGCAAGTGGGCGGGCGATCCTTCGGCTGTAGAACCATCCCACCAGCATCCCCAGAACAGCGAGGGCAGCAGCACTGACCCCGACGATCCGGGATACCTCTCTCGACTTCTCATCGGCACTGGCCTTGATGGAGCTGGCCAAACCCAGGAGCTCATGGACCGGGCAGGTGGCCGCAATGGAATACGTATGCTTGCCAACCCTGAGGGGGGCAAAAGCCACGAACTTGTCCACGCCCTCAAAGCTGTATCGACTGACCCCTTGCTCGCCCTTCAGCATGGGGCCTTTGACGATGTCCGAGAGCGCTCCGTGCTTGGAATCTCCAATGTTGACGGGACTGGCGAGACCGTATTTCGGGTGGTTGACCAGCACGCCTTGCTGGTTGATCACATACGGATAGCCGCTCTTTCCGTAGACTTTCCCCTGAAGCATCTTCACCGTGAGATCCCAGTCCAGGCTCAGCGCCGCCACACCCCGGGAGGACCCATTGAGAAAAACCGGAGAGGTGACCCGCATTTCGGGTTTCCCGGTGTTGGCCGCGATGACCACCCCGGAATTGGACGCTTCACCCGGCTTGACGCTCCTGGACTCCTGGAGCCAGGGCTCGCCGCTCTTGTCTTTCAGGTCCTCGGAAAATTTTCCCGACTTCAGATTGAAAAGCTCCTGGCCCTTCTCGTCGAGGAGGCGGATCTGGCTGTAAAGGGGTGCCTGAGTCCCGTTGATCTCAGCGTTGGAGGTCTTGTACACGGTGGAAATTTCGTCCATCAGGAGCTTCCTGGAAACCGATGCCACCCCTTTGGAGATTTCCTGCATGGGAACCGTCGTACAGATCACCCAGTCCCACTCCGGGAAAAAGGTCGCAGCCAGGAGGTTAGGGGTGCCGCCGGCCTCATGGAGCAGGGTTTGCGTCTTTCCCGAGGATTTCTGATCGAGGATCGCTTGAAACCTGGACAGGTTCAGGTCAGTCACCACATTCTTGCCCACGAGATCTGCCTGCGGATGGAGCAGGATCGTACCCATGCTGTCGGTGACAAAGGATTGCCCGGTTTCTCCCAGCCTTGTTCCAAGGATACTTTGGGTCAGGTCATCGGTTTCGAGCTGCTTGACTCCCGTGTAGATCATTCCGACCAGAGACGCGTCTGCGTCATGGAGGGGACTGTAAGCGGTCACATACCAGCTGTCCACAACGAAGGCCCGGCCAGAGAAGGTTTCACCCTTCATGACGGCTTCGATGACCGGGTTTGGCCGGCCATCGGGGAGTGTCGCTGAGACGAAGGTGCCAACCGCCCGGTTTCCCTCTCGGTCTTTCACATTGGTGAGCACACGCAGCATGTCCCCCTGGGCGTTCATCTTCTGGAAAACCGTGCACGTTCCACCCACGATAGCTTTCACTTCGTCCACCAGAAACCCAGGGTTCTCGGATGCGTAATCGGCTTCGAGCTTGATGTCTCCGATCTGAAGGACAGGGAGGACCGCAACCTGGGTCTCTCGGCTGACCGGGTTGACTGCATTCCAACCCTCGTAGCTGGACGTTTGCTGCAACGTTCCTTTCTGGGACAGGAGGTGCCTGGCAACACCAAGATCCGAAGTGACCTTTTTCTGGAGCAGTCCCTGCTGAGCCTGACAGGTCTGTTTGATTCCCTCGACGACTCGAACGGCCTCCTTCTCGGTCAGTTCGTTGAGCACTTCGTTTTCGCCCGTCAACGCACTGACATAACCTGTCAGATTTGAGGAGGCTGCGAGTTTTCGCGCATCCTCCTCGACCTTCGCGATGATGGAGGACAGGGTGCCTCGCTCACTCTCCAGGCCGACCTTGAGTATCTGACGGGCCTGCTCATCCAGGGCGGCAAAGGACTGTTCGGTGGTGGAATCGCCAAAGGAGCGGAACTGGACAAGGCCTGCAATTCCCACAATCAGGACAGGAACGGCCACCAGTAGTGCGCAGGTCAGAGTCAGCTTCATCTTGAGCGTTAATTTCCGGATCATGGGTTACCTCTCGAAAGGATTAATTTGTGCGGAGAGTGTCCACAACACCATGTCGTGAGCTGAACGGTGCTCATGACAACCGCAGGTGTGGACCTGCTCATCCGTTGGCCAACGGGTCACGTCGTCTCCGACCTCATGACCGCTCCCGTCCATTCCAGAGGGCGAAGGCAGGCTGGTCAACCTGCTCCCGCCAATCAAAACAAATGCCAATCCTCTCTGGGTTTGGTGGTTGTGGTGCAGGGCGTCTGCAGGACGCACTCAATACAGGGTTGACACTTCCAAAGGGTCGATACTAGTGTAGCTCCCTCGTTGGGCATGAGAATATGCGGGAAGCCAGGGCGGGAAACGGCGGACGATCCCCTTAGCGGATGAGTTGCCCGGGTGGAGCAGATCAGGGCGTAGAGAGTACCCTGAACGATGCCTTCACAATGTGGATCTCGGATGCGGTGTGAGCCGATTTTCGGTGCCTGAAAGACAGGTTTTTGGCTGGGAGTCACGAATGGATCGCAAGATCGGTTTTCTGGGGATGGGAATCATGGGGCGCGCCATGGCCGGCAATCTGGCGCGCGCGGGCCATGAGGTGATCGTATACAACCGAACGGTTTTGAGAAAGGAAGAGCTGGAGTCGATGGGGGTTTCCATGGCCCCGAATCCTCGCATGCTTGCAGAGCAGGCGGACTTCATCATCGCCATGTTGACGGGCCCGGAGGCTATCGAGGCATTGATTTGGGGCCCGGAAGGTGCCGGAGCGGCCTTCAACGGGCACAAGGTCTTCATCAACATGAGCACGGTATCACCGCGCTACACACGCGAATTGGCAGCCCGGTTGGCTCCCACGTCTGTTCGGTTCATCGATGCACCCGTTTCCGGGTCCAAGAAGCCGGCCGAGGACGCCACTCTTGTGATTCTTGCAGGCGGGCGGCAGCAGGATGTGGAGGAAGCCACACCACTTCTCTTGACGATGGGCAAAAAGGTCGTCTATTGCGGTGCGGTGGGCCAGGGGTCGATGATGAAGATGGCTGTCAACCTTCTGCTGGGAACGATGATGGAAGGACTGTGCGAGGCGGCGACCTTCGCGGCCAAGGGAGGGCTCGCAGTGGATACCTTCCTGGACGTCGTGTCTTCGGGACCTCTCAACTGTGCTTTGTTCCAGATGAAAGGCGACATGATCCGAGGAGGCGAATTTCCTGCTCAGTTCCCCTTGAAACATATCACCAAAGACCTCAAATTTGTGGTGGACACAGCCTATGAGACCGGCGCCGCCATTCCCGCAGGGCACGTGCTCCTGCATCTCTACAGGGCTTGTGTGGCGAGAGGATTGGGAGATCTGGACTTCGCCGCGGTGATGGAAATACTGAGAGAAATGGGAGGGAGCCATTGATGCTCTGAAGAACCTCGACTATATGGCCTGAATCGCCCGGTGCGGAGATGCAGGAATACGAGGAATCGTTGATTGGCGGAATTCAGCGTGAATCGCAGGAGAGGCTCCGGCGTATCGATGGTGAAAAGGAGTCTCCCGCGGGATAACCCGTTCAGGCGCCGTCGAGCTAAACATTGAACTTCGAGAGGAAGGAATTGCAGAATGGCCAAGGAAGCTCAGCTCGTTCACTCATTTCCCAAGAACCCGCTGGAAGAAGTGCGCGTTTCACTCTCCGTTTACAAGGGAAAGCAATACATCGATCTCAGGATCTACTACAAGGGGGATGACGGCGAGTTTCACCCCTCGAAGAAGGGGCTGACGGTTTCACCGGACCTTCTGCCGGACCTCGTGGAAGCGATAGAAAAACTCAAAGACGCCCTGGGTGAGTGAGTCCGACAGTGCTTGTTTCACATCGACATGCCCTTTTCTGCTGTCATGGAGGAAAGTGCTTCCTGCTGAAGGATCAAACGAGAGAAAGGTATGGACCGAGACATCGAATGCATGTGCACGAACTGTGGCATATCGCTGCTCATTCCCATGGGCGAGATCGTTCTGGATGACACCGTGATCAGCTGTGACCACCGGTTGGTGCGCAACCTTTTCTGTACGGAATGCGGGGGGGCTCTGGCCATGATTGGCCTGGCGGGTGAGCAGCCCCATTACCGGCTGGAATGAGTGTCCTGCACGAATGGGTTAGAAGAAATTCGAGCGATACAGGTTGAGGATCTCCGCTTCTTCGTCCTCATCAAGGATGCGTTGCGGGACGGCTCCAAGCTTGCATCGATAGTTCACGGAAGCTCCGTACAGCCGGCAGGTGAAGGGACGGACAGGGTAGACGCTGCAGCCGTTTTCGGTCACGTACGGACAGGTTGTCCCGACCGCCTGACCCAGCTCCATGCCGTTTGCTCTGAGATATGCCTTGAATCGCTCGTCCTCAACCCTGGTCCGGCAGGGAATACCGAACTCGCGGCAGCACTCGGTGCACCCCGGAATACACGAGACGACCGGCAGCAAGTCGTAGAGATCTTCAATATCGAGCGTGCCTTTGCTCTCCTCACTCATTCCCTTCGCCCTCTTGATCCCATCCTTCCAGCTGCAGACCTTTCGAGATCCCGAAAGGGATCAGACGGTTTTGGGCTCTTGAGCCCGAAACCCGAGACTCAAGACTCGAGACTCGAAACCCTTCCTTTCGGGAGCGTATACCGTAGAGCTCTCCGATTTTGAAGGATAGAGTTTGCTGACCCTCCGGATGGTCAGGCTGACCGTTCCAAACTCGCTTTCAACCTTGCCGGTGAGCAGGTAGGCGCTTCCCATATCCACTTCCTGGCAGAAGCGCTTGAAAGCCTGAGGGAAGAACACCGTCTCGTAGATGGCCGTTTCGTCCTCGAAGGAGACGAATTCCATCGATTCGCCCGCCCGGGTCATGACCTCCTTGCGGGTGATGGGCCACCCCAGAACGTGGACATGGCGCCCCACGTGGTCGGCAAGGTCCGATGCGCGAACGATGCGGTGGGGAAGGCTCCGGATGGTCGAAGCGTACAAAGCCAGCGGATGGACCGACAGGATGAATCCCAGGGCCTCCATCTCCTGCTCCCACTTGCGGCGAGGCGACAGGTCGGGCAGGGGAGGAACCCGGATGGTTCGGAGGGGGAATAAGCGACTGCCACGATCCTCCCTTTGGGGGGTGGCAGGGGGTATGGACGTTGACTTAAGCGCCAGGCCTTGGCTGGAGCAATCCCCCCTGGAGGGGGGCCGGGGGGGGGTGCAGTTGGAATCCGGGGCACATCCCCCTGAATCCCCCTTGAAAGGGGGACTTTCTCGGTCCCGCAACCTTAAGTTCATGCGCATGAGGGCAGGGGCGGTGTTCAAACTGAAACGCCGGTTGAGCCAGGAGTCCACGAACCAGAGGAGCTGCGGGCGGTTGAGCCGCCGTTGCATCCCCAGTGCGTCGAGGGCGCCGCTCTTCACCAGCAGGGGAGCTTCGGAGGGATGGATCTCCACGCGGCCCAGAAAATCCTCCAGGGAAGCGAAGGTGCCGTTCCGTGAACGCTCTTCAAGCAACGCATCCAGGGAATCCCGCCGGATCTGCTGCAGCTGCTGAAACCCCACGCGAAGAGTCCGTCCGTTTCCCGTGTAAGCCCATTCACTTTCGTTGACATCGGGCCCCAGCACCTGGATCCCCATGCGGCGTGCTTCGGAAATGTAGGCCCGGGCACTGTAATACCCGCCGCCGTTGCTGATGACCGCCGCCATGAACTCGGCCGGGTGGTGGGCCTTGAGGTATGCGGACTTGAAGCTCACCAGGGCGTAGGAGGCCGAATGGGGCTTGCAGAAGGAGTAGCCGGCAAAGGATAGAAACATGTCCCAGACCGTTTCGATGACATGACGCTCGACGCCGCGCCGGGTGCAGCCGTCGAAGAAACGCTGCCGGTAGCTCGTCAGCTGCTCCGGGCTCTTCTTGCTGATGACCTTGCGCAGCCCGTCCGCCTCCCCCCATGTGAACCCGGCCAGGGCCATGGCCACCTGGACCACATCTTCCTGGTAAACCAGCACGCCGTAGGTTTCCGAAAGCAGCTCCCCCAGGCTGGGGTGGATGGACTCATACGGAGCCCCGTGCAGCCGCAGCACATACTCCCGGATATACCGGTTGGCAGCCGGGCGGATGATGGAGGAGTGGATCACCAGGTGCTCGAAATCCCCCCGCTGCGTTTTCTGCTGCAGCTGCCGCATGGCAGGGGATTCGACGTAAAAGACGCCCATGGTGTCGCCCCGCCGGATGAGGGCCGTGGTCTCCGGATCGTCCAGGGGATTGAACCGGGCGTAGTCGATGGCCACCCCCGTGCTCCTCCGAATGGATGCGATGGCATCGCGGATGACGGCGAGCGACCGGTTGCCCAGGAGATCGATCTTCACCAGGCCCGCCGTTTCCGTCTGGTCCTTTTCCCACTGGATGATCCGGACTCCCTTGGCGCTCCGCTGGACGGGCACATGGCGCGACACCTGGTCCGGGACCAGGATGATACCGCCGCAGTGGACCGAGAGATGCCTGGGGATGGAATCCAGTCGGGAAGCCAGCTGCAGGATTTCCGGCCAGGGAGGATCCAGGTGAAACCCGTGGAACTTCGGATGGTGGTCCACACGCTTCCCGAGCCCCGCGGGGTGTGTCCAGTAGCTCATGCGCCGGGTCACTTCCTTGATTTCCGATGCCGGAACCCCGAAAACCTTGGCCACCTCCCGCACCGACCCGCGCCCCGCAAACCCCACGTGGTTCGCCACAAAGGCCAGACGCTCCGGCCCATAGTCCCGAACCAGCTCGTCCGAGAGATCGTCCCGCTCATCCCAGGGAAAATCGACGTCGATGTCGGGCGGGTCCTTTCGCTCCGGGTTCAGGAAGCGTCCGAAGAGCAGCCGGTGGCGGATGGGGTCCACATGGGTGATGCCGAGCAGATAACTCACCAGGCTGGCGGCACCGCTCCCGCGGCCGCAATGGATGGGGCGGCGCCGGACGATGTCCGCCACCACCAGGAAGTAGTCCACGTAGCCCTTGGAGCGAATCAGGTCCAGCTCTTCCGAAAGGCGCGCTTCGATGACCGGGCTGGTCCCTCCGTAGCGCCAGACAATGCCCCGGCGGCACTCCTCGAGGAGCAGCGTGAAGTGGTCCGTGGCCTGATCCCGGTAGTGGGGAAAGACCAGCCGGAAGTGGTCCCATGCCGTGTAACACCGGCGAGCCAGCTCGACGGTGTTGGCGAGGGCTTCGGGAGCATGAGGGAAATGCACGGCCATCTCACGCGGAGATTTGAGCCACCGGTCGGGCTGGACGATCTCCTCCGGCGGGAGGGTGCTGAGGGTCCGGTTGAGGTCGATGGCCCGAACGAGACGGTGGAGATCGTGATCGTCCGGGTGCACGAAATGGACGGCGTTGGTGGCCACGGGAGGAATTCCCAGCTCGCGGGCCATCTGCAGGGCTTTCCGGCCCGGAGATCCCGGCAACACCTCGACCCGGCAGTCGAGCCGACCGCACAGCCCCTTGATGAGCCCGGCATCGGCGCTCAGCACGGCCACATCGCCCGAAGCTTCTTCCGGCAGGCTCCGGAGCACCGAAAAGTCACGCTCCAGATGCCGCCGGCTCACCATCTCGCAGATCAGCTCATAGCCCCTGGGCGATTTCGCCAGGAAAACGGCCTCCTCCCGGTCTGTCTTCAGATGAGCCCCCGCGATGGGAGTGATTCCGTGCTTCCGGGCCGCCTCCAGAAAATTGATCAGCCCGTAAAACCCGTTGGTGTCCGTGAGCGCCAGGCACTCGAACCCCGCCTCCGCCGCAGCCCGGCAAAGAGCCTCCACGGAGCTCACCCCCCGCATCATGGAGTAATGCGAATGCACATGCAGGTGGACGAAGGGAGGATGGGAAGAGTTTCTGGTTCCGGGTTCCTGGTTTCTGGTTTGGCTGCCTTCGGCTTGCCCCGTGCGTTCTTGCGGAAATGACTGAACGGTCGGGCGAGGTCCCCCCTCGAGGGGGGGAAGGGGGGGGGTGCCCTTCAGCCCTTGAGAAGCACACCCCCCCGGCCCCCCTGAAGGGGGGATTGATTTCAGCCTGGAGGACTTGATCTTCGATGCCGCCAAGGACTTTCGGGCTGAATCAGCACTTTCCACTGAAGCATTCATGGCTCAATTTTCTCAAAACGCCTGAAAATCCATGGTGCATATAGGCCCAGAAACTAGAAACCAGGAACTAGGAACCAGGAACCAGAAACTAGAAACCAGGAACCAGGAACTAGGAACTAGGAACCCGCCACCATGACCCGCCCCCAGGAGATCGATTGGCGCCCAAACTGCCGGCGGATGCGGTCGAGAGCATCCTGCAGCCGCAGATCGTCCCGGGAGGAATCCTCCTCCCAGGGGAAAAGGGACATCTGACGCAAAGGCATGGAAAAGTCGGTGAGCTCCACCACCATGCGGCGGATGGCCACCCGCCGCTGAGCCAGCTTCCGGTAAGTCTGCAGGAAAGCCAGAAACAGGCGGGTGTCCACGTGGGTGGTGATGGGGGAGAGGGGCTGCTGGGTCTGGACGGTGACGCCGTCCGCATAGCGCACCTCCAGGTTGAACCGCGCCGGAGTGCGGTTGTGAGTGCGCAGCACCCAGCCCACTTCTTCAGCCTGAAAGAAGAGCTCCGCCTCCAGTCGCTCCCGGTCGATTTCATCCCGGTCCAGCTGGCGCGTGAAGGTCAAGCGGGGAACATTCTGGAAGGGAACGACGGGCGACGGGTCGACTCCCCGAGCCAGCCGCAGGAGGCGGCTGCCCGTCTTTCCGAAAACGCCCGCCAGGGCCTCCACCGGAAGCGCCGCCAGCTGCCCCACCTGTTGAATGTTGAAATCCGAAAGCTTCGAAGAGGTTTTGAGCCCTACGCCCGGAAGGGCCGTCACCGGAAGGGGAGCCAGGAAAGACTGCTCGCCGCCGGGAAAGACGAATCCCAAATCCCCCGGCGGCATGCAGCTCGCCGCCACCTGGCTCACCAGCTTGTTGGCCCCCAGGCCCACCCGGGCCACCAGAGCCCGCCGGTCGGCCAGATGCCGCTCCACCCGGCAGGCGGCGTCGGTCCCCGGCCCCCAGAGGCGCCTGGTCCCGCTCAGGTCTACGAAATAACGGCCTGGAAAAGTCCCTTCCACCAAGGGCGAAAAAAGGCCCAGCTCCGTGATCACTTTCCGGTGCTGCTCCCGGTAGAAGCGAAGGTCCGGGGGAAGAGCCGTCAGTCTCCGGCACAGACGCCTGGCCTGGCTGAGGGGCATTCCCTCCCGGAGTCCCTCGGCACGCGCCACGGCATTGACGCCCTGGACGACCGCCCGTGCGCCCCATTCGGAAAGGGTGAGGGGACGTTTCCTGAGCTCCGGGCGCCGGAGCTCTTCCAGGGTGGCATAGAAATTCGGGATGTCCAGATGGGCAATGTCGCGCACCATGACGTTCCTCCAAACTTGTGGCGGATCTTGAAATTCTCGCGCAGAGGCGCGGAGCAAACAAGCCTCGATCGAGAACCTCGGAGTGACTTCTGCCCCAACCAGAAACCAGAAACTAGAAACCAGAAACTAGAAACCAGAAACTAGAAACTAGAAACTAGAAACTAGAAACTAGAAACTAGAAACTAGAAACTAGAAACGCCGATAATGCCGCAGCAGTCCCACCACCGCGCCCACGATCTCCACGTCATCGGAGCGCACCCGGATTGGTTCCATGGCGCTGTTGGCCGGCCGCAGCTCGATCACTTCCCCCGACTGCCGGTAGAACTTCTTGACCGTCGCTTCACCCTGAACGAGGGCCACCACCGTCTGGCCGTTTTCCGCGTGGGGCTGCCGGGCGATGATCAGAATGTCGCCTTCCCGGATGCCTTCCTCGATCATGGAATCCCCCCGGACCCGCAGAGCGAAATTGCTGCCGTTGCTGAGGAAGCTCTCGGGAACCTCGATGGCTTCCGGTACCTCGATGGCTTCGATGGGGGTTCCGGCCGCAACGATTCCCAGAAAGGGGATGGAAACGCTCCCGGACCTCACGGGGAGCAGCTCCAGGGAACGCTTCCGGTTGTTCCAGGGGCTCTGGAGGTAGCCCCGTTGCTCCAACTGCTTCAAATGCTTGGACACGGCGTTCAGGGACCGGAACCCCAGGTGTTTTCGAATCTCCTCGTAAGAAGGAGCGCTCCCGTTCCGCTGCATGTAGTCCTGAACAAACCGGTAAACACGCTGCTGAGCTGGAGTCAGAGGAGGCATGAGATTCCTTTCTTCCTATCTTTCAATCAAAATGGCCGGCCTTTCACCCTGGCCCTGGGATGGCCGGAGACAGGGCAGAGGGCTCTTTTGCGCTTCAAGATCAAGATAGGTGAATAAAAGGTGAAAGTCAAGGAGCTATGCTATGATTCGGAACCAGGGGGGCGTTATCTTTGCTGAAGGGCTGAAAGCTGGTCGTGCCAGGTTCCACACCACGGAACGGTGCTCGTCATCATGTCAATCTTCATCGAGGATGCTCCTCAGGTGCTTCATGTCGTCCCGGTCTTGTCCACTGTCGTGAAAAGACTTCTCCCGCCGCTCACGGTTCGGGCCAGATGCCCGCCTCGTCGTCGGCCTCGTCGCAGGTGACGGACGGCGGCTCGCCCGAGAGACCCCGGCAGAAGGCCAGAGCGTTCTTGCCGAGATCATTGACGAAATAGCCTCCCTCCAGGAGGGCGAAGCAGCGGCATCCGGTCTTGTTTTCCGCTGCCTGCCGGATCAGATACCCGAGATAATGGAAATCGCCGGTCTCGAGCAAGCCGCCCCAGTCGCGCACATACAGATCGAAGCCCGCAGAGACAGCGATGATGTCAGCAGCCCCCAGCCACCGCAACTTCAGCTCAAGAAGCCCCAGATAACGCTCCCGAGGTCTGGCGTGGATTTCAATGAAATCGACGGCGGGATTGCCCCGAAAAATGGCCTCGGTGCCATCCCCCCGGTGCATGTCGAAGTCGATGACGACCGCGCGCCGGATCTTGCTGGTGACCAGAAGCGAGGTGACCGCCACCGCTACGTTGTTGAAAAAGCAAAAGCCGCTGTAAGAGGAAGGTTTGGCGTGATGGCCGGGAGGGCGGATGACCCCGAATGACGGTACGCCCTCCATGGCCAGCCGGGCCGCGCAGAGCGCTCCTCCCGCAGACAGCAGGGCCGTCCGGTAGACCTCAGGGCCTTCCCTCTGTACCGCTTCCAGGTGATCGCGGGTGTGCACCCTGAGGATATCCTCGATGGTCGCCGCATCGGGCGTGACGGTTTCGAAATGATCCCTGAGCCGCCCGTGGATCGCCTTGACTCGCAATGGGCTTTCGGCTGCCGAGGTGAAATAGTCCGTCAGGTAGTCCTCATGGAAGACAATCTTCAGCATGCTACCGATCCCCCGATCCGTTCCTCCCAACGACGAGCCGAGCACAAAAGAATGTCACGGGGCGGGGACGGGAGGCTGCTCGCCCTTATCACGCGCCTGAACCATGTCCCGGATGGTCTCAGCGAGAGCGTTGTAGAGGGCAAGCGTGTCTTTCTTGTCCCCGTATCCCTTGTCCGCGTGAATGAAAACCGGCTGTCCCGTCCCGTACTTGAGCTTGGATGAAACCACTACGTAGGGAATACGCCTCGACCTGTCCAGGTCGTGCACCAGACCGATGAAGTGCCCCCGGATGAGGATCATGTCCGGAGCTTTCCGCTTCTCATGCATGTGATAGGCGAAGAACTCCTCGCGCGGAAACTGGTGGATGCGGATCCTGATCCCGTGCTGCTGGCAGACCTGCTCGAGAATCTTCCCGTCCAGGCCGCAATGCAGCATGTAGAGCACCACTTCACGTGGCTCGTCCGCTTTGGATGTTTCACCCTCCATGACGGATACCTCCCTGGAAGGGGGCAATGGGAAATCTCGGTGCAGCCAGTAGATTCATAGCTCAAGACGCGACCGAAACAAAGCGGTCAAAGGCTGGATGAGCTCACGGCAGGCCTTTGTTCCGGATGGCAGTCCGGGCGAGCTCATCGCACCGCTCGTTTTCCGGGTGGCCCTGGTGGCCCCGGACCCAGTGCCATTCCACCGCATGCTCTTGGACAGCCGCGTCGAGGGCCTCCCACAGGTCCCTGTTCTTGACGGGCTCCTTCCCCGAAGTCAGCCACCCGTTACGCTTCCACTTCCGGATCCACTTGGTGATTCCATCCTTCAAGTATTGGGAATCCGTATAGATTTTAACGTTGCAGGGTTGCTTGAGAGCGCCCAGAGCCTGGATGACGGCGGTCATTTCCATGCGATTGTTGGTGGTCATCGGAGTGAACCCGGAAAACTCTTTTTCCGTGGTCCTGTAACGGAGAATGGCCCCCCAGCCGCCGGGGCCGGGATTGCCGGAGCAGGCGCCGTCCGAGTAGATTTCGACCGATTTCCTCGCACGATCCGTGGCGGGTTCTGACGAGCTCATCCGGAAGGGGACATTTTTCTGCGAATAAAACGTTCGATGGCGGCTGATGAGCGTTTGCCCACGACCTGGATCAACTTGTCCATGGGGACCTCGGCCCGTGCCATGGCGCTGTGGCCTCCGGCGCAGCCCAGTGCGCCAAAGGCCTTGCGCACCAGTTTGCCTGCGTCTTTGCGGTAACCGTCGTTGCGGATGACGATGATGAGGTTCTCCTCGTAAATCCCCGAAACGATGCTCCAGGAGATGTCGTGGACCTTGAGAAAGAACTCGGCGATCTCCACGAGGATGTCTGCAGAGGTGACCTCATCGAGGTGGACGAAAACCCGGTCCCGCACAACATGTTTGCGTTCGACGGCCTTGTGAAAGAACTTCAGCTCCTTGACGGAAAGGTCAGAGATCTCGACTTTTCTCAGGACATTGTGGTTGGCCGCGTCGAAAAGACTGCGAAAGGCTTCGATGTCCTCGACTATGGTGTGGCGCTCGAAGTTGCGCGTGTCCGTCTTGATGCCATAGAGCATGGCCGTGGCCAGTGTCTGGGACGGTTTGATGTTGGCAGCCCTGAGATACTCGGAAAGAATGGTGGAAGTCGCTCCGTAATGGGGCCGGACATCGACGAAGGGGGCTTCCAGGGGCATCGTGACCGGGTGGTGGTCGATGACCGCCGTGTAGGAGAACTGCTTGAAAACATCATTGTGCCCGGGCTGTCCGTCCACGACGATATAGCGGTCGTATTGGGGAAGCGCCGAGGGTTTCATGAGCACCAGGGGAAGTCTCAGCAGCCGGGCCAGAGTCAGGTTGTTGAGTCGGCGGATGGGCCGGATCATGCCGATGGTCGTGGATTGAACCCGGTGCCACAGGAGTCGCTTGACCGCCAGGGCAGATCCGATGGCGTCGGGGTCGGGATCGATGGTGATGAGGACGTTGTCCTTGGAGTGGAAATGCGAGAGCAGATCCTTGAGGGCGTCTTTTCGGGAGCGCCGTTTGCTGATGGTTTGGTTTCTGCGGTGGTTGGAATCGTCCTGCACCATTTGGATTCAGTTCGACAGTGTGTGTGGGTATGGGGTGGCGTGCTCAACCAGCAAAAAAGGGTGGTTTGGAGCCACCCTGGGACATTCGTTGGAGCGGGAAACGGGATTTGAACCCGCGACTTCAACCTTGGCAAGGTTGCACTCTACCGCTGAGTTATTCCCGCTCGCTGGTGAAATTGGTGTATACTGAAACACGATTTGGGAGTCAAGGAAAAATTGGGCAGCAGCCGGAGTGTCTCGCCGGCACAAGGTCCGATAAGATATATTATGTAAACTTAAATCTGTCTCCTGATATCGCCCGCTGAGAGCTCTGTACCATCTGCACCAAAGGAGCCAGCACCATGAGCCAGCCCGATCATGCCCGCTCGACCGCGACCGGCATTTTCTATCATCCAAGCTTCAGCCGGCGGAGCTACCTCACTCAGGGCTCCCGCCTGCAGGACTTCCCCGATGCGCTCAGCGAGATCCTCAAGGATCCAAGGTATCGGATAGTCGAGTCCCCGCCCGTCTCGGAAGAGCTCATTCTGAAGGTCCACACCCCGGAGCTCATCCAGGGGGTCCTGGATGATCCCCTCTGCTCGACGGCGTGGCACTCCGCGGGCGGTGTCGTGCTCGCAGCCGAAATGATCGCTGCCGGTGAGATCCGCAACGGGTTCGCCTTCATCGGTGCCGGCGGGCACCATTCGGGCCGTGACTTCTTTGGAGGCTACTGCTGCTTCAACGATGTCGTCATGGCCATCCATGTCCTGCGGGAGCGCCACGGCATACGACGCGTCGCCATCCTGGACACGGACGCTCACCACGGGGACGGCACGCGCGCCCTCCTTCGCAGCGACCCGGATATACTGCACGTCTGCATCTGTTCGAGCAGCTATGAATCCGAGGACGGAACCAAAGTGGATGTGGCCGCCCCCAGCCGATCCTGGTTTTCATCCGGATCGTCCAAAGATGATGTCAACGAGCGCTACGTGGAAGCGGTTGCCCGCCAGTTTGCCCCACGACTGCAGCATTTTCAGCCTCAGTTCCTCTTCTGGTACTTCGGCTTTGACACTCACCGGGGCGATTATGGCGACATCGGGCTCACCCGCCCGGCCTATCTTGAGATCGGGAAGCTCATGAGAGACCTCGCCGAAGAGGTTTGCCTCGGTCGGCTGGAGGTTGTGCTCGGAGGCGGTTCCCGAAGCGACATCGCCCGGGACCTCATCCCGCCCGTGATCCGTTTGCTGGCCGAAGACCGTCAACAGGTCCCCCCTCTTCCTGAATCGGGAGTGGCTCCATGACACCCAGGCAGTTCTGGCTGCTGAAGTCTGAACCATCCGAGCTCTCCATTGACGACCTCAGGGAACGTCCCCATCAGACCGAGCCCTGGGATGGGGTGAGGAACTACCAGGCGCGCAATTTCCTGCGCGACCAGATGCGGATGGGCGATGAGGCCCTCTTTTACCACAGTGGAAGGAACCCCGCCGTGGTCGGGGTTGTCAGGGTGGTCCGTCCCGGTTATCCGGACCATACGGCTTGGGATCCGGAAAGCAAGCACTTTGATCCGAGAAGTACCCCGGATCACCCTGTATGGTACATGGTGGACGTGCAGCTCAAAGAGGTTTTTCCGGCGCCCCTTCCGCTTTCCGAGCTGCGCAGGATCCCGTCACTCCAAAATATGATGCTTCTCCGCAGAGGCTCCAGGCTTTCTGTCCAACCGGTCTCCGAAGAGGAGCTCCGGTCCATCGTATCCCTGGGACGGAAGCCGAACCGTCGAAACCCGAGCCAAACACCCTGAGCTGAAGATGCATGCAGCCTGCATGCGACCTCATGCAGCTCGCAACCAGAAACCAGAAACCAGAAACTCGAAACTCGAAACTCGAAACTCGAAACCAAAAGACATGGCTGCCCTCTACAATCCCAAAACGCTGGCAAAGACCCTCACATACCTCCTCACCCACGCTCCCGGCGAATTCGGTCTTTTCTGGGATGAGGACGGTTCCATGCCGTGGAAGGAGCTCTACTGGGCCCTGCAGGAAGATCCCGGGCTCCGCTTTGTTCGCGAGAGCCATCTGCGCGAGATCGGTTTTCTGGGCATCGACTTCCCTGCTGCTCTCGACGGTCACCTTCTGAGGCTCAAGCCCTCATTGCCCGTTCCAGAGTATCCGGTCGTTGACGCCCCCCCTTACCGCCTCTTTTACGGATGTCGACAGAGGCATGTCCCGGCTGTCCGTGATCACGGCCTGACAGCAGCCGGGCGGCCCGCTCTGGCCGTCTCCTCTGACAAAGACCTGGCCCTTCGCATGGCCCGCCGTCGCGATCCGGCTCCCATCCTCATCGACATTCTGGCCGGCGCTGCCGCCGCCGACGGAATACGCTTTCGATTCGCTGGATCCGCCCTGTACCTGGTCGAAAGCCTGCCGGTCCGGCACCTCCGGTTCCCACTCATGAGCGAAGAGAAGCTCCAGGGTTCCTCAAGCCGCAGCAGGAAAGAAAAGGAACCTGCCAAAC
>JBFYYO010000021.1:0-32786 GCA_041310025.1 Syntrophobacterales bacterium
GGCGAAATGGAGCACCGGGGCACAGGTCATCGAGCGGCCGAGCAACCAGGAAGAAGCCTGGCTCATGGACACCGTGGGATCGCTTGCCGCCAAAGCCGGTTTGCCGATGCCGGAGGTGGCCGTCTACGAAGGGGCTCCCAATGCCTTTGCCACCGGTCCCAGCAAGTCCAATTCGCTGGTGGCCGTCTCGACCGGTTTACTGCAAAGCATGAATCGAAAAGAGGTGGAAGCCGTGTTGGCCCACGAGGTCACCCACATCGAAAACGGCGACATGGTGACTCTGACGCTCATCCAAGGGGTGGTCAACACCTTCGTGATCTTCCTGTCGCGTGCCGCTGGTTACGCGGTGGACAGCTTTCTGCGCAAGGACCAAGAATCGAGCGGCCCGGGCATCGGCTATTGGATCAGCAGCATTGTATTTGAAATCCTGTTCGGCGTCCTGGCCAGCATCGTGGTCATGTACTTTTCACGCCAGCGCGAATACCGGGCGGACGCGGGCGCTGCCGCGCTGATGGGCGACCGACGGCCGATGATCGACGCCCTGCGCGCGCTGGGTAATCTCCAAGCCGGTCAATTACCGAAGGAAATGGCGGCCAGCGGGATTGCAGGCGGCGGCATGATGGCGCTGTTCAGCAGCCACCCGCCCCTTGAATCACGGATTGCAGCGCTGCAATCGGCAAGTTGAGACCTTCCGCAGGTCAACCCTTCAATAGGCTCCCGACTAATTGACAAAGCCCCGCGCTGAAACGCGGGGCTTTGTTGTTGCAGCATCCACCCTCCACATCGTCCCTTTTTAACAGGCCCGTTGCATCCGGGCACCCCTTTCGACGTATCGAGCTCCCCTCCGGCAGGTATCTGCTGAATGCCGGACCAGGGGGGCCGGCGAAAGCGGATTACCAGACAGCGGAAACGGCCGTGAGATCGGAGACCGTTGTGGGTGTCGGCGGCATCGCCTTCGGGCGGTGTCGGACAGGCTCCAACGGGCTTCTCGACGCCGGGCCGATCCCGCCCCAGCGGCATCCACGACAGGCCCTTCCGCGGCCTCCCGCAAAAGGAGGACCAGATGCCCACCGGTGCGATCTCAGTCTCTTCCAACTCGGCATAAGACTGCTCGAGCATTTTCTCAATGAAGGGCTCTCAATACCGGTCGCCTTCACGCCTGCGAGCCCTGGCTAAATGGTGCCCGGTAGTGAATTGATGATTAGTCCATTGCGCCAGGCGGAAAGGTTGGAACGAGCCCAAGGCTGCCTCCTTGGCCAGTCCGCCGGTGATAAGCTGGGAGGTCTGGTTGAGCTTCAGACACCCGAACAGATCCGAAGGGAATATCCCGACGGCGTCCGGGTGGTTGACTACCAGCACATGGCGCACCACAGGGGGGCAGATTTCACTCATTGCTGTAATTGGAATAGCGGTTGGCCTGGCCATGGATGCCACAGCCGTCGCCATCGCGACCAGCATCATGCTCGGGCGCGTCAACGGCCGGCAGGTTTTTCGTTTCGCGTTCCATTTCGGTCTGTTTCAGACGGCGATGCCGGTTGCTGGATGGTTTGCAGGTCGCGGTTTGAGAGACTATATTGAAGGCTGGGATCACTGGGTGGCCTTCGCGCTCGTCGCAGTGATCGGCGGGAAGGCGATTGTGGATGTCTTTCGTGATGGTGGCGACACAGACGGGAGCGTGCCAGACCCCACTGGAGGGCGCAGCCTCATTGTCCTCTCTGTGGCAACAAGCATCGACGCGCTTGCGGTGGGACTCAGCCTTGCTTTGTTGCAGGTCGCCATCTGGTATCCGGTTGCAGTCATGGGTGTGGGCACCGCGGGGCTGACATTCTGCGGTATGCTCCTTGGTGCCCGCGTAGGAGAACGTTTCGGCTGCGTGTGCGCGTCCTTGGCGGAGTCATCCTCATTGCGACTGGGTTCAAAATACTCGTGGAACATACCTTGATGTAGTCGGATTGTTTGGGAGCCTCCCGCTTCCCGACGCGGACGAGCCGGTACCAAAAAGGATATAAATTGCTACAAAAAAGGAACATAATAAATCGATGACTTTTAACCATAAGGAAGTTTTCCACGAAATGTCCGATCTGTAAAGTCGTGAGCCTGGTGATGGCCGACCGTCAAGGCATCGAGATCGACTATTGTCCCGAATGCCGGGGCGTCTGGCTGGATCGCGGGGAGCTGGACAAGCTCATCGAGCGTTCGGCGGCGCAGCCGTCTCCACCCCGGGAGCGTGAAGCGTATCATGACCGTTCGCAAAGTCCTGACAAGCGCGATTATCGCTACAAGAAGAAAGAATCCCTGTTGGGGGAACTGTTCGATTTCTAATGGTGAATATTATGACCCGAACATGCTTTTCCCTCATCGTTATACTGTGTCTTTTTACCACCGGCTGTGAGGACACGGATGTCGGGATGGCGCTTCAGGCCGGGGCGGATGCCGTCCGGGCGGTGACCCTCGATGACCAGGACGTTCAGCGCCTGGCTGCCGAGGTTGCGCGGCAGTCCGACCGGAAACACGAGGTGGCCCCGCCCGGCGACCCCTACGCAAAGCGGCTGGAAAGGCTTACCGCAGGTCACCGCAAGACCGACGGTCATGAATTCGACTTCAAGGTCTATCTCTCCCCGACAGTGAACGCCTTCGCCATGGCTGACGGCACCATAAGGATCTACAGCGGGTTGATGGACATGATGACCGATAGCGAGCTCATTTTTGTCATCGGTCATGAAATCGGCCATGTGGTGGAGAATCACATCAAGGAGAAGCTCAGGCTGGCCTATGCCGGCAGCGCCGTTCGCAAGGCGATCGCCAGCCAGCAAAACGAAGCCGGTGACATTGCACGATCCGCTATCGGCGCATTGAGCGAAAGCCTTCTGAACGCCCAGTTCTCGCAACAGGAAGAGCGGGAAGCCGACGACTTCGGCGTTATGTTTCTGGAGCAGAAGGGGGTCGACATCCAACCGGCGATCTCGGCTTTGAAGAAACTGGCTGCCCTGGGTGGCAATCACTCGTTTTTGTCGAGTCATCCGGCACCCGCGAAACGTGCAAAACGTTTGCAGGAAAACCCATTGGAGCCGGAACAGCCCGAAGCCCCATCGCTTTTTAGCCGGATTGTGGATTGGCTGAAGAACCTTTGGAAGAATCTCTGGCCGTTTTAGAATGAAGCGTAGCCACAGACAGTGAAATGACCGAGGATGATGTCATCATTCGTTATGAAGGAGATGAAATCACAGGGCTGACCATCCTTCATGCCTCCAGACGTATGAGCGCTCCTTAGAAACCCTGCTATGTGGGGGGACGAATCATAAGAAATGGCCGTCCGAATTCACCCGCACGCTCGTGAACGCATTATGGGACGAAGAGGGAAACCTGCTGCTCATCAACGAGGCCACCGGTGAGCAGGTCGAGGTGCCGCTGTTGATCCAGTAATCCTGATAGCGAAGAAGGAATTGATTCGCACGTGATGGGAGCGTCTGCCATGTGTCGACCCGAAAAGGCTTGGAGGATCCCGGTTCTGCCGGAAAATCGAGGTCTAGACCGTGGGAGCACTTTCTGTGTTGGAAATCGCTTCCGAACATGTATTCGAAGCCTTGCCCGAAAGCAGCCTTTCGGGTTCTGTTTCCTCAATCGATTCGCCGGGCGGAATGGGCCGCAGCGGGATCAGATTTCTTTGGCCATCGTCCTTGAGCACCTCCAGTGGAAGGACAGGCAATTCGTTCCTGCATGAGCTTACGAAGGGGAGCCGGCAAAATCAAGGGCTTTGGGAGAAGATCCTGGGTCCTTATGTTTTGTGTTCCCGCTCCAGACGACCCGGCCCTTTTCCACGATGTAGTGGCGGTCGGCAAGAAGACTGAGCGCCTGCAAGCACTTGTCGATGACCAGGATGGATTGCCCTTTCCTCTTGAGCTCCCGGAGACATCGCCAGATTTCCGCCCGAACGAGCGGGGCCAGTCCCTCGGTGGCCTCGTCCAGGATGAGGAGGCGCGGATTGGTCATGAGGGCGCGCCCTATGGCCACCATCTGCTGCTCTCCCCCCGAAAGCTGGCTCCCCCAATGGTTTTGGCGCTCGGAGAGGATCGGAAAGAGTGCGAAAACACGCTCGAGCGACCAGGGATCGGAGCTAAACAGGCGGTTGGCGGCGGTGGCCACCAGGTTTTCGCGCACGGTGAGGGTTGGAAAGATCTGGCGCTTCTCAGGCGCCAGAGAAATGCCCAGTTGAGCGATGCGGTACGGGGGGACCGCGTGGATTTCACGCCCGTCGAACTTGATCGATCCTGACTTTGCCGGCGTCAACCCCATGATGGAGCGCACGGTCGTGGTCTTTCCCATGCCGTTTCTTCCCAGCAATCCTACGACTTCACCCTGGCGAACCTCGAGGCTGAGGCCGAAAAGCCCCTGGCAGCGGCCGTAGCAGGTTACGATGGAGTCGACCTCAAGCAGCATGCACAACCCCCGACGTCTCCTCGCACCCCAGGTAGGCGTCCCGCACCCTGGGATTGGAGCGGATCTCATCGGGGCCGCCTGTGGCCATCACCTGGCCGTAGACCAGCACGGTGATCCGGTCTGCCAGGGCGAAGACCGCATCCATGTCGTGCTCCACCAGCAGCAGCGTCTGCTTACCCTTGAGGCTTCTCAGCATGGACACCATGTGCGCGGACTCCTCGACGCCCATCCCGGCCGTGGGCTCGTCCAGGATCAGCAGCTTCGGCTCGGTGGCCAACGTCATCGCCAGCTCGAGCTGCCGCTGCTCGCCATAAGACAGGCTGTCCGCCACATCCTCCGCCCGGTCCGCCAGGCCGAAGCGCTCGAGCATCGCCATGGCCGGCTCCCTCAAGGTGGGGATCGTCCGGGCGCGCTGCCAGAATCGAAAACTGTGTCCCGTTCGGGCCTGCACGGCGAGGGAGACATTGTCCAGTGCGGTCAGGCGATTGAAGATGCTGGTGATCTGAAAAGACCTCGAAATGCCGAGCCTCGACCGCTTGTGAACAGCCATTCGCGTGATGTCCTTTCCGGCAAAGACGATGGAGCCCGAGTCCGGCCTCAATTCTCCCGCGATCTGGGCGAGCAGCGTCGTCTTTCCCGCGCCGTTCGGGCCGATGATCGCGTGAGCTTCAGCGGGCATGACGGAAAGCTGAATGCCGGCGCTCACCGCCATGGCCCCGAAGGACTTGCACAGGTTTCGCACCTGCAGCAGCGGCTTATCCATGACTCCTGCTCCCTTTGGTCAGAAGGCCGTAAATGCCGGTTCTGCCGGAAAGGACCACGACGATCATCAGCGGCCCGAGCAGGATCATCCAGTGCTCCGTCATGCTCGAGAGGACCTCCTCGGCGATCAGCAGCGCCATGGCCCCCAGCATGGGACCCACAAGACTTCGCATGCCTCCGAGAACGACCATGATGAGGATCTCGCCCGATCGCGTCCAGTGCAGCAGCGCCGGACTCACGTAGAGGATCTGATTGGCGATGAGCGCTCCGGCCAGCCCCGCCAGGGCGGCGGCGATGACGAAGCAGGTGAGTTTGTAGCGGAATGTCGCGATCCCCAGGGAGCGCATGCGCTGTTCGTTTTCCCGGATGCCCCCGATCACCATGCCGAAGCGCGAGTGGACGATGCGGTGGCTCAATCCCAGTGCGGCGAGCATGGTCAGCAGAACGACGTAGTAGAACGTTGCGTGGCGACCGAGGTCCATGATCCCTCCCAAGGTGTTGCGAACCGGCAGCGGCATTCCGTCGCTGCCTCCGAATCCCTTGAGGCTCACGAAGAAGTAGTAGAGCATCTGGGCAAACGCGAGGGTGATCATGATGAAATACGTGCCGCTCGTCCGCAGGCTGACCACCCCGATGAAGAGGGCGACGAGCATGGACGCAGCCATCGCAAGGGGCCAGGCAATGATCGCGCTCTGGATGCCGTAGCGCGCCAGAATGCCCACCGTGTAGGCTCCTATTCCCAGGAAGGCCGCATGGCCGAGGCTCGCCATGCCCCCGTAGCCCAGGATCAGGTCCAGGCTGAGCGCCAGGATCGCGTAAATCATGATCCGCGTGAAAAACCGCGTGGTGAATGGGTCCCCATAGAGCGGGACCGCTGCCAGGACAGACAATAACAGAAGGAGAGCACAACCGCGGGCATCGAGGAGACGAAGATCAGCCATGGGAAGGGAACAAGCCTTGAGGGCGCCAGAACAGGACTGCCGCCATGAGAATATAGATCACCATCGAAGCCAGGGCCGGAGGCAGGAGCACCCGCCCGAAGGTATCGGCGACTCCGACGAGCAGGGAAGCGAGGAAAGCTCCACGCACCGACCCGATGCCGCCAATCACGATCACCACGAGCGTCAGGATGAGGATCGGCTCCCCCATTCCGGCTTCGATGGAGAGGATGGGGCCGGCCATCATTCCCGCAAGCCCGGCCAGAGCCGCCCCCAATCCAAAGAGCAGCGTGTAGAGCAACTTGATGTTGACCCCGAGGGCGTTGACCATCTCGCGATTGCTCGCACCGGCCCGAATCAGCATTCCCAGCCTGGTGCGCATGATCAGCCAATACAGGAAACCCGCCACCAGCAGGCCGACCCCGATGATGAGGAGCCGGTACACGGGGTAGGTCACACCCGGAAGGATCTCGACATGTCCCGACAGCTGATCCGGCAATCCCATGAAACGGGCCTGCGGGCCCCAGATGATCCGGACCAGCTCGTTGAAGAAAAGGATGAGGGCAAAGGTCATGGTGGCATGGTCCAGGTGGTCCCGGTCGTAGAGCCTGCAGAGCAGCGTTGCTTCCAGGGCCATGCCGATGAGGACCGTTGCGGGAACGGCCAGGGCGAGGGCAATGGGAAACGAGCCCGTGTGCACCTGCAGAGTCGCCGCCAGGTAAGCCCCCAGCATGTAGAGCGAGCCATGGGCCAGGTTCAGGAGATCCATGACTCCGAACACCAGGGTCATGCCGGCTGCCATCAGGAAGAGCATCACTCCGAACTGAAGGCCGTTCAGGCCCTGGACGAACAGCAGCACGAGATCCATAGCGGGCTCTCACCACTTCATCGGGCATTTCTCGCAGTAAGCGTCTGAATGGTCCTTGAATGCGACGCCCGTGATCCTGCCGATCAGCTGATGATCCTGGTCCTTGATGACTTCCCGGATATAGAAATCCTGGATCGGAAACTGATTGCGGTTGAACTTGAAGGACCCTCGAACCGACTGGAAATCGGCCTTTCTGAAAGCCGCACGCAACCTGTCCTTGTCGCCCGTCTGTCCCCCTGTTGCCAGGAGCGCCGAATCGATGAGCATGGCCGCGTCATAGCCCTGTGCGGCAAAAGGCGAGGGGAGGCGTTTGTGCGTGCTCAGGAAATCAGCCACGAACTTGCTGTTGGCGGGGTTGTCGATATCGGGGCTCCAGAAGCTGGTATTGACGATGCCGAGGGCCGCATCCCCCATGGCCGGAAGAACCGCTTCATTGACCGTGAAGGCCGTCGTGTAGAGCGGGATCTTGTCTTTGAGCCCGGCCTGCGCATACTGCTTGATGAAGTTGACCCCCATCCCGCCGGGGTAAAAGACGAAAACCGCCTCCGGATTTGCGGAGCGAAGCTGGGCCAGCTCGGCCGCGTAATCGGGCTGGTTGGGCTCCGTGTAGACTTCTGCTCGGATTTCCCCCTTGAAATAGCGCTTGAAGCCCTCCAGGCCGTCTTTACCCGCCTGGTAGTTCGGCGCCATGAGATAGACACCCTTGATCCCCTTGTCCTGAAGGTATTTGCCCATGGCTTCGTGGGTCTGGTCGTTCTGCCACGAAACGGTGAAAAGATTCGGGAGGCAGCCTTCGCCGGCAAGGGGAGAGGGTCCCGCGTTGGCGCTCACGAGGAAGATGCCTGCATCGGTGACGGGCCTGGCGATGGCCATCATCACATTGGAGAAGACAATGCCCGTGATGATGTCGACTTTGTCCTTTTCGATCATGCGCGTGGCCACCTGCACGCCCACTTCGGGCTTGAACTGGTCGTCTCCCACGATCAACTCGACCGGAGCCCCTCCGAGCTTGTCCCCGCAATGCTTCAGCCCCATTTTGAAGCCATCGAGGATATCCGTGCCCAGGCTCGCCCCCGGCCCCGACATGGTGGCGATGTAGCCGACCTTCACCTTCTCGGCCGCCGAAGCGACGCCGCAAACGAGCAAGAAAAGACTGACGGACAGCCCCTTGGCTGCCAGACTCACCATGCGCTGATGCATTCTCGTTTCCCCCTGTGCCCTGTTGAATTCTTCGCTTCCCCGCAGGGCTCTACAGTGCCGTGAATAGGTTAAGTTGTCAATACAAGGTTTTTGCCCAGTGCGCTTTACGTGCTTGAACCCAAGGGCCTTGACGCCATATAGTGTTTCAGGGCAGATACCGGTCCCGAGGAGAAAGCTCCGGTATTGCTCAGCCCAGTCTGTGAGCCCACTCCCGGGAAACCTGTACGACCTGGAACGGGCAAGCTCTTGAAGAGCTTTTTCGCCGTGGGTGTGGGACTCTCGGGGTTCCTCCAGCAGCCTGAGCGGGCTCCGAAAGTCAGGGTTTCCATCAGCTCACACCCTGGCCCATCGAGGTGGGGAAATGGCTGCTCCATGCGGGACATCACGGGCGACAAGATGCAGTTTCGCAGGGCCTGTCGCTTCATCGATCAGATCTCATGCGCCCTGGAGCATACCCACGAGCGGGGCATCCTCCATCGCGACAGCAAGTCCCCCAATGTGCTGCTGGAGGGGGGATTGTGTCTTCCCGGGTGACTTCCGCCCTGGGCTTTCGCCTCGTGAAGACGGATTGAGGCCAAGGTAGGACGGATCAGGCAAGGATCTCAAAAAGGAGGATGTGAATGGGACTATTGTCCTGGGTGGTCATGGGATTGATTGTTGGCGCGCTCGCCAAGTTCATCATGCCGGGAGATGACCCCGGCGGCTGTTTCGTTACCGTGCTCCTGGGGATAGCGGGTGCTTTCGTCGGGGGTTACGTCGGTTCGATCCTGGGAGTCGGCTCGTTCACGGGATTCAACCTGGGGAGCTTTCTGGTGGCTACCGGCGGGGCTGTCCTCATTCTGGTCGTCTATCGGGCACTGAAGAAATAGGGCCGGTCATCCTCCGGCCCATGACAGCCACAGCGGCCGCCCGAACCGGATTGAGCTCCCCGGTTCATCGGCGAGCCCCGGTTCACACCAGGTGAGTGATGTGGATGCCGTTCCATTTGGCCAGCAGGTATTCGGCCACAAGGCGCCGATGGCAACGCTCGGGGGACTGCTCGCTGCAGAGGAGGCATCCGTAGTGCATGAGGTCGCGGGGGATCCTTGTTTCGACTTGCCGCCGGTCCAGAAGCTGCACGAATTCCCTTTCGCAGCGTGGCCAGCCCGTCTTGCTCTTCCGGTAGGCGTCCAGGATCTCGCGGGTTGGAGCGAGCTCGGGCATGTGCAGGTAGTCGATGCCGCAAGTGGCCTTGAGGAAATAACGGAGGTCGTCCCGCCTGGCGAAGCCCGCAAGCTGCGAGACATTGTTCAGCCGGACATCGATCACCCTCTTCACCCCTGCATCGCTGAGGAGGGTGAAGAAGGTTTCCGCCGACTTCCTGGTGAAGCCTATGGTGAATAGTCTCAATGCCTCCAAGGTCTTATGCCTTCTCTTGCCATTTTGGATCCTGATTTCCTTGAGCCACGCCCGTGGATTCTTGAAGACTCAGAAAATAGAGCCGGAGGATCCTGAGGTCGTCATAGCCGACCTCGCCTCCCAGGGCTTCATAGATGGGTTTGAGCATTTGGGAGCCGAGAGTCTTGAATGCCTCCGTAACCCTCTCCATTCCTTGCCCGGAGAGTGAGATGTGCGGAAGAAAACCTTCGGCACGGAGGGGATTTCCATCCTGGAGGTAGCTCAGCAAGTAGTCGAAAATCCTGCTTTCCCGGACGTTGAGCTCCCGGGCGAGGCTCTCGATGGTCTTCCCGGAATTGAAGCCCTGGCCGGTGACGATCTCCCTCATCCTGCGGGTGGATCCCCGACCAGCCGGGCCGGGCCCGGGCGGGGACCCGCCCTTGTCCTCCATGGAGTGCTCCCGGCAATGCTTCTCGATGACCTCGAGGAAAACCGAACCGTATCGATCGAGCTTGGCTCTGCCGATGCCGTGGATGCGCAGAAGAGCGTCCGCATTGCGGGGTATGTAAGCCGCCATCTCGGCCAGGGTTCTGTCCGAGAAGACCACGTAGGGCGGGACATTCGCCTCGTCAGCCAGTTCCTTGCGTTTTCGACGAAGGGCTTCAAACAGGTTTCGGTCGTATGCGGGGGCTCCGCTCTGAGGAGCTGCATCGGGTGAGGCCGGTGGCGCCTCGGCATCATCCAGTCTGCCGAACACAGCCTCTTGGCCCCGGAAGACATCCCAGGCTTTGGGCGTCAAGCTCAATCCGCCGATTTCAGGATCCTGCACCATGAATCCCCTGTGGAGCATCTGTCTCGCCACCTGGTGCCATTGCCGCCGCGACAGCTCCATACCGATGCCGTACGTTGAAAGCCGCTGGTGCCCGAACTTCACTACCTTTTCCGCTTTCGATCCTCGCAGAACGTCAATGGTGTGCATGATGCCGAATCGCTCGCCCGTTCGCCTGACACAGGAGAGGAACTTCTGAGCCGGAACGGTGAGGTCGACCGTCGGTCGCTCGGCGGCAAGGCAGTTGTCGCACATGCCGCATTGTTCATGGGGAAAAGCTTCGCCGAAGTAGGCGAGCAGCGGGATGCGCCTGCAGAAATCGGATTCGGCGAACTGGAGCAGGGCGTTCAGCTGCAGGTTGGCCGCGCGCCGCTCCAGGCCTTCCTTGTCTTTGATCCAGTGCTTGATCTTGTGGATGTCGCCGTACGAGAAAAAAAGAACGCACTCAGCCCGCATCCCGTCGCGGCCTGAGCGACCGATTTCCTGGTAGTAGCTCTCGATGTTTTTGGGCAGGTCGTAATGGAGAACAAACCGGATGTTGGACTTGTCGATCCCCATGCCGAAGGCGATGGTGGCCACGATGACGCGAACCTCATCCCGAACGAACCTCTCCTGATTCAGTTCCCGCTCACCATCTGTCAAACCGGCATGATAAGGGCTAACGGAAAAACCCTCGGATGAAAGGGTCACACAGAGCTGGTCCACCTGTTTTCGGGTCGAGCAATAGATGATTCCGGAATCGTTCGGGTATCGGCGGAGGAGCTCACAGGCCTGGTGGAAGGGCTTTTCCTTCGGGACAACATGGATGAGCAGGTTCTCGCGGTTGAAGCTTGCAACGAATTCACTGGAGTCATCGACTCCGAGGACGCTCATGATGTCTTTCCGGACTCGCGCGGTGGCCGTGGCAGTGAGCGCAATGCAGACGGCGTTGGGCAACTTGATTCGAACATCCGATATCTGCCGGTATTCGGGGCGGAAATCATGACCCCACTCAGAGATGCAGTGCGCTTCGTCTACCGCCAAACACGAGACATCAACTGATTCCAGGAGAGCCAGTAGCTGCGGTCGAAGAAGGGTCTCGGGCGCGAGATAGAGGAGTTTGGCTTCTCCGCGCCTGATTTGTTCGACATTGTGCCGGTAGACGTCGGCCGAGATGGAGCTGTTCAGCAGGACGGCGGGGACGCCATGTTGTCTGAGCTGCTCCACCTGGTCTTTCATGAGTGCGATGAGGGGCGAAACCACGACGGTCAGCCCATCAAAGATGAGGGCGGGTATCTGGTAACAGAGCGACTTCCCGCCCCCGGTGGGCATGACGGCGAGAGAATCCCTGCCGCCGAGGACGCTCTCGATGACCTCTCGCTGCAGGGAGATGAAGTCATCAAATCCGAAAACGGATCGAAGTATGCCCCTCGCTCGTTCAATCATGGCTTGTACCTGCAAGAAAGTCGGCCACACTCGGACATTGGACTATGAAGGTAACATACGGGAAATGCATATAAATGGCAACTAGCGCTGGACTTCAGAGTCAACAGCACACGCGGTCCCCGCATGGCAATGCTGTTGAATTAAGGGGTGGCGCGGGCCAGGCGAAGCTTGCCCGTGACCGAATGAGCTCGCATGGGCAAGCTCCGCTTAGCCCGTGGCACCCGACCGGACCGGGCGGAGTGAATGATCCGGAGCAGGAGAATCAGAAAGCAGACGCGGCGCGAGCGGGGAGGTCGTCGGGTGGGATGCCCTCCAATACGGGGAGTGCAAGATCCTTGTCAGAAATGATCGGCTCTTTCACCGGCCAGGCGATGTTCAGGCTGGGGCAGTCCCAGCGAATGCCGCGCTCCTGAGACGGGGAATAATAGTCCGTGCACTTGTAGAGCACGGTGGCTGTCTCGCTCAGGACACAAAAGCCGTGAGCAAAACCCTTGGGAACATAGAGCTGTGTGTAGTCATCGGAAGAGAGCACTGCGCTGGTCCAGCGGCCAAAACGCGGCGAATTCCTGCGCAGGTCGACCGCGACGTCAAAGATGCGGCCGTTCAATACAGAGACCAGTTTGTCCTGAGCCTGTCCCAGTTGATAGTGGAGTCCACGGAGAACCCCCTGGGTTGAGTAAGAGACATTATCTTGAACAAACCCGTCGGCCACACCCGATTCGACATAGCGATCCCGCTGATAAATCTCAAGAAAATGCCCCCGTCGATCCTGAAAGAGCCTGGGGCGGATCAGAAGCACTTCCGGCAATTCTGTAGCGACAACCTCCATATGACCTCCAAACCAGACGTGTTGTCTCGCTTATCCGGACGAAGACATTGTCCGCCTTCGGCCCGCCCAGGCCGCCAATCCTGTTGACTTAGGCACATTGTTCATGCCTGGAGGGTGCCATGGGCTAAGCAAAGCTTGCCCATGCGTGACTTCTCCACCACGGGCAAGCTCCGCTTAGCCCGTGCCACCCCTTAAGTCAACGGCATTGGCCCAGGCCCCCGCCCCACAGGCCGGAAAAGACACGGACCATCCGCTGGGCGTCAGAGCGCCTGAGGGAACCAGGCACACAGGCTGCTTGCAGGCAGGGAACGCCTGCCGTTCACTGGACGCGAAGGCGACAATATCCGTCCCGGCCATGATCCGTCAAGGGTCCAAATCCCTTTGACTCGCAGCGGACTTTTCGCTAGGACTGACGAAATTGCTCGATCGAACCCATCGACTGCGAAGAAGGGAGACATCATGGACGCCATGGAAAGCGGAGTCGTCAACACCTGGAAAGACGCCCTGGAAAAAGCCTGGCGGGAGATACCGCGCGCTTTCCGCAATGACCATTCGGTGCGGCACACCTTGCGTTGTCGTCTGTTTGGTCTGTTCAGTGATGCTGGATATGCTCTGGTGGCCGACTATATGCCCCCGAGAGTCCAGGATCGCGCTGTGGATTTGATTGCCATGAACCGTGAAGGAGAGATCCTTTACGCCATCTGTTTCGAGGCCGTGGTTTCACTTGCCGCGGTCAAGAGCCTCAGCAGCTTTGACGCGGTCCACAAGATCATCATCACGACGGGGCTGCTTGAGAAGAAGGTCAAGGAAAGCCGGTTCTTCTTGAAGGAAGGGATTGATCACATTCACTTGAATGCTCCTGATTGGAATAGATAGTATATCCAACACATGGCGTCCGCATCGAGTGAGGATCACTGTATGGGAGGTCCCGTGAGAAGACCTCTTTGTGCATTTCGTAACAATATATAATCAATCACAAATCGGCTTGACACGATATCGTGTGCGTGTCATAAGGTAAGCGAGTATGAGTCTTGGCTGGAGTGTGAGGGGGACAGACAAGGTTCTGGAAAGGGTTCCCGGCAGTTTGGGGGGAGCCTGGAAAGGAGGTGGCCGGCGTCGATCTAGGGTAATCTAAATGCATTTTCTTTCGCTTTCTTCCTATTGAATCTCATTTGATACGAATCGCGCCGTTCAAAGTTGGTCGTTTCTTCATCCTCGGAATTCAATTGCATCACCTGCACCGCCTACTGTTTCACACATTGGTTCGCAGTTCTTAGACCAGTTCTCTCTAGTATTTATTTAATGCAAAGCTCTTCGAGTGCATTCATTTTTCAATGGAGGTTCTTGTTACCGGTTATAGGATTCCTTTCTGGAATCTTACTATGGTGAGCAGGGAAGTCTGAAGCAATTCTTTACTTATTGACTCTAGGCGACGCTTTTTAAAGGAGTGAAAGATGGCAGGACCAATCGACAAAGTTCCAGGAAAAGCGTGGGTGGTTACTTTCGCCGGTACAGCTGTCAACCTTTGTCTCGGTATTCTTTACGCATGGAGCGTTTGGAAAGCTGCTCTTCTGTATAATAAGGATCACCCCGCCGGCAGCGCCATGTCCGGCATCAATGAAGGGTGGGCATACCTTACGGATGCTCAGGCCACCTGGGCCTACGCGATCTGCGGCGTTGTTTTCGCCTGCTTCATGATTCCTGGCGGCCGGATTCAGGATAAGTACGGTCCCAAAGTGGGTGCAACGACGGGCGGCCTGCTCCTGGCCCTCGGCTGCATCATCTCCGGTTTGATGAAGAGCTATACCGGCCTGGTGATCGGTTTCGGGATCCTTGGCGGCATGGGAATGGGCATCGGCTACGCCGCACCCACGCCTGCGGCCGTAAAATGGTTCGGACCACACAAACGCGGTCTCATCGTCGGTCTCGTGGTCGGCGGTTACGGCGGTGCGGCGCTCTATATCGCGCCGCTGGCCAAATGGCTGATCGGCGCCTACGGGATCTCGGGAAGCTTCATCGCTCTGGGTTGTCTTTTCGCTGTCGTCGTCATCATCGCCGGACAGCTGCTGGCATGGCCGGAGCCCGGTTATGTGCCACCAGCACCGCCAACGCCTGTGAAAGTGGCGTCGGGAGCTCCCATGAAGACCAGCCTCACCGCTGTGGACTGGGAAGCCCGCGACATGATGAAGACGGTTCAGTTCTTCGCCTTGGTCTTCATGTTCATCGGCACCTCCCAGTCGGGGCTGCTGGTCATCGCCAATGCAACCCCGATGCTCAACAAGACGGCCGCAACCATCGCGTTCTTTGCAGCCAATGCATGGCTCCTGGCCTCTTTCGGCGGGTTGGTGAATGCCAGCGGCCGTATCGGCACCGGGCTCTACTCGGATAAGATCGGCCGTGCCAATGCCTATGTGGTGAACGGCATCATTTCGGCCATCTGCCTCTTCCTGATGCCCAACATCATGAGGTCCGGCAACGTCTTCCTGCTGTTCCTGGCTGTGGGTATCGCCTTCTGGCAGTATGGCGGCGGGCTCTCCCTGATGCCGGCTTTCACCGCGGACTTCTTCGGTCCCAAGAACCTGGGATTCAACTACGGTCTGGTGTTCATGGGCTGGGGTATCGCATTCTTCGTTCCCCAGATGGCCGGCTACATCAAGGATGCCACGGGCAGCCTGGATTACGCCTTCTATATTTCGGGCATCATCCTGGTGGCCTCGACGTTTGTGGCCTACGTGGTCAAGAGACCCATGGCAACCACCGAGGGCGCTCAGGCTCGGCAGACTGCATAGGCTGAAAGAGTGCTCTTGAGTTTTTCTCAAGGAAATTAGACCTGGGGCGGAAAGATTCTTTCCGCCCCTTTTTTCATCGTGTTTCCTTCCGACCGATCATTGAAGTTCCCAATGTGCCGCTATCCGGGCATTGTCGAGAGGGTTCATCAAAGGGTTGTGATCACGGTGAAAGGCATGCGTGCCTGAACTGTGAGATGGTTGCACAATACTCAGAGCTGTCAGATCCTGCGATAAAGGGTTCGAAATGCCACATCCCGGTGTGCTGCTCATCCGTCTCATGGACGACGAGATTCAGCAGATCCATGATCTGCTCGATCAGTGCGATCCGGAAGTGAATGTCTGGAAGGCTGAGAGCATTCAGGAGGCTGAGCCCATCCTCACCGGCGGTAACCTGCTCCTGATCGTCGTCCGACTGGACGAGCACCGAAAGAGGCCTGATCAGGATCTGAAGCGCATACGTCGACTGGTTAAATCCCGTACACCCGTCCTGCTCCTGGTCACAGCGGATTGCGCCATCAAAGTCAAGCAAGCCATGAAAGCAGGGGCTGACGAGTACTGGATCCTCCCCATGGATTCCCAGGCCTTTCCGTCGCGTTTTTATGTTCTCCTGGAGTGGGGGCAGTCAAGCCTCACTCAGGAGTGGCTGGGGCGATCCGACCGCAACCTCTGGGGCGCCATCGCTCAAAGTCTCAAGGAGAGGGGACGGAATTTCTTGCAGCGGCTGGCTGGCATGTTGAGACGCGAGCCTGCCATGACTTGTGAAACCTTGGAGCTGATTGGCGGGAAGTGGGAGAAGCTTCGCCGATTGGGCTTCGGCAGCTACGGAGAGGTCTGGCTGGTCAAGGATCCCGAGAACGTTGAGCCAGCCGTTGCCAAGGTTCCGCACTCCCAGAAGATGAACACGAAGTTCCTCCGTGAGGCGGCCATCCTGAAGCGACTGAGCGATCACCCCAATGCCGTGCATCTCAAGGAGGTCGTCAAGCAGGATGGGAAGGTCATCCTCATCCAGGAGTACGTGGAGGGGAGCACCCTTCAGGATCTTCTGGGGCAGGGTATGGAGGCGGCAGCCAAGGAGAGTGCTTTCCTGCAGCTGCTCGAAATTGTCGCCAGGGCGCATGCGGACAAGATCATGCATCGGGACATCAAGCCCGAGAACATCATCGTCACTCACAAGGGCATCCTGAAGTTGCTGGACTTCGGAACCGGCAAAGACCTGACTCGCCGGAGCATCAGCAACACGGTCATTGGGTCCAGGCCTTTCATGGCTCCGGAGCAGATTCTCGGAAACAGCCGCCTGGCGAGCGATGTATGGGCCCTGGGAGTGATCCTTTATGCGCTGTCCACGGGATGTCTTCCGTTTTACGACGATAACGAGAAGGTCCTCATGGACATCATTCTCGAGTCGGAGCCCGAGCGACCGAGAAACCTTGAGCCCGACCTGTCCGAGGAACTGGAGTCTGTGATTTTGAAATGCCTGGAAAAGGACTGGACTCGTCGCTATCGGAGTGCGCTGGAGTTGAAGACGGATTTCTCTGAGCGTCTCCCGACGTTTGGTCAAGGAGAGATTCTGACGGGTGCCTGATCCCGGCGCGCCCTCGGTTTCACTGCAGTGGATGGCCTCTCAGCGCATCGGTGATTGTCGGCTACGAAAAGTTTCGGGGTTCCAGTTGAAGGCTCCGGGCCACCACCCCCGCATCGTCCAGCGGGGTCCGGAGGGCCATGAGGGACCGCGATGAGACATCACCTGCCCTGCGGGACTTCACAGGGGTTGGGAATCCTGCCATCGCTTGTCGAAGAAGGTTGGAATGTCGCACACCATGATCAGCACATCGATGTTCTGGTCGCGTAAATCCTTGACCATGCCTTCGATGACCGCCTTGCAGGCGAACCCCGCGTTCCTGCAGGCGCGAATGGCTCCGGCGGAGTCGAGCGGTATTTCCGCCCAGAGCTTTTCGAGGCCCAGCTCGTGCCCGAGGGTCACCAGTTCATTGAGCATGAGGGTTGCCAGTCCCTGCCTTTGATATCGAGGGGACACCACCACGCGGACACGACCGATGTGGCGCTTCCAGCCGTGTGAGACGCGGTGCAGGGAGGCATCGCCGATGATCTTGTCATCCCTGAGTGCCAGCAGGGGGAGGACACGGTCGTAGTTGAGGCGGTGCGCCCAGTCGCGGATGACGTTCCGGTCTTTGACGTTGTGGCGGATGAATAGGGTCAGCTCATCCGGCAGCTCTTGAAAGAAATCGAACAACCCTTCCTCGTCGTCCTTGACCATCGGGCGCAGGGTGACAACGGTCCCGTCTTTGAGCTTGTTCTGTTTGCTCCCAAACATGCTTTTCTCCTTCGATTCCGGTCAAAGCCCCGCCAGGGTATGGGGGAGGAAGTACCAGGGACTGGTCCGAGCGATCTGCGTCACCTCCGGCGCAGGCGATCGACCACTTCTGCCGGGGGAGATGATTCTATTGCGAACCGGCGTCAAATGCCGTCCTGCAAACGCAAAGCAAGGTATTCGGGAAGTTTGGCTTTACGAATCTTTTCCTGAGCCTTTCGGATGTCGTAAGGCACGGCCCTGAATGTCAAGAGCTCGCGGTCGGTGTCGAACAGCAGGTAACGGGCCCGGTTGTCCTTCTGCCTCGGCTGTCCGACGCTGCCGGGATTGACCAGATAAAGGTTTTCGGCCTCCAGCGCCAGCGTGGAGTCGGAACCCCCCGGGAGGAATACCTTTCCGCGCGGATCGCTGGCCCACACATGCTGCAGATGCGTGTGGCCGAAAAAACAAATACGCAGACCCGAATAATACCGACCAAGAAGATTGAAGACTCTCTTGGCCTGAAAGACGTTCATGATGTAAGTTTCCAGATTTTCGGGAGTCCCGTGGCAGATCAGATAACGGTCCCAGAGCACCTCGGTCCTTGGCATGCCGAGAAGGTAGCGCCGGTCTTCGTCCGACAACTGGCGCATGGAATACGCGAGAGCCTGAAAGGCCAGGACGTTGAAGTGCTCCGCCGAATCCGGCTCCAGGACACCATAGTCATGATTTCCCAGGATGGAGAGGACGCGCTGCCGCTGGAGCAGGTGGAGGCATTCGCGGGGATTGGCGTTGTAGCCCACGAGATCTCCCAGATGGATGACGTATTCCACTCCGTCCGCCTCGATGGCTTTGAAGACGGCTTCGAGCGCTTCCAGGTTTCCGTGAATGTCGGAAATAATCGCGATCAGAGGCATGCTTCCATCCGCGGGAAGTCAGTAAGCTTGAATAAATGTCAAATCAGGACCGGTTCGCGCAAAATGCGATCGATGGCGTTGCGGGCCGATGCGGCCAGGCGCGGATGCGTCTCCGCCAGCGATTCGATCTGTCTCAGGTGATCCGCCGTCCTCAGGATGACCATGGCCAGATCCCCTTCATCCATGCCGGCCATCAGGCGAACCTCATCCCACTCCGTTCCCTTGGCCCAGTAGTAGAGGGTGACCACCGTCCAGAAGGGGAAAGGCGGTGTGCCAAAACCCTCATTCTGCAAGTGCTCCCGCAAGGATTTCAGGCTGTGAAGCATTTTGAAGAACGGATTGGCCACATCCTGATAGCGCCAGACCAGCGACGAGAGCTGCTGGTCGCCGGGGCGGTCCCGGTCCATCACGAAGGGTGCAATGAGCGCAGCCAGGATTTCAGGATCTTCTTCGGGAAAAAGCCCCCTGCGTATGCACTCGGAAATGAGTATAGGCTGGTCCAGCCTGAGCTTGGATGCCCAGAGCCCGTCCTCCGTGAGCTGCCCCTCGTCGTCGATGTACCCTTCCTTCTGAAGGAATCGGTAATGCTTCAGGAAGTCCCTCCAGAGTTGGTCGCGGATCGTCATCATGCGTGCATGCTGCTCGAAATAGCTCTGCAGGAGCTCAGTGAACGGATGCGACGTCGACTTCTGACAGGGGCCGTAAAGCTGGCAGCGCTCGCATGGAAGAGCGGCGATCTGGGCCGCCAGGCGATTCAGCTCGCTGGGACTCTGTCCTTGGGGCTTCATGGCCTCGAGATCGACGGGACGTCCGAGATCCAGAGGGCTTTCCTCACCGTCCTGAGCCTTCGAGGACCGGGAGGCCGCCAGCTGCATGGCCAGCTCCCGCCAGGGCTCCCTCTCTTCCAGGGGGGGCATGTCCTCCAGCACCTGGCAGAAAGTCCTGATCCGGTGAAAACCTACCCGGAAGGAGCGGATGCAGCCTTTCCTGAAACGCAGGGGAAATCCGAGTCTCACCCCCTCAACCGTCCGTTGCTCCATGTCGGGCTCGGCGATGGCAATATAGGGCGTGCCACGGTTGCTCCGGAATATCCTGCCCGGAGTGAGAAGCCCCTGGAAGATGTGCATGGACCTCTGGCGCTTCAAGAATTTACGGGCCTTCCGATACTGCTCCCTGAGCTGGACGTACTGGGGACGGATCTCAGCCAGTCGCTCCATGGAGCCACAGGCCATTTGGGGAATCCAGGGATCAAGATCTCGCTCGAGTGTTTCGAACTGCCTGCGGACCTCCATGTCCTGGGTGAGATTCTGATGGGTGGCCAGGGAGTCCGAGAAAAGGTCCCTGATCTCATCGGGGCTGTGGGAGAGCAGCAGGTTCAATACCATGGAAAAATTGATGCGAATCTGGCTCAGGATGGGATCGGCGGGGGAGCGCAGCAGGTCGTGGATGAGCAGGGGATTCAGATGTGGTCCCGGCAGAGCCAGCACGAACCCGATTTCATCCATGCCGCGTCGACCGGCCCGGCCGGTCATCTGCAGGAGATCCGTAGCAGTGAGATCGACGAAGAACTTGCCGTTGAATCGGTCGCTCTGCGGAATCACCACGGTGCGGGCCGGAAAGTTCACACCCGCGGCGACGGTTGAAGTGGAGAAGATCGCTTCGAGCTGCCCCTCCTGCATGAGCTTCTCAAGAAAAAGCTTCCAGTGGGGGAGCTGACCTCCATGGTGGGCTCCAACCCTGCTGCGCCTCAGGTTCTCGAGGTGCTGGTGCTGGAGCAGAAAGGGATATTGCTCCAGCAGCTCGTCCACCCTGGCCTGGAAAACGGCCACCTTCTCTTGGTCGGGGTTGACGGGGGGACGGCACATCTCGATGGCTCTCTCGCAGTCGGCTCGCGATTTCAAAAAGAATATTGCTGGAAGCAGGTTGGTGTCCCTCAGGACATCCAGGATGCGGCGAACATTGGGAAACTCATGCTTCGGGAAGGATTTCGGGTCGACGCTCCGGATCTTGGAAAACATGCCCCGCCGGGTGCTCAACGGGGCCAGCTCTCCCGAAGGGAACAGGAAAAGCGGGAAAAGGGGCACCGGTCTCTCGTTGCCCGTAACCCAACGGCAGGGAACCTTGCGCATCCATTGGAGCCATTCGCAGATGTCTCCGGCATTCTGGATGGTGGCCGAAAGGAGGAGCAGTTTCACCCGAGCCGGCAAGTAGATGAGCACTTCCTCCCAGACGACGCCGCGATCCTGGTCGCCCAGGTAGTGCGCTTCATCCAGGACCACGAGTTGCACCGCCAGATCCTGCCCCAGGTGCATGGTGTCGTAGAGCTGGTTGCGAAGAATCTCCGTGGTGCCGACGATGATGGGGGCGTTGGCGTTTTCCTTGCGGTCGCCTGTAAGGATTCCGACGTTTTCGGCGCCGAAGTATTCGCCGAACTCAGCGTGTTTGGCGTTGGAGAGCGCCTTGAGCGGCGAAGCGTACCAGCACCTGCCCCCATCCTGGAAGACACGCTCGATGGCTTTCAGAGCGATGTAGGTTTTTCCTGCGCCCGTCGGGGCGGTGACGAGAACATCCGTCTCCTCGACGGCTTTCAGGGCTTCTACCTGGAAAGGATCCGGCACGAAGGGCTTGGGCTCCGGGATCTGAATGCGGTCGAGGGCGGCGCTCACATTTCGGTGAATTCTCAGCGTTATGGGCCGATCCAGCTCTGGATCAATGGGTGGGGCGCCTTGCCTGGTGTGCTGACTTCTGTGCTTCGGGTATCTGCGTCTCGGAAAGAAGCTCAATAACACCCCCCCTCAAATCTGTTTTGAAATCTAATGCTTTTATATTATTAATCATCCCGGCTTCGTTGCCAAGCAAAGATATCTCGACGCCTGTCACAAGGAAAACGAATGAGCGATCCGGAGGAAAAACAGCAACAACCGCAATTCTGGCATTCGGCCCGTATGCGGGTGCCGCTCTTCGAAGTGGACGTGGGACAGGCCGTGTATCATGGGAACTACTTCCATCTGTTTGAGCTCGGACGTGAGAGCTTTTTCAGGGAAATGGGTTTTCCCTACAAGGGTTTCATGGATCGGGAAATGCACCTGACCATCGTCGAGGCACACTGCAGGTACAGGAAATCGCTGCATTACGACGAGGAAATCGAGGTGCGGACCGGATTGGCCTGGAAGCGTTCGAGAAGCCTGGGACTCATGCAGTCGGTCTTTCGTGAGGAGGAGGCTGAGCAGCCGGTTCTCTGCACCGAGGTGAGCTTGAGCATGGTCTGCGTCAGGTTTTCGGGGAAGCCGACGGTGCTTCCATCCGAATTCGTTTCGCTTTTGGAGAAATGGCATACAGAGAGGGCTCAATGAAGATTGCAATCATCGGAACGGGCTACGTCGGACTCGTGACCGGCGCATGTTTTGCGGAGTTTGGACATGAGGTGACCTGCATCGATGTAGACGAATCCAAGATCAACCGCTTGAAGAATGGGGAGATCCCCATCTACGAGCCGGGTCTGGACTCCCTCGTGGCCAAGAATATCCAGGCCAGGCGCCTTATGTTCTCGACCAGCTACGATCCGGGGGTTCCGGAGGCGCAGGTGGTTTTCATTGCGGTGGGAACACCTGCTTCCCGTCGCGGTGACGGTTACGCCAACCTGAGTTATGTCCACGAAGCCGCCAGGCAGATCGCGCTTCACCTGACGGATTACACGGTCATTGTGGACAAGAGCACGGTTCCCGTCGGGACAGCCAGGCAGGTCACCCGCATCATCTCCGAGACGAATCCCAACGCCACCTTCGATGTGGCCAGCAATCCGGAGTTTCTGCGTGAAGGGGCGGCCATCAATGATTTCATGCGGCCGGATCGCGTGGTGCTGGGAGTGGAGTCCGCTCGCGCCGAGGAGGTCCTCAAGGCTATTTACCGCCCCCTGTATCTCATCGAAACGCCTTTTGTCATCACGAACATTGCGACGGCCGAGCTGATCAAATACGCGGCCAACGCCTTCCTGGCGACCAAGATCAGCTTCATCAACGAGATGGCCAACCTGTGTGAGGAGGTGGGTGCCGACGTTCAGGACGTGGCCAAGGGAATCGGCCTGGACGGCCGCATCGGGAGGAAATTCCTCCATGCCGGCCCGGGATACGGCGGCTCCTGCTTTCCCAAGGATACCCACGCACTGCTGCGTATTGCCCAGGAGCATGGGGTCGCCTGCCGCATCATCGAGGCCGTGGTGGAAGTGAACGCGGCTCAGAAGGCGCGCATGGCGAGGAAGATCCGCAAGGCGCTCGGGGGAAGCGAAGCGGGAAAGACCATAGCGATCCTTGGACTGAGCTTCAAGCCGGAAACGGACGACATCCGGGACGCTCCCTCCCTCACCATCATCGCGACCCTCATCGAGCACGGGGCGTTGGTCAAGGCACACGATCCCCAGGCCATGGAAGAGACCGCCAAGGTGCTCCCCGAAGTCAAATACTGCTCGAGCCCCTACGAAGCCTGCGAGGGGGCGGATGCGGTGGTTCTGCTCACGGAGTGGAACGAATATCGGGCTCTGGATCTGGAGAGAATCAAGGGCCTGCTCAAGGCCCCGGTCTTCGTGGACTTGAGAAACGTGTACGCACGAAGCTCCATGGAAGAGTCGGGATTTGAGTATCACAGTGTCGGAAGAGTTTCGGTTTGACAGCTCCCCGTCAGCGTTTCAGGCTGCGGCCGTTCTGGATCGGCTGGTGGATCCTGGCGGCCGCGGCCGCGGCGGTCCCGTGCATGGCTGAATCCCCTCGGCAGCCCGGGGCGGAAGCGTTCCGGATCGTCCACATCTATCCCCATGATCCCACTGCCTACACCCAGGGCCTGCTCTATCACCAGGGCTACTTTTATGAAAGCACCGGGCTGAGGGGGAAATCGTCCCTCCGCAAGGTGGTGCCCGAAACCGGTCAGGTGGTTCAGATCCACACTCTTCCCGGCCAGTATTTCGGGGAGGGGCTCGCGCGCTGGGGCGAACGCCTGATCCAGCTCACCTGGCAGTCACGCGTCGGATTCATCTACGATCTGGAGTCTTTCAGGCTGATGGGCACCTTCCAATACGCCACGGAGGGCTGGGGGCTCACCGAGGATGGCACGTCTCTCATCATGAGTGACGGGAGCTCGATCCTGCGCCTGCTGGATCCGGAGACGTACCGGGAGAGGGGACGCCTGGAAGTGCGGAATCGTGGGGTTCCCGCGGATCGGCTGAATGAGCTGGAGTATGTTCGGGGAGAGATCCTTGCCAATGTCTGGGAGAGGGATATCGTGCTCAGGATAGCGCCGTCGAGCGGAGAGGTGCTGGGCACCCTGGATTTGAGCCGCCTCCGGAGCTCATTGGGTCCGGTCCGCGGTCCTGAGGTGCTCAACGGCATCGCGTATGATCGCGACAGAAATCGGATCTTCGTGACCGGAAAGCTGTGGCCCAAGGTCTTCGAAATCGAGATCCCGGGCCTCACCCATTAAGTACACGCGCGCGCACTAGAGTGTCCAATAGCGACTGCGGGACTCCGCAGCACGTCATTCCGGCGGTTTTCAAGCCGGAATCCAGACTGATCAAAGAAAACCTGGATCCCGGCTAACAGACTGCCGGGATGACGTTTGCGAATTCGAGCCCTCAATTGCGTGGACGTGTACTAAGCCGATTGGGACTGCATGTGCCGAACGAAGCTCTTGAGCGCATGAATCACGTCCGCTGCACTCTCACGCGGGAAACGGATTCCTCCGGCGGCGATGACCGAGTGACGCCGGTAGGGGTCCACTTCGAAGTGCCAGGGCCGAATGAGCCCTGAGCGAACCTTCTCCCTCAAATAGGCCTCGAATTCCCTCACGCGGTCCATGAGTCGCTCGTAATCGTCCTTCCCGTAAACCAGACCGTCGAATTCTCCAAATGAGCATCGGCCGAAGATAATGAAGCAATCCCCGGTGGCCTCCATTCCAACCTTCTCCTGGGATATCTCGAAATCGGGAAAGGGCGCGAAAAAAGGGTCGATGTTGTAGAGCTCGATGAATTCCCCCTGCGGAACAAGGGACAGAATGTCCCTTTCCCCCTCATCCCTGGATTCGTCCAGAAAGGCACGGAGATAGCGGCAGAGCAGGTTGAGCTCGGCATGGGGCACGGAAAGGCCGATGCTGATGATGCGGGCATGCCCCTGCCCCAGGGGCGGTTCTCCCTGCACCACGCGGACCCTTTCCGAGAAGGGGGGCGCCACGTCCTGAAGATAGGTCATGAAACGTCGCGCCAGGGCTTCCTTTTCGGCGTAGTTCAGAGTCTCCGGCCCGATCTGGACTTTATCGAGGTCCTGACCGTATTCGAAGTTGCTCGCCAGAATCAGGTGGTAGCAGTCGGGCGCACGCATGACATGGAATCCTTCATCCTCGAATTCCTTCATGAGGCTCATGGTTCGGTTCTTGAGGAAGATGTCGCGGATCACATCGTTTTCATTCTCCCCGCGGGCTCGAGCCTGAACCACCATGATCTCGTGGAGCCAGTGGGTGCACCAGGTGGTGCAGAGCATGAGGGCCTTGAGGATCTTGAGGACTTCGGCACCGAGATTGGGGCCTCGGTAGACAATGGTGGGACTGAACTGGAACTCCTCGACCTGAACTTCTTTCAGGCGAAGCGTTCGGTCGCAATCCCGCTTGGGGATGTAATGGAGATAGGTTTTCATGGCCTGCAGGAGCTCTTTCTCCGAGACGTCGGGATCGCCGTTCTTGAGCTTTTTCTCGAGGCTCTGGTAGCTCTCGAGCTCAAGCTCCCACTGGTAGTGCAGGTCGAGCAGGGTATCGTAGTCGCACTCCTGGTAGCCTGCCGAGTCGAACTGCTTGCGGAGGCAGATCCAGTCGACGTAGAGCTTCTTTCGGCCCGTGCGGTCTTCAAGGCAGTCTGTTACCTCGGTGTATCCGAGGATGCCGCGCTCTCCATCCACGAAAACCCGCTTGCCGAGGTACTGGCTGACGATGCTGTGCGGGTTCACAGCCCCCTGTTCTTCACCCGTGAGAATCACGGGTTGTCCCTGGGCGTCCACGAGATTGATGAGGTAAGGCTTGCTGTAGGCCACGGCGGATACGGCTTCGTGACCCGTCGTGTTGCCGTCGCAGCGGACGATGCCCCGAACACGCGGGTGGTTGACGGCCACATCGTTTTCGCCATAGGGCCTTCTCCTGAGCAGGATCACCTTTTTCCCCATGTTGGCCAGCTCCAGGGCCGCTTCGGTTCCAAGAGTGAGTATGCCTGCATCGGCGCTTTCCGTGATGGGCTCCCCCCTGGCGAGGAGGACGTAGTCGGTCAGGTCCTCCTTCAGTACTTTTTCCGGTTGCTCGAGGGCCTTGTTGATGATCATGGAGGCCTGCTGGATGTTGGTCTTGCCCTCGTCCACCAGGTCCCACATGGCCCGCACGGTGGCATTGGAGGTCATCCGCATGGGCCGGCGCTGAAGGAGGTAGAGCTTGCGATTTTCCACGGTGAACTCGATATCCAGCGGCCGTCGGGATTGAGCTTCAAATTTGTCCCGAACGAGGAGGAGCAGCGAATAGATGTCGGGAAACCGCTCCTGGAGGTCCTGGGTGTGGAGGACGGGTCTTCGAAGCCGGCCGGAAACGATCTTGTCGCACTGGACTTTAGCGGCCCATTCGATGATGGGCCTGTTGGATCCCGTTCGTTGGTTCCTCGTGAAGAGCACGCCGCTCAAGCAATCCCTGTCGTCCCGGTTGCCAAAGACCATCTCCTGAATCACCACGGCTGTTCCCATGTCATCGGCAACCTTGGGCCTTCGACTTCGTCGAGCCTCGATGGCCGTGGGAGCCATCCAGGATGCCAGAATCGCTTCGATGGAGTTGCGGAGCTGAAGATGCGGCTCATGCTCGAAGCGCCCCGGGAGGCTGGGGTGGGGGGATTCGCGAAGAAGGTATTGAAATTCGGCAATCAGGGTCCGCAGAAGGGAAATGGAAAGGGTTCCTTCCGGGCCGGCGTGGTAGTGTCTGAGTCGATCGTAGAAGCGGTCATACGGGACTCCGAGCACCACTTCTCCATACATGCGAATGGCGGTGAGATAGGTGGTCAGGACAAAGCTTTCGTCTTCCCCGCTGGCGATGAGGGCCGAAACCACCGCATCGTTCAGTCCCACGTTCAGCACCGTCCCAAGGGCCCCGGGCAGCGATACGGGAGCCCCCCCGCGGACGGCCACGATGAGCGGCATTTGTCCGCTGCAGTCGCCGAATCGTCTTCCTTTGCGCTGTTCGAGGCGGCAGAGCTCCTCGAGAATAGGCACCATCATGGCGTCCGTCAGCCGATCCCCCGAGGCGTGGTATTCCCTCCATACCTCCGTCGAAATGATGAAGCCGTCAGGGACGGCGATGGCGTCCTCCTTTCCGGGGAAAAGCTCGCGTGTGTTCCGGAGATCTTCCACGAGCTTGGCGCCTTTGGCCCCGAGGAGCTCCACCTGGGTGGGATCTGCAGCTTCAAAAGAGACGATCAGGGGTTGGGTCCTGCCGTGCATCGCAGCCTCGCTTACGAATGGTCAAAAACAATTTTCCCTCTGTTTTTTTGAGCGGATTCAAATCATCTTAGCACATCCCTCAAAAGCGTTCACGCACCGGACGTTCATTTGACGAGGATCGTGGTGTTCGATGAGCTCTGTTTCAATTGTATTGCATTGTTCCCCTGAGATCGTTAGCTTGGCTTTTGACATTGAGTGTGAGGCTGCACCGGCAGAATGAAACTGCGAGGAGCTGGGATGAGAGTCACTTTCCTGGGAGTGGGGGAGGCTTGCGACGAGCAGTTGCCGAACACATCGGTTTGGGTCGAGTCCGATGCCGGTTCATCGAGGCAATCCATTCTTCTGGATTGCGGGTTCACGGTTCCTCCGCAATACTGGCGGCTCTGTCCCGACCCGAATGATCTCGACGCTCTCTGGATCTCACATTTCCACGGGGATCATTTTTTCGGAATTCCTGCATTGCTGCTGCGTTTCTGGGAGCTCAAGCGCGCGAAGCCCCTGGTTGTGGTGGGTCAGCGGGGTATCGAAGAAAAGGTGCGTCAGACGATGGATCTGGCTTACCCGGATTTCCTGCCGAAATTGACTTACCCCCTGGATTTCCGTACGGCCGTGGCCGGAGAGGAGCTCTCAGTGGCGGGGCATCTGTGGAAGGCGGCGGCGGGAGGCCACGGACAGGCTAATCTTGCCGTCCGTATCGGAGATGGGAAACGGTCTGTCTTCTACAGCGGCGACGGCACCGCAACCGATGAAACCGCCCTGCTCGCCGAGGGATGTGATCTGCTGATCCATGAAGCCTTTCGGCTGGATGAGCCGACGCCCGGACACGGCACAGTTGTTCAGTGCATCGAGCTGGCCCGCAGGGCCCGTGCTCCTCGTCTGGCCCTGGTGCACGTCCAGCGGGAGGAGAGGCGTGCGAGGCATCGAGAGATCATGGAAGTGATTGGTCAGGTTCAAGACATCGAGGTGTATCTGCCTGAGCCCGGTGATGTCCTGACGGTGTAGCCGATCTCCCGGGAATACTTTTTCGGGCCTTTTCGGGCCACCAACCATTTGGCTGCACGATATTCATTTCATCGAGATAATCTGCAGCGTTTTGTCTTGACGATCCTCCCGTGCCCATTGGATATAGTCTGGTGTTTCATGCCCTGGTTTTGATTCACAATGGCACAGGCCCTCCAGAGGACAAGATGCGATGAGAGAGACCCGGTTGCGGTGGCATGCTGTGATCACCGGAGTGATCCTTGTCGTCTTGTGCAGCGCACTCACCCCCTACAACAATGTCAGGATCCACAACAGCCCTCTCTCAGGTGGACACTTCCCGCTGATTGCGCTCATGTGCCTGCTTGTCCTCATGATTGTGGTGAACCCGCTCCTTTCGCTGATCAACAGGAAATGGCGTTTCCACAAACACGAGCTGCTCCTCATCTGGAGCATGGTGACCGTTGCTTCGGGGATCGCCTTCACGGGACTGATGCGGACCTTCATCATCAACCTGACGACACCCCAATGGTTCGGCACGACGGCAGGCGATACGGGCAGGGCGCTGGTGCCCCTCCTTCCTCGAAACCTCTTTCCCCAAAACCCCGAAATGGTGAGGACGCTTTACAACGGCCTGGATGGCGGGCTGGACATGACCTGGTGGGAGGTCCTCGCCGCAGTCACCTGGGCGGACTGGGTCCTTCCGCTCTTTGGGTGGGGGTGCTTCATCGCTCTGGTCTACATGGTGATCATCGGAATGGTGGGGCTTTTTTCCCACCAATGGATTGAAAATGAGAAGATGAACTTCCCTCTGCTTCGCGTGACCCAGGTGCTGGCCGATGAGTCCGACCAGGGAACCCTCTTGCGGTTCTTCACGCAAAGGTTTTTCATCCTGGGGCTGAGCATTCCCCTCCTGTTGCACCTTTTCAATGGTCTGCATACCTATTTCCCTCAGGTCCCCCAGATTCCGACGCTCATCCTCGCTCAGCCGTACATTCCCAAGGACGGATTGCTTTCGGGATTCTACAAGGCCAAAATCTACATCTATCCTGCGTTCATCGGTTTTGCCTTTCTCGCCTCCAAGCAGATCTCTTTCAGCCTGTGGGCTTTTTTCATTGTCGGGGGTTTGTTCCCGGGCCTGCTCCAGGTGCTTGGATGGCGGCTTCCGGCTGCTGCCCTGGGCACCACCTTCGGTCCTGGCCTGTCTCGGGTCGAGGAAATGCAGATGGTAGGAGCCTTCCTGATTTTCTGCCTCTTCATCGTCTGGCTCGCCAGGCAGCATCTTGCCTGGGTGGCGCGTTCATTTTTCAGGAAGGTCGAAAGCGGCGAAGAGATGCACGGGCTGCTTCCTCCCAGGCCGGCTTTGTTTCTCTTTGGTTTTGGGCTGCTGGGACTCATCCTCTGGAGTGGGTTGGTCGGGCTGAGCCTCTTTCCAACATTGAGCTTCCTTCTGGTGTGCTTCATGGTTCAGCTGGTGGCCGCCAGGCTCATCTGCCAGGGTGGGCTTCCCTATTTCACACTGGCGCTGGCTCCTACAGACGGTTTCCTGGCCTTTCTGGACACGCGGCTCATCGCTCCGCTGACGCTCTTCATGTCTGCTTTCATGCAGAAGATGACCTTCGTGGATCTACGGGAATCGCTCATGCCGTCGGTATTTCACTCTTCGAGGCTCTCCGACGGTACGGATCCCAGGCGGCGCTTCCTCGGCGCCATCCTCTTGTCCATTGGCTTGAGCCTGGTCATTTCCTTCGTAGCCATGCTGGCCCTTTACTACAAGTTCGGCATCGCCACCCTGCCCGATGACTGGGCTGTGGAGACCACCCGCCGTGTCCATGAAAACGTGGCCCAGCTGATCAACCATCCCGAGGAGCCCAAGGAGTGGAGCATGATCTTTGCGGGCATTGGGGCCGCGATCATGCTGATCCTCGTCATGGGTTATCACCAATTCATCTGGTGGCCGCTGCACCCCATCGGATACCTGACGGCCTACAGCTCGGCCATGCAGGTCCTCTGGTTCGGCTTCTTCATCGGCTGGCTCTGCAACGTGCTGGTTTTGAGATACGGCGGGGTGAATCTCTACAAGGAAGTGCGGACTTTCTTCATAGGCCTGGTCGTCGGGGATATCGTGATGGCGACGGTCTGGCTGGTGGTGGGTCTCTTCGCATCGATCAGCTATCGCGTGCTGCCGCTTTGATGGTGGAACGGAGACGAAACCGATATGCGTGAGGATAAAGAGCTCCAGGAATATCGAGATCTTCTTGAAGCACCTCAGACGTTTGAGGAGGGTTTTGGGTGGAAATCGGTCATCGGAGCGATCTTCATCGGGTTTCTGATGATGCCGGGCTCCATGTACCTGGGGCTGGTCATCGGAACGGGAATCGGGCCTGCAGCTCGCTGGGTGACCATCATCCTGTTCGCAGAGGTCGCGAAGCGCGCTTACACGAAGCTTTCCCAGCAGGAGGTCTTCGTTCTGTATTACATGGCCGGGGCTGCCATGGCTTCGCCTTTTTCGGGCCTCCTCTGGAACCAGTACCTGGTTCAGTCCGAAGCGGCTCAGATGCTGGGTCTGGCCCAGCACATCCCCACATGGGTGGCTCCTCAACCCGGCTCGGACTCACTGGTCGACCGAACCTTTCTGCATCGGGACTGGCTGGTTCCCATCCTGCTCATGGTCGGATTTGAGATCATCTCCGCGGTGGATCATTTCGGGCTCGGGTATGCCCTCTATCGTCTGACCTCCGACGTCGAGAAGCTCCCCTTCCCAATGGCTCCGGTGGCCGCATTGGGCAACATGGCTCTGGCCGAATCCACCCAGAAAGGAGAGGGGGGGTGGAAATGGCGGGTGTTCTCCATCGGGGGCATGATGGGGCTGGCGTTCGGGGCCCTGTACGTTTTGCTGCCGGCGGCTTCCGGCGTGGTGCTCTCGGAGCCCATCAGGTTGATTCCCATCCCATGGATCGAGCTGACCGACGTGACGGAGGATTTCCTGCCTGCAGTGGCGACGGGCATTCAGCTCGACCTGGGACTCCTTTTCATCGGGATGGTGCTGCCGTTTTGGGCCGTGATCGGTGGAGGCATCGGTTTTCTCATCACGCTCGTTGCCAACCCGATCCTCCATGAGCACGGCATTCTGCACCGGTGGCACAAGGGAATGGGGACCGTGGACACGGTCTTTGCCAACAATTTCGATTTCTACATGAGCTTTGGCATCGGTTTGGGCCTGGCCATTGCCGTGGTGGGGATCGTCCATGTGTTCCGCAGCTTCCGAAAGAGCGACCTCGGGCCGTTCCGGGAGCGTTTCCAGGCTCTTTTCAAGCCGCCTCCGGGTCGCGGGGATTTCAGCATCTGGCTCGCCATTGGAATCTACATTGTTTCGACGCTGGCCTACGTCGCGCTCTGTTCTTACCTGGTACCCGGATTTCCCTGGATCTTCCTGATCGCTTACGGGTTCATCTATACCCCCGTGATTTCTTACATTTCCGCCCGGATGGAAGGCATTGCCGGGCAGTTCGTGAGTCTTCCCATGGTTCGAGAGGCGAGCTTCATCGCCGCCTCCAAATTCTTCGGGTATGTCGGAATCGGCATCTGGTATGCCCCCATCCCCTTTCACAATTATGGGAAAGCCACGCAGCGCTGGCGCGAAATCGAGCTCACGGGGACGAGCTTTCGGAGCATCATCAAGGCCGAAATCCTGGTGGTGCCCGTGGTGCTGGTGGCGAGTCTGCTGTTCTCTCAGTACATCTGGCGCCTCGCGCCCATTCCCTCGTCGCAGTATCCTTACGCCCAGGAGCTCTGGCATCTCCAGGCCCTGAACACGCTGCTGCTCCAGAGCGCGACCCTGGAAGGCGACTCTCCCTTCTTTCAGGCATTGAACGTCGACTACATGGCCCTGGGGCTGGGGCTCGGTGTGGTGACGTACTGCGGCCTTGCGGCCTTGAACCTGCCCATCATGCTGATCTACGGGGTCACGCGGGGGCTGGGACAATCCACGCCCCACGGCATCTTCCTCGAAATCATCGGAGCCTTCCTCGGGCGATACCTCTTCCTGAAGAAATACGGCGTGGCCTGGCGTCAATACGCCCCCGTTCTGCTGGCCGGGTTTTCATGCGGCATGGGACTCATGGGCATGCTTGCCATGGGGTTCACTTTGATCATGCGCTCCCTCCGGAGCCTGGCTTATTGATGATGTCCCGTCGGTCGATGCTTCCGAGTCCTTTCAGTCTTCTCACGTCTGCCTTTCCGCGTCTACCGGCAGGAGATGGTCTCCTGTGAGTCCCCCGATCCATCAAAGGAAAGGGAGCGACGAATCGCTGTCCGTGATCATCCCTGCACTGAAACCCGTCAGCGAGCTCAGCTTCCTGCTGTATTCCCTGGATGGCGAGCTTTGGGCGGGAGACGAGGTCATCGTCGTCCAGGGCCTGGATTCACCGTGCGAGCCCGCGGACATCGCCGGCAAACGACGACACCCGATGAAGGTTTTTTTCTCGCCGCGCGGGCGCGGCAGGCAGTTGAACCGGGGCGTTGCCGCTTCCCAGGGCAGTCTCCTGCTGTTCCTCCACAGCGATTCGCAATTGGGTGAAGGCTTTCGGGAATCCATTCAGCGGGTTTGCTCAGATCATCGAGTGAGC
>JBFYYO010000022.1:0-29129 GCA_041310025.1 Syntrophobacterales bacterium
TAAAGGAGACGGAGATCGGCCAGGGTTTCTCCATCCTCGAGACTTTGAGCGCTCAAACGGAAGATGGGAACACCCACAGTTGGAAAGAGCAGTGGTTTATTGTCCAGAGCCACGTCTACGCCAACACTCAGAAGAAGGCCTGCCTGAGCCGACTCGAAAAGGCCGAAGCCGAGCTTGAGCGCCTCAAGCCCATAAAGAATGAAACCGCCGAGCCGTATCGCCAAAGAGCGGAAAAGATCCTCAACCACAGAAAGTGCAAAGATCCAAGGGTGATCGTCGTCGACCACGAAGCAGAGAATCGGTTTACCCAGCTTCCTTGCGTGGTCAAATTCCATCCTCGTGATGGACGACTGCGATCCCAAAGGGACATAGCCGTATCGGTGGGCATAGATACCGACGAACACTTCGGACACGTCGACTTCATCGAGCGAGGCTTCAGTCGCTTCGCTGGGCCGCGCACCGAACACCACCATGCGAACTCCCTGCTGCCCTAGGCGCTCAACTGCCTCGGCCACTTTCGCCCGGTGGTCGACAAGGTCCTTGTGCGTTGAGCTTATGAAAACCTTCATTCAACGATCCTGTTGTCCGCCCAACGCCCAAGGTAACCGGCAACCAACCACGCAGGAAGGATTTCCACAGCAGAGATCAACTAGCCGCGTGGTTGGTTGTCCGGTTGAGCGTCTGGTTGGGGACTTGGTCTGCTATGGTTGGCTTCGGCATGTAGCTTAAGCCCCAAGGCTCGGATGACCTTGAGGATGGTATCGAAGCCGGGACTGCGCTCGCCGGAGAGCGCCTTGTAAAGGCTTTCGCGGGAGAGTCCGGCATCTCGCGCGACCTGCGCCATGCCTTTGGCGCGGGCGATATCGCCGAGTGCCTTGGCGATGAATGCTGCATCTCCGTTTGCCTCTTCGAGACAAGCTTCAAGGTAGGCGGCCATTTCCTCTGGTGTTCTGAGGTGTTCGGCAACGTCATAGCGGGTGGTAGCGGTCTTTGCCATAGCGACTACTCCGGAAGGTTGTGCGCGAGGCGCAAGGCGGCCTTGATGTCCTTGGCCTGGGTGCTCTTATCACCGCCAGCCAGCAGGATGATCAGCTCTTGCCCCCGCCTCTTGAAATACACCCGGTAACCGGGGCCATAGTTGATTCGCAGTTCCGACACACCTTCCCCGACTGGCTCGACATCGCCAGGGTTTCCGGCAGCAAGGCGCTCGATCCTGGCTTGAATGCGCGCTCTGGCTTGGATGTCGCGCAGGCCGTCGAGCCACTCAGCAAATATGTCGGTTTTGCGAATTTCAATCATAGGCTACAGTAGCCAGGTGGCTACATATTGTCAATAGCGCAACGAAGGCCATGCACGGTGCCCATCGAGTCATCTCGCTGCCATTCGTTAGGCCAGACCTTCATGCGCTCGACGGAGATGTCCGCGGATTGATTTCAGTAGTAGCAGATAGGCTATGTCAAAATCGCGATTGAAGTCAGCACATTTGAAGCGACGAATCCGGGGCGGCAGGCCATCGAGCGAAAGACCTTCAGCCAGAACTGGAAGCAACACTTTTCGCCCCTCGCTTGCCTCATGGGCAGCCTCATCAAGCTCTCGACTCACCCAACTGCTGTTAATTTCATTTGGTTAAACCCCCGGCTTTGCCGGGGGACTCACAGAGTTTGACATTTGCGGGAGTTTACGAAACCACATGCTTATCTCGATCCCACCGAAGTACTCAGTTGCTCAGGTGGTGGGCTACATCAAGGGCAAGAGCGCCATCCACATTGCAAGGACTTTCCTTGGGAGAAAGAAGAACTTCACTGGCTCCAGCTTCTGGGCCAGAGGGTAGTTCGTGTCCACCGTAGGCAGAGACGAGGAGACTGTTCGTCAGTGCATCAAAAAGCAGGAAAGCGAAGACAGGCGTCCGGACCAACTCAGTGTGTTTGAGTAGCTTGCCACCTTTAGGTGGCCAATGGTCTACAACCGCTTTGAGCGGTCCACGGCTTCACAGGCCTCCGGCTTTGCCGGAGGTATCTGACTGCCTTATCCCGCATACGCAAAACAAATTCTCATTTGCGGACAGAAAAGTTCCAGTGGTTGCGCCGCCGTGATCTGCAGGAAAAGCCCAAGAGCCGAACGCTCGGTTTCGGTTTGACTAAAGAACCGTAATGAAGGAATTTGCAGATCGCCACCCGGTGGAAGCCTGATCTCGGAGGAGGGGAAATGGAGCGGTTCTTCAACGCACGAAGTGTTGTGGTCATCGGTGTTTCCAATTCGCCCGGGAATCTTGGGCGAGCCATCATGTACAATCTGATGGAGTTTCGTTACCAGGGGGTCATTTACGCTGTTGGTCCCAAAGGCGGTGCCTTCATGGGCCACAGGATCTATCCGAGCGTTCTGGAAATCCCTGAATCCCTTGATCTGGCTGCGATTCTGGTGCCGGCGCGTGTAGTCCCGGAAGTGCTGAGACAGTGCGCTCAGAAATCGATCCGGAGAGTGGTGGTCCAGACGGCGGGCTTCGGGGAGCTCGGCGAGGAGCGTGCGGGGCTGGAGGTGCAGATTCGTGAAATCCTCCGGGATCATGACATGCGCATGATCGGCCCCAACTGCATCGGAATCATCAACCGCGCCAATGGTCTGGCCGTTCCCTTCATGCCTTTCCGAATGGAGTCGCCCCCGGGCAGGGTCGCCGTGGTTTCCCAGAGCGGCGGGGTGGGTGGGACCATGATCAATTCACTCGCCACCGAAAACCTGGGCTTCAGCAAATTCGCCAGCGTCGGGAACAAGCTGAACGTGAACGAAAACGATCTCGTGGCTTACCTCTGCGAGGACGATGAGACGGACACCCTCTTCTGCTATCTGGAGGGGATTGCCGATGGCCGCCGGTTCATGGAGATCGCGTCACGTTCGGCGAAGCCCGTCGTGGTCCACAAGTCCAACGCGGGGGGGGCCGGTGCGGTCATCGCCCGATCCCACACCGCCTCGCTTTCCTCTGACGATCGGGTGGTGGATGCGGCCCTGAAGCAGGCCGGAGTGTTTCGAGCCCTCGAACAGAGGGAGGCCGTCGAAATGATCAAGGCGTTCTCCCTCTCACCCATGCGGGGCTCGCGGCTGGCCGTGATTTCCAGGTCGGGGGGACATGCGGTGATGGCGGCGGATGCCGCGGACGAGTACGGCTTTCAGCTCCCCCCGTATCCAAGGGACTTTGCCGAGCTGGTGCGGGCCGAATCGAGGGCCAAGGTCATCGAGCCCCACAATCCCCTGGATCTTGGAGATCTCTTCAATCTGCCCCTCTACCTGACGCTCGCCTCGAAGACCCTCGAGAGGGAGGACATCGACGGACTGCTCTTCATCCACAACTATCAGGGGGTTCTGGACGCGGAGGATTCCAGGAGGCTGGTCCGGGGGCTCGGCGACGTCATCGGGAGCTGCCGGAAGCCCGTGGCCGTCTGCGTGTTCACCATGCAGAGCGAGCTCGAGGTCAACCGCAGGGCGGTCCGCTTTCCCATATTCACCGACCCAAGGGAAGCGGTCCGTGCACTGGCGTGGAACCGCGGGTTTCACGCCCGCCGCCCCCTCGCTCTCAGCACCCGACGACCTTCGGGGGTGATGCCCGAGAAGGCCAGGGCCTTGCTGGAGCAGTGTGCGAATGGCCCACTGCACTCGCGTCAGCTCGCCCCACTCCTCTCGACTTATGGGGCTCCTCTCGTCCGTCATCGGCATGCGGCGAACGAGGGGGAAGTCCTCGCTTCAGCCGCAGAGCTCGGATACCCTCTGGTCATGAAGACGGCGCAGCCCGAGGTGCTCCACAAGAGTGATGCGGGGGGCGTCGAGCTGGACCTCACCGATGAGCGCGCGGTCCGTGAGGCCTACCGCAGGCTGCTCGCCATCGGGCCGGAGGTGCTCCTGCAGCGCATGGCCGATCCGGGACTCGAGTGGTTCGTGGGCGGGCGGCAGGACCGAACTTTTGGGCCGGTGGTGGTGACGGGCCCGGGGGGCATTTATGTCGAGTTATTGGGTGAGACGGCAATCCGGGTTGGCCCGTTCGGTGAGGAGGAGGCTCGCGGGATGCTGGATGAGCTCAAGGGAGCGTCGCTGCTTTCGGGGGCTCGGGGCCGGCCGGTCCTCCACCGGGAGGGTCTGGTGGACCTGCTGGTCCGCGTCTCGTGGCTGCTGGCTGATTTTCCGGAGATCCGGGAGCTGGATCTCAATCCGGTGCGTGTCTACGATCACAGCTGTGTCGTGTTGGACTGGAGAGCCACCCTCAGCGGGTGAAGCGATTCGAGAAACCTTGAGGAGCCTTTGATGAAATTCGCTTACAGCACGTCCCTGTTTCGTCTGCGGCCGATAGCAGAAGCCATTGAAATCATAGCGAAATGCGGATTCACTGCCGTGGAGCTTCTGGCCGATCGTCCCCATGCCTTCCCCGGGGATCTCACGGCGGCCCAGAGCGCCCGGCTGAACGAATGTTTGACCCAGCGAAAGCTCAAGGTGTGCAACCTCAGCGCGTGCACGGTGACGGCCCTGGGGGTTCAGGACCACCCCTCGTGGCTCGAGGAGGACTGGCGCGAGCGAGAGACGCGCATGCGGTATACCCTGGATTGTTTGCGCTTGGGAGCGGCCATGGGCATTCCCTCCGTTTCCACGCTGGCCGCGGGGCGCATTCCGACCACCATGAACCGGATGGATGCCTGGCGCCTCTTCGTGGCGAACATGCAGCGGGTTCTGCCACTGGCCCGCAAGCTGGGGGTCAAAATCTTCATTCAGCCGCAACCGGAGCTTCTGCTGGAGCGCAGCGGGGAAATGCTGGAATTTCTGAAGGAATTCAATATGGATCCCTTCATGCAGGTGGACTTCAACCTGGGTCATTTCTACTGCGCCGATGAGGACCCGTTGGAGGCCTGGGAAGCGCTGAAATCGCATGTGGGGGTCATCCACATCGAGGACGTCCCGGCTGACCGAAAGCACAAGCATGTGCAGCTCGGTGAGGGCAGCCTGGACATTCAAGGCTTCCTGCGTCGAGTCGAGAAAACGGATTACGAGGGATACGTGGTGGTGAAGCTGGATGCTTATGACCAGAACCCCGAGGAGATCGTGCTGGCTTCCGCCGAGTACCTGCAGCGGGCGGGTTTTTTGGCGAAACGCTCGGACATTTGAATGGCTGTCGCAGTCTCCCATGCCGCGCGGGCAGGCCGTACACCATGAAAGGGCCTGCTCGCCCCGTGAGCGGAATGGGTGTCTCGAAGGCCTGGTCGCTTGCAAGGATGCACTGATGGGGGATGAGGAGCGGGTTATCCGAAAGATCTGGAAACGATCAACAGATGCTGTACAATTTCAAACGTTTCTGTTATCAGATGCTGCCCAAAAAAGACCCCCTGGAAGTGGCTGGGGGAGGTCCCCGGCGGTAGGAGTCGCCGGACCATCCGATGCAAGTGTCATATGAGCGTAAGGGAGTGAAAGGGGCATGGAATTGAAAAAGACGTTGTTTGCCGCATTCATTGCTTGCTTTGTTGTCGTGATGTCTGCTTCGTTCATGTTTTCCATCTGCCTGGAGGCAGCTGCCCCTCCGGCCGAGGAGGAGACCATCGCGGGAATGGTGGTGAAGAGCGACCAGGGGGTCATCATCGAGGCTGATGATGGAGACTACCTGGTGAAGGGACCGAAGACGCAGGAGGTTGCCAAGATGACCGGCAAGCTGGTGGAAGCCACCGGTATCATCCGCGAATCGGCCAAAGGAGACGTGATCGAGGTCAAGTCTGTCGAGGAAATCCAGGAATAGCGGGGCAGCCTTTGTCCGCTTCCAGGGAATGGGAATGATGGTCTTCGGATCGGGGGGCCGATCCTCACCTTCGAGGATCGGATCTCCTCAAGATCCTCCCTCCGCACCTTGCCGCTCAGCTTCAGCCTCTGCTACGAAAAGTTTCAAGTTTCAGGTTTCAAGTCTCAGGTTCAATAATAGCCCGGCTGCGAGCCTTTTCATTGTTTAAGGTGCCCCAAGGGGGCATGAGGTACTGCTTTGATTCTATATTTGCTCCCGCCGTCTTGATTTGTCATCGAGCAGGTGGTTTTTCCACCGACCTGCCGGCTCAGCCGCACGCCCATCGCTGGAAAAGACGGCGTTCAGGCCTTGCAGAGAGCTGCGATTCCTGCGACGATTCACCGTAAGACGTCAGGCCTGGCGACGGTGAATGGCCGGGATGGCGTGAGCGGATCATTCCTATGCAATCATCACGAGGAGGGATGGGCGAAAGATGACTGAAAAAATCCCGGAGGGTCAAATGGAAACTGAAAGCGTTCTCGAATGGCTCCCGGTGCTTGTGCTGCCCGGGACCGTTCTCTATCCCGGCATGGTTTCTTCTTTCATTGTGGACCGGGAGAGCGGGCAGAAAGTCATCGATCGGGTGTCCAAGAGCGAGGCTTACCTGATCCTGTTGGCTCAACGGGACAGCCGGGTGCAGGAGCCCAGCCCCTCGGATGCGTTCGATATCGGCACCATGGCGAGCATCATCAGGGTAACGCGCCAGCTGGACGAATCCTACCAGGTGCTGGCTCGGGGAATAGACCGCGTGAGGATCAGGGAGACCGTGCATCGGAGTGAGGGCTGGGAAGCCAGGTTCGATACGGTTGACGAGGACATGTCCGCCAGTCCCGAAATCGAAGCCATGGTACTGAATTTGCGCAGGCAGTTCGATACATTCGTGAAGGTTGCGGGGCTCTCCAGTGAGCTCGTGATCGCGGCCTTGAACACGGAGCCTCCGCTCCGACTCGCCTACACGGTGGCCGCGCAGCTCGCTCTGTCGGTGGCCGAGCGCCAGACGGTGCTGGAGATCCCCGATGCGAATCTTGCCCTCGAGAGGGTGACTTACTATCTCACGCGTCAGTTGGAGCGCCTGGAGCTGGGGCAGCAGATCCAGGAGCGCATCAAATCCCTCATGGACAAGCGCCAGCGCGAGTACTTCCTGCGCGAACAGCTGCAAGCCATCAAGCGCGAGCTCGGGGAGGGCGGGGATGGTTCCTCCGAGGTCCAGGAGCTGATGGACCGGCTGGACCAAATCGATATGCCCCAGGAGGCACGGAAGGCCGCCGAGAAGGAGCTCGAGCGGCTGGAGAGAATCCCTCCGGCCTCGGCGGAGTACACGGTATCGAGAAACTACCTGGACTGGCTCCTCGAGGTTCCCTGGTCCATTTCGACCCCCGACAACCTGGACGTCCGTGCAGCCAGCGAGATCCTGGACGAGGATCATTTCGACCTGGAGAAGGTGAAGCGGCGCATTCTGGAGTACCTGGCGGTTCTGCAGCTGAAAAAGGAAATGAAGGGCCCGATCCTTTGCTTTGTGGGCCCCCCGGGGGTCGGCAAGACGTCCCTGGGGCAGTCCATCGCCAGGAGTCTCGGGCGCAAATTCATACGGATTTCCCTCGGCGGCATGCGCGATGAAGCGGAAATACGCGGCCACAGGCGCACCTATGTCGGCTCTCTTCCGGGGCGGATCATCCAGGGGCTGAGGCGCCTCGGGTGCAACAACCCGGTCTTCATGCTGGACGAGCTGGATAAACTGGGGATGGACTTTCGCGGCGATCCTTCGGCTGCCCTGCTGGAGGTTCTGGACCCCGAGCAGAATTCCACTTTCTCCGACCATTACCTGGGAGTGCCGTTCGATTTGTCCAAGGTGATGTTCGTCGCCACGGCCAATATGATGGATCCCATCCCTCCCGCCCTCAAGGACCGGATGGAGGTGATCGAGATTCCCGGTTACACGGAGGAAGAAAAGCTCGAGATCGCCCGAAGGTACCTGGTGAAGCAGCAGGTGGAGAACCATGGGCTCACGGAAGAGCATGTGGCTTTTTCGGACGAGGCCATTCTGGAGCTCATCCGGTCGTACACGCGGGAGGCGGGGGTGCGCAACCTGAACCGGAGCATCGCGGCCGTTTGTCGACATGTCGCCAAGGATGTGGCGGAAGGCAAGGGGCCGGAGGGAGGGGCGCGGGTGGAGCCGCGGAGTGTTCACGAGATCCTTGGCCCTGTTCGGTTTCTGCCGGAGGCCATGACGCGCTCATGGGGTGCAGGGATTGCCACGGGACTCGCCTGGACGCCCACCGGAGGCGAGCTCATCTTCATCGAGACGCTCCGAACCCCGGGGAGTGGACGGTTGATTCTGACGGGTCAGCTGGGGGATGTCATGAAGGAGTCCGCCACGGCTGCCCTGACGTATCTGCGGGCTCATGCCGGGGAGCTGGCCATCAAGGATGAGGAGTTCGGAAAGGCCGACATTCACGTGCACGTTCCGGCAGGTGCCATTCCCAAGGACGGTCCGTCGGCTGGCGTTCCCCTCATCGTGGCTCTGGCGTCGCTCATGAGCGGACGTCCGGCGAGGCGCAACATGGCCATGACCGGGGAAATCACACTCCGGGGAGACATCCTCCCTGTGGGTGGGATCAAGGAAAAGATGCTTGCGGCCAGAAGAGCCGGACTCTGCGAGGTGCTCATCCCGCAGGCCAACGTGAAGGATCTCGTGGACATTGCCGAGCACCTCCGCCGAGGCATGGTCTTCCATGAGATGCAGTCCATCGGAGAAGCTCTGAAGCTGGCGCTGGCAGAACAGGGGGAAGGGAGCGGGAGTGGTGAATCGGCCTACGAGGAGTCCGGACCGCCGTCGCCGGGATGTGGCTGATCCTTCTCACGGAGCAGCGACCTGAGGTTGCAGACGCTGCACAGCTCACCGAAAGCCGGCTCCCCGCACTCCCTGCAGTCGTGAAAGTCGCGGGGCTTTAAGTCCGGCTTCTGACGGGCCAGAAAGGTGAAGAGGAAATCACGTTTGGTGCCTGGCATCCTCTCTTCCAGGAAATGGAGGGCCTCCTTGAAGCTGTGGCTGGTGGCGCCGCGGGAGAGGGGGCAGCTCTGATCCACTGGCCGAATCCCTTTGATGGCGCAGTAAATGCGGATCTCCCTGGCTTCGACGCGATAGAGAGGTTTGCATTTGGCGGCGAACCGGGGATGTGTGGAGGGCAGATAAGGGGAGTGCTTGTCGAGATACTGGTGGCGATTCCGAACGATGTTGCCGAGAAGTCGCCCTGCCTCGTCATCCAGGTTGTGCCCGACGACCAGCGTCTGAAACCCTTCCCGGATCGTGAGGCGATTCAGGAGCTGGCGTTTGAGCATGCCGCAGACGGAGCAGATTTTGCGTCGCATGCGCTTGTGGATCTCGGGAATGGAGTGGCCAAAAAGCTCCTGGACGGAATACTCGACCCAGGGGAGCGATCGAGTCCGAGCGAAATCATCAACGGCTTCGGTCGATGCCTCGGAAAAGCTTTCGATTCCGAGCCGAATGTGAAGGCCTCGGGTAGGGTAGCCCAGATCATGCAGGACGTTCCACGCCGCCAGGGAGTCCTTGCCGCCGGAGACGGCCACAAGCAGGGGCGTGGAGGGAGAAATCGGGAATTTTTCCAGGCCGCGCCGGACGGCGGTCTCGAAGAAGGATACGAAACAATCCGGGCAGAAGTTGGCGTTGTGTGAAGGCATCGGGATGGTTGCCCGCCCTTTGCATCGCACGCATTTGGCTTTTTCGGGCAGGACAGCGGTGTTGGATTTCATGGGCGAATGCGAGCTCTCTTCCGTGTTTGCGCCGAAGTCGGCCGCAAGAGATGGTTTCAGCCGCGATGATCCGCTCCCCCGAGCGGATGCGCTTCTCAGATGGCTCAGTGACCATCTCAGAACTAATCTGAGCGGTTAGCCGTTAGCGATTAGCTTTTAGCCAAAGACTTCAGTAAGTTGTGCCTCATAGATTCTCACTCACCAAGTCCGGATGAATGGTGAGATAACCTATTAAAATTGTTGAGCTAATACCTAACAGCTAAGAGCTAATCGCTCAATTTAGGTCAGAACTACCTCTCGTCGGGGGTTGGACTCCGGGCAGTTCTGAGGTAGTCACTAGATACTCGCTCACGCGATGGAAGACAACCCGGGGTTTTCCCGATCGGCCCCGCTTCGATGCCGGGTGTATGGAGTCGTCAATTGTTTTTGGAAAGCTAGAATCCACCGCCGTGAAGGGATCATTCTCTCACGCCATTGGGGATTTCGGGAGGAACGGCCACGTCATGGACGGAATGCACTACGAAGGGAACATCATCAGACCACCCAGCGAGGCGGACAGTGTCATCCTGCAGGTCACCGTCGGGTGCTCCCACAACAAATGCACCTTTTGCGGGACCTACAAAGGGGAGCGCTTCCGCATCAAGGACGAATCCGTCATCGATCAGGACATCCTTTATGCGGCCAGGAATTTGTCCTTTCTGCGGCGGGTTTTTCTGGCCGATGGCGACGCCCTCATCATCCCTCAGGAGAAGCTTGTTTGGATATTCAAGCGAATTCGGGAGGAAATGCCCTGGATTCAGCGGGTTGGGCTTTACGGCAACGCCAAGAGCATCCTGAGGAAGTCTCCTGAGCAATTGGAGGAGCTGAAAGGGTTGGGGCTGGGCATTGTTTATCTGGGCTTGGAGAGCGGAGATGTCCAGGTGCTGCGGGACATCAGAAAAGGGGTGTCCCCGGAGAGGATGATCGAAGCCGCCCGGAGGATCCGCTCTGCCGGGATCAAGCTTTCGGTCACAGCCCTGCTTGGAATTGCCGGGCGGGAGCGTTCCCTCGATCACGCGCGCGCCACGGGGCAGGTGCTCTCGGCCATGGATCCGAACTACGTGGGAGTCCTGAGCCTGATGGTGCTGCCCAATACGGAGATCGGACAAAAGGTCCGGGCCGGCGAATTCGAGGTGCTCGAGCCCCTGGAGCTCTTGCGGGAGCTCCGCGAGATGCTCGCTCATACGGAGATGACGCGAGGTCTCTTCCTGGCCAACCACGCCTCCAACTATCTTCCCATCAAAGTCAAAATGCCCGCGAATCGTGACAAGGCCCTGGAGCAGATCGACCGGGCCCTTGCGGGCAAAACCAGCCTCAAACCCGAGTGGCTCCGCGGGCTGTGAGATCAGTTCTGCCCCCATTTCAGCTTGGTTCTTAGGATTTCGAGATAATCGACGGAGGGAGTCTTGATGAGGCGAAGGGGCGGAGTGGCCGTCGTGATCTCGATGCGATCGAAGGCTGCGAGCTCGCAGCCCACCTGGCCGTCGCAGGTCAGGACGATATCGCGGATGGAGTCCGGCATCTCCACCTCCACGGTGGCTGTGGCCGGAAGGATGATGGGGCGGTTGGTCAAGGTGAATGGGCAGATGGGGGTCAGAATGATGGCCAGGGCTGTCGGGTAGACGATGGGGCCGCCCGCTGAAAGATTGTAGGCCGTGGATCCTGTGGGTGTGGCAACAATCAGACCGTCTGCCCGGTAGTGGGTGAGGTAGCGGTTGTCGATCTTGGTCTTCAGGTCCACGATGCGGGCCAGAGCCCCCTTGTTGATGACGGCGTCATTCAGGACGGATTGGCGAAAGATCTCGCGCCCCTGTCTCTGAACTGAAACCAGCAGACGCATGCGCTCTTCGATTTCGTACCTGCCTTCCAGGACCTGCTGCAGCTCACCATGGCAGCTTTCCCGGCTGATTTCTGTGAGGAAGCCCAAACCTCCGAGGTTGACACCGATCACGCTTGTGGTGCGATTCTCCAAGAAACGGGCGACGCTCAGAAAGGTTCCGTCCCCTCCGAGCACCACCACAAAGTCGGAGTCGACGGGAATCTCCAGCTGCCTGGTCGTGCAGCGGATCCCGGCTCCCGAATCATCAATGTTTTGTTGGCAGGTCACCCGGATTTTGCGTTTCTCAAACCAGTCCTTCAACTCGTAGGCCAGCTGAGTAGCCTCGCTCCGGCTTCGCTTGTAGATGATCGTGATGTGCTGCATCCATTCCTCCTGATTCGACAAGCAAAAATGATAGGCGGAGAGCCGAAGCAAATGCAATCAAAAAGACATTTGTCAAAAGGTCTGGTTTGCATTAGATTAACGAACGTCTAATGGTGTTGGCAGAGAGAAGATTGGAATATGGCTCGCGAAGAAAACTGGCCGAAAATTGCATGCCAGAACATTCTGGTGGTGGATGATGAAGAGCAGGTCTGCGACCTTTTGGCCGAGGCCTTGACCTTTATGGGGCATAATGTCTTCACTGCCGCAGATGGTCAGGAAGCCATGGGGCAGATGGACAAGCTGCCTTTTGCCATTGTCATCACGGATATGGACATGCCCCGCATGGACGGCATGGACCTGATCAAGCACATCACGGCCCACCGGAATGGAACGGACATCATCGCCATTACCGGGCACACCATGAAGTACAGATATACAGACGTTGTGGCGGCGGGGGCGGCGGATTTCATCACCAAGCCCTTCACGCTGAACGAGCTGGAAGCCAAGCTCAATCGGCTCCTGCGGGAGCGGTATCTTCGGCAGGAGCTCGAGCACCTGGCTGTCCGGGACCCGCTCACGGGGCTCTACAACCGGCGGTTTTTCGAGAAAGTGATCCGCAAGGAGGTTATCAGGGCGGAGCGCTATGAGCATCCTCTGTTCATGTTCTTCTGCGATGTGGATCGATTCAAGGATTACAATGATCAAATGGGGCATCCTGCCGGCGACGAGCTGCTGGTGAAGCTGGCTGACATCCTGAAGTCGTCCATACGGGCCGGGGTGGACACGGCGTTCCGATTCGGCGGAGATGAATTCACGGTTCTGCTGCCGCATCTGCAGCAGGCCAATGCGGAAAAGGTGGCCGAGCGCATCCGGCAGAAATACGAAAGCATGCGGCTCGAGCCGACCAGCATCTCCATTGGGATTGCTCGATATCTAAAGCGGGGCGGGGAGCCCGCCCAAGACATTGACAACATGATCCGGCGGTCGGACGCAGCCCTGTACCATGCCAAAGGGGCCATGAACGGCAACTGCATCCATTTCGACGAGGAATCGTACACCTGAGGTGGTGAGCCGGGAGCCCGCTTGGTCAGAATTTGCGTTATTTCAGAGACTTGTCTTTCATTATCCCCCATTCGATTACCATAATGATTTTTTCTTGACTCTAGAGGGTGCGTCCTTTATATAGGGCACACTCTGGCGGGATGCTGGCTGTGTTTGTCTAACCGCCGGAGAATTTTAAGGATTTTGTCATTTTGCCCCGCCTTGGGATCGGGAGCTTCCGGGTCTGGAGAGTCCGCCGGATGCAGAGCTCCGGGGCGGATTGATTTCGTCTGCAAACCTTCACACGCTTTGGTGTGAAATGAGTTTACTGGGAATTCCGCCCCCTGCGAAGGAAGCGAATCAACTGGGAAATCTGCGGCCGGGAGAGTCGTGAGCCCTCCATTGCCGATGGTTTCTGCGGTGCCATCTCCTGGATTCGGGCGGTTTGACAAGCGGTGAGAATCGTGGGAGGCCTCCAGGGGTCTCCGTTCTATCGGGAGGTGACTGCCATGGGCATGGGCAAGCCGGAGTTCGGGTTTGGGGTTCACTTGATGTTGGATGGGTATGGTTGCGATCGCGCGGTTCTGGAAGATATCCAGTTCATTTACGATTTTCTCGATGAATACCCCGATCAGATGAACATGACGAAGATCATGCCGCCTTATGTTTTCCGCTACAATGGGGCTGTTCCCGAAGACTGGGGGGTGTCGGGGTTTGTGCTCATCGCGGAGAGCCATATCAGTGTCCATACTTTCCCAGACAAGCAGTATCTCAGCCTGGACATGTTCTCCTGCAAGCCGTTTGACACCGATGACGCTGTGGAGACGGTTCGAAAGCATTTCAGGATGCAGAAGTACGAAAAACGTGTGCTGGACCGGGGTCAGGAGTTTCCGAACACCATCCAGGAGTCCGCGCAGGTTGTGCGTATGGATCGCATGCTGATGCAGCGTTCACGATAAAGAGTTGTCATGAGCTCATCCAAAGAGATGGGGTTCCGGCCGCCCATGGGCCTGGGACCCCATCACTCATTTCTGGGTCTGGCTCAGAGCCGGGAGTCCTACGAAGCTTCACGGGCGGTTGTGATCCCGGCCCCGTACGATGGGACGACCACCTACCGTGCCGGCACACGGGAAGGGCCCCGGGCCATTCTGGCGGCTTCCAGGGAGCTGGAGCCCTTCGATGAAGAGACGGGGGCGGACGTCTGGGAGGCGGGAATTGCGACGATTGAGGAGCTGCCCGTCATCGTGTCGTCGCCCCGGGACATGGTGACCAGGGTCCGGGAGGCCGTCGGTCTGGTGATCGATGAAGGCAAGCTGCCGGTTCTGCTGGGAGGGGAGCATCTTCTGTCCCTGGGGGCTATCGAAGCCCTGGCCGAGCGCATCCCCGCCCTGACGGTGCTCCATCTCGATGCCCATGCGGACCTGAAGGCCGAATACCAGGAGAGTCCGTTCAGCAATGCCTGCGTCATGCATCATGTGAGTCGGATGGCCTCTCTGGTCCAGGTGGGCATCCGTTCTCTGACGCGTGAAGAGAGGGACACCATCCGGGAGAGGTCCATTCCCTGTTTCTGGGGCCACGAGCTTTGGCGCGACCCCGCGTTGTGGGATGGGATTGTCGAGCGGCTTGGCCCCGAGGTCTATGTCAGCATCGACCTGGACGTTCTCGATCCTTCCATCATGCCCGCTGTGGGCACCCCCGAACCGGGTGGCCTCGGCTGGTATGAAGTGCTGAGACTCCTGCGCCGGGTTGCCCGCGCACGTCATGTGGTTGGATTCGACGTCATGGAGCTGCTGCCCATTCCCCACATGCCGGCCCCCGATTTTCTGGCGGCCCGTCTCGTTTACAAGCTCCTGGGCTACATTTTGATGGACAAGGGGCTTCCTATCTGGTAAATGTGTTTTATTTCCATAACATAAGGGTATTGGATTTCCCTAGTTGCATTTCTCATAAAGAGAGTGATCGGGCTTTGGAAGAGGAATCCGCCAAAGGATTTCAGAACTGGCTCAGGATGTGCTTCAGACGATTGGCGCGCATCCACGATACCGAGAGCATTGAAAAAGAGATCGAGCAGTTGATCGACGAAGGGGAGCAGCGCGGACTCATTTCCCAGGACGAAGGGGAGATGATCCAGGGGATCTTCTCCTTTCGGGATACCATCGCTCGAGAAATCATGGTTCCCCGCACCGACACCGTCTGCGCGCGTGTCGACACCACCATTCCGGACATCATCGACCTCATCATACAGAGCGGGCATTCGCGCATCCCCATCTATGTGGACAGCATCGACAACGTGGTCGGCACCTTGCACGCCAAGGATCTGCTTCGACATTGGGGGTGCGGGGCGGATGTCGAGCTGGAGGGGATCGTCCGACCGCCTTACTTCATACCCGAGACGAAAAAGATCAGCGAAGTGCTGAAAGACCTTCGGGGGAACAAGTCGCACATGGCCGTCGTCATTGATGAATACGGCGGCACCGCAGGGATCCTGACCCTGGAGGACATCATCGAGGAGATCATCGGCGAGATCGTGGACGAGTATGACGCCGAAGAGACCCTCATTGTCGAGCACGATGACGGTTCCATGACGGTCGATGCCCGCCTGGATGTGGAGGAGCTGGAGGATTACCTCGACATGGAATTCCCCGAGGGGAAATTCGAATCCGTGGGCGGATTCGTCATCAGCCTGCTCGGCAAGGTTCCGGGTGTGGATGAAAAGGTGGTTTACCAGAATATCGAGATGGTGGTGGAAGCCGCCAACAACCGGAAGATTGAAAAGCTGCGCGTGAGAAGAATCGCACCCATGGAGGAGCTCGCCGCATCTGATGCGGATCATGCATGACTCCGCCTCCGGGGAGACTTTCCTCGGGTGGCTCCAATCGCCCCGAATTTTGCCCGCCAGAGAAGCCCTGTGTGCGCCTTTCAAGTTTCAAGTTTCGGGTTTCAAGTTGGAGGCCCCTCTCGGCGATCGTCGTTTCCATCGTTCGCGGTGGCCCGGAGAGGATGAGGGACTGCTGCGACGGGCTCGATTCCCTGGCGCGTGAAAGACCATTGACCCCAGAACCCTTATCTGGATAGGATGCCGGCGATGGTGTCGGTTCTCAGCTCGAAACACGGAACTTATTGGAACAGAGCCACATGACCCTCAGGGCCACCCTGAACACTGAAGAGGTCGATCGCTGGGAGGTTCCTTCAACTTGAGACTTGAAACCTGAAACCTGAAACTTTTCAGAGCAGTGCTGTTCTCTGGAGTGCGATGATTTGAGATCGGTGATGGCGGGAAACGGTTTCACGGCTTTCTGCTGCATTTTGAGCGGCCTCCTGCTCACGGCGGGGCTTCCCAAGTGGGATCTGTACCCTCTTGCCTGGTGCGCATTGGTGCCGCTTTTCGTTGCGATCCGGGGAAAGACCCCAAGAGAGGCGTTCGGGTGGGGATACCTGTGCGGGATGGTCCATTTCCTGACAACGCTCTACTGGATTCGCCATGTGATTTTCTACTATGGCGGACTGCCTTTGCCCCTGGCCATTGCGGTCCTGGTGCTGCTCTGCGGTTATCTTGCGCTGTATCCTGCGGTGTTTGCGTGGGTGGCCCGGAGATGGGAGCGGCAGTCCGCCCTGTGGGTTTTGGGGCTGCCCGCGGCCTGGGTGACCCTCGAATGGGTGCGGGCGCACGCCCTGACCGGGTTCCCATGGGCAAACCTCGGGTATACGCAGACCCGGTTTTCGACCCTCGTGCAGGTCGCCGACGTGACCGGGGTGTACGGGATCAGCTGGCTGGTGGTGCTCGCCAACACCGTGGTCATGAGTGTCTTCGCGCGGCGGCCTTCCCGTGCGGGTATGGCCGTGTTGGCGTTGTGCATTGCGGGAAGCCTGTCCTATGGCGTCTGGCGCCTCGATCAAGTCCGTGAGCTCCAGGACGGGTTCGAATCCTGGGTGGCGGCCGTGGTTCAGGGCAACGTCGATCAGAGCGTCAAGTGGGATCCGGCGTTCCAGCAGGAGACCCTGCGGCGATACCGGGAGCTCTCGTTGAAGGCGGCAGCTCACAATCCCCCGCCGGATCTGATCGTGTGGCCGGAGACCTCCGCTCCTTTTTTCTACGATCGTGAGCCAACGCTGACCGCACAGCTCAATGGGCTGCTGACGGAGATCGGGCGGCCAACGTTGTTCGGGAGTCCGGCCATCACTCGGGAGGACGGGGAGGCTCGCCTCCAGAACCGCGCCTACCTGGTGGATGCTCAGGGAGTGAGTCTCGGAGCTTATGCCAAGCGCCACCTGGTTCCCTTCGGGGAGTACGTGCCGCTGCAGAAGCTGCTCTTCTTCGTGAGGCGCCTCGTTCAGGCCGCGGGGGATTTCGTTCCCGGGAGCGACTCCTCGCCCATTGTCTGGGGAGACAGGAAACTGGGGGTCCTCATCTGCTACGAGGGGATCTTTCCTGCTTTGGCTCGGGAGACGGTTCGAAAAGGGGCAACGGCACTGGTGATCATCACCAACGACGCCTGGTATGGCCCGACCAGTGCGCCCTATCAGCACCTGGAGATGGCCCGTTGGCGCGCCATCGAGTTTCGGGTCCCTGTGCTGCGGGCGGCGAATACGGGAGTGAGCGCGATTTTTGACAGCACCGGAAGGGAATGTGGTCGGGTTCCCCTTGACGAGGCCGGGCAGTTGGTGTGTGCCGTGCGCAGCGGTCCCATCGAAACCTTTTATGGTCGGCGGGGCGATGTCTTCGCCTGGCTTTGTGTGGCGGGAGCATTGTTCTGTGCCGTTTTGGCAGAGCTTGTGAGTGGAGCGGGGGCAACAGGGACCCGTCGTCATGCCGCAACGCGATAGCCTGTACAGTGTTGATCGAATGAGAAGGAGGACAATCCAATGCATATTGATCCAGCCGAAGTCAAATCCGCTTTGAAAGATCTTTCCCAACGTTTTCTGACCCTCGGGGGGTATCTTTGACATCACGGGCAAACGTCAGCGTTTGAGCGAGCTCGACAAGCTGATGTCGAAGCAGGATTTCTGGGAGAAGCCGGACGAGAGCAGACACGTGCTCAAGGAGCGTTCGGATGTGACGGACGTCATCCAGACCTGGCAGACATTCTCGGATGAGCTCGAAGACACGGAGCTGTTGCTCGACATGGCCCTCGAGGAGGGCGACGAAGAGACCATCGACGAAGTGCTGGAAAAGACTCGGAGTCTGCAGAGAGGCCTTCGGGATCTCGAGCTTCGGCAGATGCTGAGCCATGAAGACGACAGCAAGAACGCCATTGTGAGCATCAATGCGGGGGCAGGAGGGACCGAAGCTCAGGATTGGGTGGAGATGCTCCTGCGCATGATGCTGAGATATTGCGAGCGCAAGGGCTTCGTGGTGGAGATGGCGGATGTTCAGGAGGGTGAAGAGGCGGGCATCAAGAGCGCGACCTTCACGGTTTCCGGCGTCAACGCTTACGGCATGCTCAAGTCCGAATCCGGGATTCACAGGCTGGTGCGCATCTCGCCTTTTGACGCCAGTGGACGAAGGCACACATCCTTCGCCGCCGTTCTGGTGTATCCGGAGGTGGATGACCGCATCGAGGTGGACATCAAGCAGGCCGATCTGCGCATCGACACCTATCGAGCCAGCGGGGCGGGAGGGCAGCATGTGAACAAGACGAGCTCCGCCGTCCGGATCACGCACATGCCGACGGGAATCGTGGTGCAGTGCCAGAACGAGAAGTCCCAGCATCGGAACCGGGACATCGCCATGAAGATCCTCCGGGCCAGGCTGTACGAACGTGAGCAGCAGGCCCAGCAGGACAAGATGCAGGAGATGCATGACAATCTCGACGACATCGGCTGGGGAAACCAGATCCGCTCCTATGTCATGCAGCCCTACCGGCTGGTCAAGGATCACCGAACGGGGATGGAGAAGGGAAATGTGGACGCGGTGATGGATGGGGATCTGGATGAGTTCATCGAGGCCTATCTCATCCACCAGCTCAATCTGAAGGAGCGTCCCGCCTCGACGCCTGGTGACGTGCGGTGAAGCGGCGGGGATGGTTTCAAACGCTGTTTCGATGAACGGGGTGAATGCGTGCAGGGTCAACGTACAGGTTCATTGCGCCATGGATCGGGCTTCCAGCCCGATCTCCGTTTTGTGCACAGATCTCCAGCGGAATTGGGGGTGGGGAAGACCAGGGGACGATGATCATTTCAGAGGGCATGATCTGGGTTGTGGCGGGCTCGGCTGTGGCTATGACGATTGCGGTGGGACTGGTCATCGGGGCACGAAGAAGTGCTCGAACGGGCGCCATGTATCAGGTGCAGCGTCAATTCAGAGACGTGAAGATCATTGCCTCCTCCGATCGGGTGGATTTCCGGGGAGTGGACCGCATCTGGGATGGCCAGTGGAGGGGGCTGGGAGTTCTGGTGCTGACGGACGACTGTGTGTACTTTCGACTGTCGGAGCGAGACATGGACTTGAGTGTCCCGGTCTCCCGCATTGAGAGCGTTGAAGTGGCGGGTGAGGGAGATCAGGCGTCTCTGCGGCGGCGGCAGATCCGGGTGGCTTATCGAGCCTTCGACGATCAGCTGCGGACGGCCACCTGGAGTGTCCGGAACCCCCGTCATTGGAGGGATCTGATCCTGGCTGCGATAGAGGGGAAGAAATGACATGGAGTCCATGCCCAGGCGCAATATCTACTTGAGAATGAAGACCCTTGAGGAATCGAGGGAGATGTGGAGGGAGGAGACCGGGGGCCTGCGGTGTGCGGCTCAATTGGTCCCCACCGTGCGATCCTTGGGGAGAGTCACCGCCAAGCCGATCCTCGCACGCCGTTCGGTTCCTCACTATCATGGGGCGGCCATGGACGGTTTTGCGGTTTCGGCCCGTGAGACTTTTGGAGCCAGTGAAGTCAACCCGCTGCGATTGGAAGTGGGGAAGTCCGCCTTTGCCGTGGATACGGGGGATGTGCTGCCCGAGGGGACCGACTCCGTCATCATGATCGAGCACGTGGAGGTCGGGAGCGGGAGCCAGATCGAGATACGGGCGGCTGCCTTTCCCTGGCAGCACGTGCGGAAGGTCGGTGAGGACATCGTGGCGGGCGAGCTGCTCCTGCCCCAGCATCACCCCTTGAGGCCGGCGGACCTGGGTGCTCTGTTGGCTGCGGGGGTGCTGGAAGTGACGGCATTTCGGCGGCCGGTGGCGTGGATACAGCCGACGGGGACCGAGCTCATCTCGGCCGAGAATGCCGCTGAGGCAGGACCTGGACGGATCGTCGAATTCAACGGAACCGTCCTCGCCGGATTGGTCGAGGATTGCCAGGGGGAGCCTTTCCTGCGGGAGACGATTCCCGACGACTACGGAAGCATCAAGGGGTTCCTGGCTCAAGCCGCTGCATCCGATGCGGACGTCGTCCTGATCAATGCCGGCTCCTCGGCCGGATCCGAGGATTACACGGCGGCGGCCATTGGCGAATTGGGGCGGGTGCTGGTCCACGGAGTCACCATGATGCCTGGGAAGCCCACGGTCCTGGGACTCATCGGGGATAAGCCCGTGGTGGGGGTGCCCGGATACCCGGTGTCGGCCATCATGGCTTTCGAGCAGTTTGTGCGCCCCCTGCTGTACTGGCTTCAAGGGCTGCCTGAGCCGGCATTTCCCGGGGTGGAGGCGGTGATGGGCCGCAAGTTGCCGTCGCGGCTCGGGTTGGAGGAGTTTGTCCGGGTGATACTTGGCCGCGTTCAGGGGCGGCTGGTGGCCATGCCGCTTCAGAGGGGCGCCGGCGTCATCACATCGTTGACGCGCGCCGACGGCCTGCTGCAGATTCCCCAGGAGCTCGAAGGGGTCGACGTGGATGAAAAGGTCCGTGTCAGGCTCCTGCGTTCGGAGGAGCAGCTGGAGCACACCCTCGTCATGATCGGAAGCCATGACAACACCATCGACGTCCTGGCCAACGAGCTCAAACGCAGGGATTCGCGCGTTCACCTCTCATCGAGCAATGTCGGCAGCCTGGGAGGGCTCATGGCCGTGCGCCGGGGGCAGACGCACCTGGCCGGCTCCCATCTCCTGGAGACGGACACCGGCGAATACAATTTTGCCTACATCGAGCGTTATCTCAAAACCATTCCGGTGCGCGTGGTGCAGCTGGCCAGGCGGCAGCAGGGGCTTCTGGTCAAACCGGGAAATCCTCTCCAGATTCAAGGCATTGAAGATCTGGCCCGCCCCGAGATCAGGTTCGTGAACCGGCAGGCCGGGGCGGGAACGCGGATCCTACTCGACTACTTCCTGGATCGTCAGGGACTGACGGCCGAAGCCATCAAAGGGTACGACCAGGAGGAGTACACGCACATGTCCGTGGCCGTGAACGTGCTGAGCGGCCGCGCCGACTGCGGCATGGCCATTTTTGCTGCGGCACGTGCGCTGGGGCTCGATTTCATCCCCGTTGCGGAGGAACGCTACGATCTCATCGTGCCGGAATCGAGCTGGGAGGATCCCAAGATCCGCCTTGTCCTGGACATCGTCGTTTCGGACTCCTTCCGCTCCATGGTTCAGAAGATGGGCGGATACGACGTGCGGAGCTCCGGTCGGGTCATGGGGGTCTGGGATGGAACCGGCTGGAGCGGTCGCGGGTGATGCGGGAACCGGATTCACGGGGAGCGACGTGATGGCCGAAGAGCGCGTTCCCGGATATGTCGCCCTGTACGAATCCGGCGAGCTCGCCGAGCGTGCGCGGCAGCTCGAGGAGATGCTCGCATCCTGCAGGCTGTGCCCGCGGCAGTGCAGGGTGGATCGCACGGCAGGCCAAAAGGGGGCCTGCGGATCGGGGATGCATCCCGTGGTTGCAGCCGCCAGCCTCCACCCGTGGGAGGAACCGCCTCTTTCCGGGGCACGGGGATCAGGAACGATCTTTTTCTCGGGCTGCACCATGAACTGCGTGTTCTGCCAGAACTACCCCATCAGCCAGCTCGGGGTGGGCAGGGAGCTCTCGCCGGACGGTCTGGCCGGGGAAATGCTGGGGCTTCAGCGTCGCGGCGTGCACAACCTCAACCTGGTGACGGCGACCCATCAGATGCCGTTTGTGGTGCGCGCCCTCCTCATCGCAGTCCCACTGGGACTGCGCCTTCCTGTCGTCTACAACACCAGCGGCTACGAAACCCTCGAAACGCTGCGGCTGCTGGAGGGGATCGTGGAGGTCTACCTTCCCGACATCAAGTATTCGGTTCCCGAGGCCGCACACTTCTGCTCGGGACGTCGGGACTATGTTCACTGCAACCGCCGGGCACTCGTGGAAATGTGGCGGCAGGTGGGCCCGCTGCAGACGGATGAGCGGGGGATTGCCTACAGGGGGATGCTGGTGCGACACATGGTGCTGCCGGAGGATCTCTCGGGGACCAGGGATTGCCTTGCCTTCCTGGCGCGTGAACTGGGGAGATCCGTCTGGGTGAGCCTCATGAGCCAGTATTTCCCGGCTCACAAGGCTCACGGGCTTCCCCCCCTGGACCGGAAGATCACCGGAGCGGAATACGAGGCTGCCCTCGAGGCGCTGGACGATCTCCAGATCGTCAATGGATTTGTTCAAGCAGCCCCCTGCCAGCTGGACCTGGTTGCGGAGGCTTCGCGCGAATGCGGTGATCTTCCCTGACCTGATCGCAGGTTTTCCTTTGACTGCCCTTCGAAGCTTCTCTAAAATCATTATTTCGAATCCTTGGCGTGAAATGCTCATTCGACGATTTCGGGCAGAAGGGAATCCGATTGTAGCCGTTGCGCTGATTGCACCATCAGCCTCTTGTTCTCAAGACTTCAGGTTCCTGGAATACTCGAGCCCGACGCGGAAGGCTGGAGCAGGTGACACGAATGGAAGACAAGGCATACGGGAAGCTATACTGGAAGATCATCGCGACGACCCTCTCCTTTTCTCTGGTTCCGCTCGTGGCCCTGGGCATCAGCATGTATCATCAGTTCAGCGTCTCCTACACGGCCAAGACCATGGAGAATCTGCGGACGCTGGCCGAGAACCGTCGCAACGCCATCGATCTCTTCCTGGATGAACGCATCTCGCAACTGAACACCCTGGCCTATACCCATTTATTCGAGCAACTCGGTGACGAGGCTTATCTGAACAGCGTCTTCACGCTCATGCAGAGCCGCTCGCGGTCCTTTGTGGATCTTGGGATCATCGACCGCAGCGGACTCCATGTGGCTTATGTGGGTCCTTATGAGCTCAAGGGGATCAACTACAGCAACGAGAGCTGGTTCCAGGAAGTCCTGCTGCGCGGGGTCTACGTGAGCGATGTGTTCACCGGATTCCGCAAGTTCCCCCACCTCATCATCGCCATCATGCGTCGCCAGGACAATCAGACCTGGATCTTGAGGGCCACCATCGACACGGAAATCTTCGACGGCATGGTCAAGGCCGCTCAATTGGGAAAGAGAGGGGATGCCTTCGTGGTCAACAAGGAGGGAATCCTGCAGACTCCCCCCCGGTTCGGAGAGGGACTGCTCACCCGATGGAGCTATCCCGGTTTTTCTAGATTCGCCGGGACTCGGGTGGAAGAGATGGTCGTGGAGGGAGAGCGATCCCTTTATGCCTCGACATGGCTGAGGAACAAAGAATGGATGCTGGTGCTCAAGGAGGACCCGAGGGAGGAATTGCTCCCACTCGCGCACGCGAGGCTCCTGGTTATGGGGCTTGGCGTGGGTGGCGTGCTTCTCATCGCGGTGGGAACGGTATTCGTGACGCGGTTGATGATTGGCCAGCTCGTCCAATCAGACCGTGAGAAGGCTTCACTGGACGCCAGTCTGATGCAGTCGACCAAAATGGCGGCCCTGGGCAAGCTGGCTGCCGGGATTGCCCACGAGGTGAACAACCCGCTGGCCGTGATCAAGGAGAAGGTGGGCTGGATCCGGGACCTGCTCAGCGAGGAGGACATTCGGGGCAGCGAGAACTTCACGGAGTTCGAAGATGCAGTCCGCAAGATCGACTATCATGTGGACCGAGCCAAGAAGGTCACCCATCGTCTGCTGGGGTTTGCCCGCCGCATGGAGCCCGTGCAGGAAAAGGTGGACGTGAACAAGGTTCTCGACGAGACCGTCGATTTCCTGCGCAACGAGGCTCATTATCGGAGCATCACCATCAACACGGACTACTGCAAAGACCTGCCCCAGACCACGAGCGATTCATCTCAGCTGCAGCAGGTCTTTCTGAATATCCTGAACAATGCCATCGATGCCGTGGGCAAGAACGGCGCCATTTTCATCACCACGCAGCACCGTGCCCGTGAGAAAGAGCTTGTGGTTATCATTCAGGATAATGGTCCCGGCATTCCCAACGAAGTGCTCACCAGGATTTTTGACCCGTTTTTCACGACCAAGGAAGTGGGGTCGGGAACCGGTCTGGGGCTCTCCATCAGCTACACCATCATGGAGAAGCTCGGGGGCCGGATCATGGTTGCCAGCGAGATCGGGCAGGGGACGGCCTTCACGATCTACCTGCCCGTCAAGGAGAGCTATTCGGTTTGATGGATCCGTATGGGTGATGGAGCGGCGGGGTCAGAGGCTGGAAATTCTCGAAGGTCGGACATGGAAGCGCTTTTGCCTGGGCGCTCCTGGGCCGGCGGTGAGGAAGTATGATGGAGGCGTTCAGGGTACTGGTGGTTGACGACGAGCCGGATTTCCTGGAAACTCTCGTGAAGCGGCTCAAACGGCGCAAGGTCGATGCCTCGGGCGTCTCCAGCGGTGTGGAAGCCATGCAGCTGCTGGAGCAGGAGCATTTCGACGTGGTCATCCTGGACATCCGCATGCCGGGTATGGATGGCCTCGAGACGCTGCGGGAGATGAAGCGAAAGCGCCCCCTGATGGAGGTCATCCTTCTGACCGGGCACGCTTCGGTGGAATCAGGGATGCAGGGCATGCAGCTGGGGGCTTTCGATTATGTGATGAAGCCCGCCGAGCTCGAGGACATCCTGGAGAAGGTCCGGCAGGCCTTTGAGCGCAAAAAGCTCCACGAGGAGAAGGTCAAAGAAGCGGATGTTCTGAAATGAACGGGGCGTTTTGTCGGAGGGAGTCCGGGAAGTCCGGAAAGGCCCTCAGCCCGGCGAACCTGGATCGTTGGCCAAGGCAGGCGCGAAGGTCCGGAATCCTTTGCAGAACCTGGATTTCCACTTTCTCCGCAATGACGATCTGAGACTTTCGACGGTTTTTGAGCGGGTTCCTGGCGTTCCAACGGTTCCGGTGCGGCGTTTCCTCAACAGATGAATGGTTTCCAACGATGGACGTGCCTGGTCGAAGTCACTGGCTCTGGCTGGACTACCTTCCCTGCTGGGTGATGATCGGGAGTGCCGTCGCCCTTTGGGTTGGGGGACAGGGGTTCCTGATTTCGCTGGTGCTCGCAGGGGGGGGCGTGTGGGCGATGCTTTCCGTGAGACGCCTCCAGGATGAAATCCGTCGGGCCGCTGAACAGCATTGCTTCCTGGATCAACAGCTGATCCAATCCCAGAAGCTCGCCTCCATCGGGGAGCTTTCTTCGGGAATTGCCCACGAAATCAACAATCCCCTGGCCATCATGGGGCAGGAAGTGGAATGGATCCGTCATCTCCTCGGGGAGGCGGAGGGAGGGTTGGGACCCTCCGAGGGTGAGCTCAAGGACTCGCTCCAGGAGATCGGGCGCCAGGTGGAGCGCTGTCGGGAGATCACGCACAAGCTGCTGGATTTTGCCAGGAAGAAGGAGCCCCTGATTCAGTCCGTGGACATCAACCGGCTCGTCGAGGACATGGCACGCCTGGTGGAGCGGGAGGCCTCCCTGAACAACATACGGCTCGAGCGGCATTACTCCGATGGGCTGCCGCCGGTGTACACCGATGCTCCCCTGGTGCGGCAGGTGGTGCTCAACATCCTGAACAATGCGACCCATGCCATCCAGAAAGACGGCACCGTCGCCATCCTAACCCTTGCGGAGGGGGACGGGGGAGTGGGGATTCAGGTGAGCGATACCGGATGCGGGATACCGAAGGAGTATCGGGACAAGGTGTTCGATCCCTTCTTCACCACCAAGCCTCCCGGAAAAGGGACCGGCCTGGGGCTTTCCATCTGCCATGGGATCATGGATCGGCTTGGGGGGCGCATTTCGTTGGAGAGCGAGGAGGGTAGGGGAACGACCTTCACGGTCCACCTTCCTCCGGCAAATCAAAGGGAGAGTCATGATCATGGCGGCTAAGCCCAAGGTCCTGGTTGTGGATGATGAAGAACGCTTCAGGGTTACCCTCGGCAAGCTTCTCGGCGCCAGGGGGCTTGAGGTCAGAACGGTCGGGAGTGGCCGGGAGGCGCTGCAGGAACTGGATTCGGACGGCTACGATGTGATCCTTCTGGACGTCAAAATGCCCGAGATGAGCGGCGTGGAGGCTCTGGCGGCCATCAAGAAGACGCATCCCAATCTTGAGGTCATCATCCTGACCGGCCATGCCTCGGTGGACGTGGCCGTGGATATCATGCGGCTGGGCGGCTACGAGTATCTGCTGAAGCCTTGTCCCCTCGAGGAGCTGCTCGACAAGATCGAAACGGCCTATGAGCGCAAGGTCGCCCGCGAGGCGCGCGCGCGCGGTGTCGCCCAACCGCCAGAGGGCCCCAGTTGAGGCAAGCTAACAGCTAACAGCTAACAGCTTAAGAAACGGAGCATCAACGAATGAGAGGGTTATTGTGGGTGCTCATCGGCTGGGTTCTTCTGGCGATGCCCCCCTCGGGGCATGCCGAGGAAGTGCGGGTGAGCGGAGTCACCGAGGAATGTCTGGGGTGCCATGCAGCCCTCCATCCGGGAATTGTTGAAAGCTGGCGAAAGAGCCGCCACTCGCGGACGACGCCGGCGGCGGCCATGGCGGTTGAGGGTTTGTCCCGCAAGGTCAGCAGCCAGAAGGTGCCTGACGACCTCAAGGCGACGGCGGTCGGTTGTGCCGAGTGCCACACCCTTTCACCCGGCTCCCACAAGGACACCTTCGACCACAACGGATACTCGATCCACGTGGTGGTGAGCCCGAAGGACTGCTCCACCTGCCATGCCCAGGAGGCCGAGCAGTTCGACCGCAATCTCATGTCGCACGCTCACGGCAACCTGGTGGGAAACAGCCTGTATCAGCTGCTGGCTCAGTCCATCAACAGTCTTCCTGTGGTTGACGACACGCGGGTCCTCATGAAGCCTTCGGACCGCCTGACCGACGAGGAGTCCTGTCTTTATTGCCACGGGACGCGCCTCGAAGTGAAGGGAACCGAGAGTCGCGAGACGGAAATGGGCGAGCTGGAGTTTCCGATCATCTCGGGCTGGCCCAACCAGGGAGTGGGGCGCATCAATCTGGATGGAAGCAAGGGGAGCTGCTCGGCCTGTCACACGCGTCATGACTTCTCCATCGAGATGGCCCGGAAGCCCCACACGTGCAAAGAATGCCACGTGGGACCCGATGTGCCGGCGAGCAAGGTCTACGAAGCCAGCAAACATGGAAACATTTACTCGACCAAGGGGGGCGGCTGGGACTTCAATGCGGTGCCCTGGACGGTCGGAAAGGACTTCACCGCGCCAACTTGCGCCGGCTGCCACATGAGCCTGCTCGTGGATACCGAGGGGAAGGTGGTGGTGGAGCGGTCCCACGAAGTGAAGGACCGACTTCCGTGGCGCATCTTCGGTCTCATCTACGCGCATCCGCATCCCCGGGAAGCCGACACCACCGTCATTCAGAATGCGGGGGGGCTGCCGCTCCCGACGGAGCTTGACGGCAGGTTTGTCGACAAATTCCTGTACACCGAGCAGGAGCAGGATAAGGCTCGGAAGACCATGCAGGCATCCTGTCGGCGCTGTCACGACACATCCTGGGTGGACGGTCACTGGGCGCGCTTCATGAACACCATCCAGCACACCAATGGGGCGACCCTGGCGGCCACGCAGTTGATGCAGGACATCTGGAAGCGGGATCTGGCCCAGAATCACACCAGGGGCGGCAATCCCTTCGATGAATTCATCGAAAAGGTGTGGAGTGATGTCTGGCTCTTTTATGCCAATACGATCCGGTTTTCGTCCTCCATGGCTGGAGGAGGTGACTACAGCGTCTTCGCAGACGGGAAGTACCATCTCAGCAGGGCGGTCCGCGAGATGGAGGATTGGCTGAAGGCCAGGAAGACGGGGACGGAGAAGCCCCCAGCGAAAAAGAAATGATTCGGAAGGATCAGAGGGGCAGAATCGTGGGAATGCCGGTTTCTCCGTCGAAGTAAAGAAGCCGGTCCGCGTAGGCCGGTGTTTTTCCGGCGAGAATCCTCATGGCCTCCATGGCCTGCAGGCTGCCGATGACGGCTGCCGTCGGCCCCGGCACCCCCATGGCTTCTTCTGAAGGATCGCGATGCCGCCGCGCCCCATAGATGTCGCTCAAGGAATGGCGCGAGCCGGGCATGAACGTGGACACCTGTCCCCACCAGCCGGCCACGGCGCCATGAAGGAACGGGAGGGACTGCCGCCTGGCTCCTGCTTCGATGTCGAAACGGGCGGCGAGGTTGTCCAGGGCGTCGATGGCGATCTGCATTCCGTTCAGGAGCTCGAAAGCGTTGTTCGGATCGAGCCTGACGGCATGAACCTCCACTTCCACAAACGGGTTGATGGCCCGCACCCGTTCCGCGGCCGTCTCAGCCTTGGATCGTCCAAGCACCGCCGTGTCGCACATCCATTGGCGATTGAGGTTCGTTGCAACAAAAACATCAGGGTCCACAACCCGCAGCCGGCCCACCCCCGCCCGGGCCAGCAGCTGGATGATAACCCCGCCGAGCCCCCCGCAGCCGCACACCAGCGCAGTGCCTTCGCACAAACGGATCTGCTCCGGAAAGCCGATGGCTTCGAAGTTCTTCAGGTAGCGTGCGGGAAGGACCTCTCGCCTCAAGGCCAGAATCTGGGCTTCGCGGGGTTTAATCTTCTGTGCTTCGGCCCACTCCAGGAGCGGCCTGTCATCGATCACCAGTCGGGTCTTACCCTGTGCCGAAGACTCCTCGGCGCGTTGCGTCAGATCCACGGGCATGCTCCTCGTTCATGGAGGAACGGTGGGGATCGTTCCCCGAAGATTGGAAATGCCATTCAGACGGGCCTCGGCCAGCAGGGAGAGGCTCTTAGCAAAACCGCATCATACCTCGGTCTCCGCGTTCGCCCACCCTGAATTTCCCTTGACACCTTTTCAGCCAGCTGAGTATATTCGCCAAACTATTTGCCGGAGTGGTGAAACAGGTAGACGCGCTGGACTCAAAATCCAGTGGGCGCAAGCCCATGTCGGTTCGATTCCGACCTCCGGCACCAA
>JBFYYO010000023.1:0-28827 GCA_041310025.1 Syntrophobacterales bacterium
CGGAACCGTGACAGGGCCAAATCCTTCCATTACATACACAGTGCCTGAAGGCATCCAAAGTCCACCCGTTTTCACGATTCAGGCGGTGGATAACAGTGGAAACACCACAAGCAGCCAGGCTCCTCCCCCTGTTATAACGGATACGCCGGACAAAACAGCGCCGCAGGCTACCGTGGCAGCCCCTGTCACCGTCAAGGAAAAGGAGACTCTACCGGTCACGGTCCAGACGACCGACAATGAGACCGGGGTGGCCCGGGTGGATGTCTATGTCAACCACACTCTGGTGGCCAGTTTCACGGAACCGCCGGAAGGAAGCTTTGACATTCCCCTCCCGCCGGGCTTGGAACCCGGCATGGATGCTCTCCTAGAGATCGTGGTGACGGACCATGCAGGGAATGAGACGATCACGACCCGGATGGTGAGCATAGAACCGGCCATGCCCGGGGTCCTGGCTGGAGAAGTGTACGATGATCGCACCGGGCTCCCCCTGCCGGGCGCGGAGGTTTATTTCGTTGCTGAAGACGGCACCAGCCTTTCCGTCACGACAAATGAGCAAGGGCTGTACAGTCTGACGGCCTATCCGGGCGCAGGCCGTCTCGAGATCACCCGGGAAGGTTACACGCTGGTTGAACGGGTTGACCTTCTCGTGCCGGAGAACTCCGGATTGGAGGTCTTTGACTCTCGTCTGACGCCCCTTGCCCCGCTGGGTCCGGTTGCGTCGGCCACCCTGGGCGCCAAAATGACGGCCCCCTTTTCGGTGATCACGGCGGGCTTCAAATCCGTCCTCCACGACATGGGCTTGGATCCGGCAACCGTACCGGAGGGAACCATTGAGGTGGACATCCCCCTGGGCGCGCTGGCAGAAGACCGATCCTTTGCTCTCACCCAGGTCAGCCCTCAAGGTCTCCAGGGACTCTTGCCGCCGGGGTGGTCTCCTGTCGGTGTGGTGGATATTGCTCCTCACGGTGTCGCTTTCCAAGGAGAGGTTCTCATCTCCTTGCCCGATGCGCTGGGCTTCGATGAAACCGAAGGGCTGGTGCTCGCCGGTTGGGAAGAGAGCACCCTTTCCTGGCGAGCGGTTTCCGCCGTGGAATTCTCCACAGATGGGACCCTGTTGATCGGCAGGGTGACATCCTCGGGTCAATATGCCTTCCTGGTGCCGGATGACCCGCCCTATTCCCCGCCGGTCCCGGCCTTGGGTGAACTTCTTCAGGGCGTCACGCCGGGCGAGATCCCCGAAGAGGTCACGACGGTGGTCAGCCCTGAACCTAAAATCATTTTTTACAAGCCCGGGGTGTATTCAGATGTGGGAACCAAGGTCACCCCACAGGGAACCTTCCTTCCAAGCGGAACACCGGCCCGGGCAAAGATCACAGAGGAATACGAGTTTTATTCCGGCGGCAAAATCCTTCTGAGACCCTATGTTCAGGACATTGTCCTTTACGCTCTGGCAAGGTTCCCCCTCACGGCCGGTTACCCGGTGACCCCCTCCCTGGTATTCGAGCCATTGACCCTGAAGCAGGGGATCATCACGATAGACGTTCTGGCCCCATCGGGTGCGGCGCAAGGTCTGAACATCATCGGTCCGGAAGGCGGCACCATCGAAGGCCCGGGCGGGGAGGCGCTTCGCTTTCCCGCAGACGCCGTCTCAGCTCCGGTTCCGGTCGACATCGCGACCTTATCCTCCGATGACCTTGGTTTTCAGCTGCCCGAGAATCTGAGTTATGTGGGCGGGATATCCGTCTCTTTTTCAGGGTGGGACCTTGAAAAGCCGGCATCCCTGTCCGTCCCGCTTCCGCAAGGCTTCGTCCTGCAAGGCCAGCTTCTGCTGGTTCGTCTTCTGGAATTGGAGGGTGCCACGCGCCTCGTGCTAGTAGGCGTTGGGGAGGTTCAGGGCGAGAGTGTGGTGTCGCTCCATGAGCTTTCGGCAGAGGCGAAGCTTGAAGGGATCCTTGGCGAAGGCCGATACTTTTTTGTGCAATCTCTGACGGGCACGGGGTTTGCGGCCGGGACGGTCTTTGACACTGCGGGGATCCCTCTTGGCGGTGCGCTCGTTTCTTCAGAGGGCATGCCTGTCGTCGCCCTGAGCGGCGCCAACGGTAAGTATGTGTCCGGCGTGCCTGTCGGCTCGTTCATCGTGACGGCCCTTGACAGGATCAAGAGGGACAGCGGTTCAGCGTCGTCCTCTTTGCCTGAGGAAGGCGCCCTGGTATTGTTGGACATTTCCCTTCAGGAAGAGCCGCCGCAAGTGGTTTCCGTTTCGCCGGCGGACAGTGCGGTGAACGTCCCTCTTGGTTCGCCCGTCAAAATTCAGTTCTCAGAACCGCTCGATGCGTCGACCGTCACCCCGGCCACCCTGACCCTGGTTGGGCCGGAAGGGCCGGTGCCTGGAACCCTCAGCCTGTCGTCCAGCAACACCCTGGTCACTTTCCGCACCGTGGACGCGCTGTCGGCCAATTCCCTCTATACCGTCACGGTTACAGAAGGGGTCAAGGACTTGGCCGGTTACGGCCTGGCAGGAGGCTTTTCCAGCAGCTTTACAAGTCTCGACACGTTGCCTCCTCCCCCTCCCCCGGCAGGCACGATCGAGGCGACCATCCCCGGAGAAGACCGAAAAACGACCGTCACAGGCTCGCAGGGAACTGCAGGACCGCATGACACGGTTTCCATCGTCAACAAGACCAAGGGCATTTCGGCTCCGGCGCTGGTGGACGCGGACGGCAGCTTCCAAGTAAAGGTGAGCGCCGGAATCACGGACAAGGTCGTGATCAGCATCAAGGATCAGGCCGGCAATGAAACCGTGGTGCCGATCGAGCAGTTCCGCAACCCGGACGGCAGCACGGTCATCGGACCGGAAGGCGGGCACCTCGAAGCCGAAAACGGCGTCATCCTGGACATCCCGGCAGGCACCTTTCCGAAAGGGGCTATCGTCAAGCTCGCACCGCTTACGAAAGCCGAGATCGGTGTTGATCCAGGACCGGATTTCCCCTTTGTTGCCGGTTTTGAAGTAAAGAGCAGCGAGCAGCCGAGCCGCTACATGAATGCGTCCGCACCGGCGCCTGCCGGCACCGAGGCCGGAAAGCGGGGGCTCGTGGCGCAAGTGGTGAGAATTTACAGCGGCCCGGTTCTCTCAGTGGTGGACACAGCCAGGGTCGTGGACGGCCGCCTGACCACCTCCTCGCCTCCGTGCCCGGGCATCGTCGCCCGGATCGGGCGATACGGGATGTTCCTGAACGAGAATCAGAAGATGGCCATGGGTGAAGCCCTGCTGGGCATGGTTGCGCCGGCCGATCAGTCTTCTGTGATCACCCCGCTGATCGAGGGGATGGCGGGGCAGTACGCTGCATGGTTCCCGGCCTATGGGGACGTCTTCAAAGCCGTGGCCTACGCCGCCGGAAGCGCAGCATCCCAGGAATATGCAGGAGAGGCCTACAGGGAGATGTACAGGCAGATCTGCATGCCTGTCCCTGCCAATGAGCCCCTCAAAGTGGTGATTCGAGACGCAGACACAGGGGAAACGCGGGACGTGCTCGACATGGACCCCATCTCCCCGGGGGCCCATGCGGACATTACCTACAGGGACGTCGACGACAAAGAACCTCCGGCCGTGACGGCCGTCGAACCCGTGCACAAGGTTCTGGATGCCTTCACCAGGGAGATCACGGTTCGGTTCTCCGAGCCGATCGCCCCTGAGAGCGCAAAGAAGGTTGTCTTGGTGGTTCAGGGAGAAAATGAGCAGGAGTACGAGGGAGAGTTCGAACTCCGGGAAAACAACTGCCTGCTCCGATTCCGTCCCAGCGATCCCCTCCCCTTGGGGAAAAGCTATCGCCTGGATCTGAAGGGCGTCGAAGACCTGGTGGGCAACTCCTTCACGGGTTCTCCCCTTGTCTTCTTCACCTTCAAGCCCTACACGATCTTTCCCACGCCGGAGCAACGGCTGGATCGCAACAAGATCGCCAACGACCTGAACGTGAGCCTGGAAAGCATCGCCCAGGATCTGTGGTTCATCGACGTGGACTTCATGTCCCGTCCGCCGGAGAAGAGCGCCGACGGCAAATGGCACACGGATCTCTTTGCCATCCAGGCGGGGGAAGGCGGGTCCGGCCAGTATCGCCTCTTCAACATCAACGCGGACGATCCGACGTCCCCGACAGTGACCGGGGCGTTTGCCACGGATCCGCGCTTTTTCCAGAGAAAGGTCAGGATCCTCGATGATGTGCACATCGTGCCCAGGCCGGAGGCCTCAGGGGATCCTCAGTTTTGGAAGACCCGTGAACTCCACTATCGGCAGGACGATCCTTCGAACCGGGTGTGCGGGGCGCCGGGCTCGCCAGAGATAGAGGCCTGGAAGGCAGCGCAATGCGAGGATCCCGAGGATCCCAGGGATTGCGGAGTACTCCTGGGGGGCTGCGGGGATCTTGCGGTCACGATCGCAGACAGCACGAAATACGGGTACCTCTGGTCCTATGACGTGACGGAACGGAACAACGTGCGATGGGTTTCTTCCAGGAGGCTGAACGACAATGGAACGAGTTACGGTTTTCCCAGATCCTATGAGGCTCCAGCCGGTCTGGGCACCCCATTCGGGCTCGAAGTTCTGACAGGCCTGGACATGGTCCACGGCAATCTGGTGCATGAGAACACCGTGGGCGCCTATGCGGCCAACTACGGAATCGGTGTGGAATTGGTAGACCTGGGGCTCAATCTCCCGACCATAAACGACGGGGACCGAACACCCGGCTCTCCGGACGAATGGGCCCAGGCAGAGGCCCTGAAGATCAATGCCCAGCTCTACTACCGCGATGTGGCCTTTGTCCGCGGCAAGGCGATTGCCGTGGCAGGGCAGCTAGGGAGCGGCGCCGGCGTCAGGACGCTGGAGATCTTCCGGCCGGACCTGGCCGGGGAGACGCTGGGCATGGTGGAATTGAGCAACCGGCCCACCCCCTGCCGCCTCACGACCGCCATGGATGTCCCGGTGCATGGAATGGGAGAAAGCCAAGCGGTTCTTTTCGATCTCGCCTTCATCACGAGTGACCAGGGCGGCATCACGATCGCAGAGATCCCGAGAGAGATCTCGGCCGGGTCATCCAGCCTGCTCCACACCTATGTCAACACCATCCTCACGCCTCAAGGGGTCGCGACCAAGGGCATTCAGGTCGACAGGGACGCCGCCACGGCGTTCGTCGCCGCCTCCGGTGTGGAGGAGGGGGTTGCGGGTGACCACCTTCTCGTCGTGGACGTCAGCCGGCCGTTCAACCCTTCCGCGGACAGAGACAAGGACGGTTGGGATGACCGGATCGTGGGAAAGGTGGCCGTCAAAGTGCCCGGTTATGAAGGACCTGTCTACGTCCACGGCTTCAGGCTCGACGCGGAAAGAGGCCTGATCTATGCCGGGATCTACGCAGGGGGTACCCAGGGGCTGGTCGTGATTAAGGTTCGAGAGTGCCCGGACCTGGGAGTCGATTTCAAGGCCAAGCCGGAGCCGGCGTCGTTGAAATCGACCCTCGAGCGCAAGGCCCTGGAGAAGGTCATCACGACGGCGCTGGGCCAGTGCGATTCAAACGGCATCACCATGATCGAGCAGGGAAGCGGGGCCTGCATATGGAAGCAGACCGGGTGCGGTGCAGCGTACCAGCCCTTTGTAAGCGACCACGATTATGAAGTCTTTTTCCCTCAGGGGACGGATCCGAATACCATTCGATGCGTGATCGACGGGCTTTACGCTCAGGTCGTCAACATCGAATCCGATCCCGTGCCGGTAGAGGTGGAAGGCTACCAGGTGACTTTCAAGGACATCACGTTCTTCCCCATGGTCAGGGAAGAGTTCGAAGGGGCGACGCTCAACATCCAGCCGCCCTTCGGTGAGCAGGGGGATGTGACCGGGGACATGGGCCTCGGGCGGCAGCAGCTCCTCCTCAAATGGCTGGTGGAAGGGACCTATGTGGAGGCCCCTGGCCTGGAGCGGAAGGGCAAGGCCTTCAGGGACATCGTGGCAGAATTGCGGAAGCCCATGGATGTGGACGGGGACGGCACGGAAGACGAGCCTTCGCGGATTCCGCGGTTGGAAGGCTATGAGTGGGCCAAGTTCCAGCATTCCGAGGTCTATTCTTCCGGGGCCCTGATCCGAATCCTCGGGGCTTCAAAAGTGGGGACAACCCTGCACCAGATCTACAAAAAGGAATTGCACAAGGTGGCCAAAGCCGCCATCCGGGCGGTCCTTGCCCGGATTGTCGCCGACACTACCGGCAATCGCGTGGCGGTCGACTTCAACGCCGACTCCCCCACCTGCATTGAGGCGACTGACGAAGACGATCCCTATGCGTGGCCCGTGGTGCCCTGCGACTCTTTTGAACATTACGTTGCCAGCGTAGCGGCGCGCCTGGTGCGCGACAATCCCGAGGTTCAGCTTTTCACCCTTGATGAGGTGCAGGACAAGGTCTACCGGTTCTATCGCGTCAAAGCGGGGATTGAGGAGATCATCACGGATGAAGAAGCCGATGCGTTCATCGCCGGGGCCTTGAATTTTATTCTCGAGGTTGGAAACCCCTCGGGAAAGGCCAAAGAGATTTACACACAGACCATCGAGAAGGACCCGAGGGAGGAACAAAGACGGATCAACCTGGCTGCGGTGGAGGATAGGATCGAAGCCCTCAAGCCGCAGGGCAGGAAACAGATCATTCCGCGAGTATTCAATGACGGCGGCAGCGATGTGAAAGAGGTGCCGGTGCGAATGTATGTCGGCGGCCTGGAAAAAGCCAAGGAGACGGTTCAACTCGATGCCGGAGGATACGTCCACCTCGACACGAGAAAGGAGCCGCGGCCCATGCCTGGGGATGCTCCGGGGACAAAGCGAAAAAACGTTCCCGTGTTTTCCCTGGAAGCGAACCTGGAAGACAGCGGCCAGAGCGGCTGGGTCAGTTTTCTCGCGGACATTCCCGACAAGAAGGTGGGAGAACCCGACCGGGAAAACAACTGGTCCAAGGCTTTCTTTTACCTGCTAAATCGCAACAATCCTTCAGTGCCGGCTCTCCCTGAAGAACCCGGCCTGGACGAAGTCCTTGGAGGATCTGCACAGGACCTGGAGGATCTGCTCCGACCTGACCCCGTGTGCGCGTGTTTAATTCCGCGGACGAGCGCTGCGCTGACCGTGGGGGGTTCTGATCGAAAGGTCCTGTACATTGGAGGAGAGGTTGCTGTTGCCGATCTGATTGTCGAAAACAACAGTGATGAAGCCATGAAAAAGGTCAAGATTTACAGCCTCGACCCGGAGCAGGGGATGGTGCTCATTCGGGAGCTTGAAAAAGAAATCGCCGGAGGCGGTAGTGCATCGGCCACGGTCCTCTATTTCCCGGGAGATCAACCGGGACTCGAGGAAAGGCAGGTCTTTATCGAGTACACGGATGAAGACGGAAAAACCGTGGGTTTCGGCTCGAACCTTGTGTATCTCGAGACCCAGTGCCCCATTGCCTTGGTCGCGCTGGATCCGGACCCGAACCCTGCCACTTCTGAAGTGATGCAGGGAGGCACCTTCTGTAGGTACTACCGGGTGGTCGACCGGTCCCAGAGCGGGCAGCCGGTGCCCAATGCGGCCGTGAAGGTCCGGTTCCTGCTTGGGGACGGCTTGGTCGAGAGGGAGTTCAAGACCGACTTGGAGGGGGATGTCATCACCGAACCCCTGACCGGGGAAGCATCCAAAGGCCTGTGTGTTCCCTGGAATTTGTGGAGCGCCTTTCCGGAATTGCCGATGGACGGGGCTTTTCCGATCAAGGCCACGGCAAATGTGGATGAGCTTTGGCTCATGGCGGTGATGCCCAAGGCCTGCCTGGCAGAACCCAGGAGTTTTGACGTGGCCCCCAAGGGCTTTGAATTCCAAGAGGCGTTCCGGGCCGGCGCATCCTCGAGCATTGAGGGAAGCCTGGTCGTGGCAGGCGGCAGCCTCAGGGACGGCTCCGAAATCGAGATGGCCTTGAGCGGCCGGAGACAAGGCGAGCAGCAGGCGTTCGACAGGCTTTCCATGAAGAGGAGCGAGAGTTCAACCAAGACCGCGAAACTGGGATTCATGGCAGGGGAGTTTGGCGTGAAAACGCCGGTTGCCAGTTGCACGGTGAAGGTGCTCTCCGTAACGGAAGAGCTTCCTCTGACCGTCACTATCGGGGACGGCTATGAATTCTCCCTGGGCGCGATCGGTCTGGCTGAGGCGGATCGGATCAAGACCGCGGGGTTGTACCTCGATGCGGTTCTGGATGCCGGAAGACCTTCCCTGGCCACCTCCGCCGTCATGAGAGGGCTCAATGCCGCGGTGGAAAATTTCTCCGCCAACAAGGCCTCGGAGACCTGGGGGGTATCCTTTGCCCCCAGTCTCAACCTCACCCTCGTTGGCGTGAACGCGAAAGCGGGGATCGATCTAGCGGAGATGTCCCTGGATCTGTCGGCCGCGGCAGGGTCAAGCCTTTACTCCAGCATAGAGACCGAGGACTTTCTTAAAGAGCCAAGGCGGGTGAGGACCTGCGAGTTCACCGGTGAGCTCAACGCAAAGCTGGGGCTTGAACTGGGGCTTGAATCGGTCCTGAGTGCAGGAGGGGATCCCGTCAAGGTGAAGGAGACCCTAATCAAAGAGAAAGACGTTCTTGTGGGGATAAGCGGCGGTTGGTCGCGGGGCATGAAGCTGGCCCTCACCCTGGACAAGACAAAAGCGCTCCTGCCGGAGAGGCTGGAGGTGACGTTCAAGGGCAAGAAGGAGTACGGGTACAAACATGTTGGAGGGGAACTCGTTCCTCTAGGAGAAGGCGAGGACTTCAACATCACCTACTCGGTTTCAGACTTGAAAGACCTTCTGCCCGTGGTCCGGTCCATGACCGAGTATGGAGCCCTTCTGGACGCCCAGAGAAAGGCGGGAATGGGCCTGGATCCGACCCTTGCCGTCACCATAGGTCCCCAGCGGATCTATGAGCGCTTGATCGAGGTCCTTTATCTGCTCAAGGAGAACGCGGAATACTCCGTGGTCAAGGAGGATGGAACAAGCAAGGAACGCACGTTCGGGCTCGGGTTGAAGTTCCTGGGTGTCGGCCTGGAAGGCGAGGACATCCTCAAGACCGATCATCTCGTGAGCTTCGTCACCGAAAAGGGGGTGTTCAAGGCTGGCTTGAAGTACAAGCTGGAGGACTACACGGTCGAGGGTTTCCAGGATCCCGCCCGCGGGGAGCTCGAAACGATCCTGGATCAGATCGAGACCTCCGTTGCAGACAGAACCCGGTCCGCCTTCGAGGCGGTGCAAAGGGACGATGAGCAAATGCGCATCACGACTCAAAACTCCTCAGACCTGCGGCTCAGGAACCAGGCAGACTATGCGTCCGTGCTGGGACCTCTCTCCTTTAATTTCGAGGCGCGGCCAGGGCCCTTCAGCCCCTATCGCTATTCGCCGGGAGACATCGTCGGTGCGTCCGACAAGCCGCATTATGGGATCGGCGGGTTCCACGAATTCTACCCTGTGGGCCGCACTCTCACACAGTCGGCGACCCTGACCATCGACTATCATGAGGAAGAAATCCAAGGACTCGATGAAGGATCCCTCGCCATGTACCGATGGAACAACGACTTGAGGGACTGGGAGCCTGTGGTCGGAACACTGGACGCTGCGAACAACACGGTGACCGCAGAGATCGACCGTCTTGGGGCCTACACCATCGGGCCGGCCATGCCTGCAGGGAAAGTGGCGTGGGAGAACCGGCTCGTCCAGGAGGTTGGGGAAGGGTTGCAGGTGAGCCTGTCGAGCGCGCCCCTTCTCCTGAACAACGGGGCGCCGGTGCCAGACGGGACGATCTTCCACGTGATCAGCGCGCTTCCCTTTGCCTACACCGGGGAAGGGCTCCTTGCCTTTGGAGAGGTCCTTTCTCCGGACGTTCTCCCGGAATTGACCGGCACGCAGGTGAGGGTGCAGGATGCACGCCTTCAGGTTGTGCTCGAGTACCCGGGGAATGTCTCCCCAGGGGCGCGCATCGTGATCTTTTCGGATGCGGGAACAGCGTTGGGCGATGAGGTGATAACTCTGGCGCCATGAAAAAACGGATGACCCTCTTCATGATGGCAGGCCTCTTGGCCGTTGCAGGAGCCGACGCGGCGTCTCAGGAGCGCCCAGGCCGGGCCGCAGCGGTAGCCCAGGTGGGGGAGCGCCGGATCTCCCAGGAGGAACTACGCGAGGAGCTCATTGTCGAGCGAAAAAGCGGAGACACCGCTAAGGTGCTGGAGACCTTCACCCTCGAGGGAAGGAAGCGGATTCTCAACGCGTTAATCCTCCGGAGGATTTTTGCTGAAGAAGCCAGGAAGCGGGGAATGGACGAGGACCCCGAGATCCAAAGGGCCATAGTTCGAGCGGTCAATGAGGTCCTGGCCGATTCCCTCGTCCGGTCCGAGGTGGAGCGACTGGATCTCACCGATCCGGCCCTGTTCAAGTACTACAAGGCGAATGAGGGCGTTTTCAGCACAGGAGGACGGGTCAGGGCGCGGCACATTGTTGTGGCCACTGAAAAGGAGGCCAAGGAAGCGCTGAAAGAGGTTCAAAAAGGAAAGGACTTTGCAAGGGTGGCCTCCGAACGAAACAGGGATGCCTCCAGGAAAAAAGGCGGCGAGCTTGGCTGGGTATCCCGGGGAGTCATGGTCAAACCTTTTGAGGTCGAGCTCTTTTCCCTGGGCGCCGGCGAGGTGAGCGCCATCGTGAAGACGAGCTTCGGGTTTCACATCATCAAGGCCGAAGAGATCGAGGCGCCCAGGGTCCGGCCTTTTGACACGGTGAAGGCGGAAGTCCGGAAACGCATGGTGGATGAGCATATTCAGCAGCTCAGGCAAGAGATCGAAAAACAGGTCCCGGTGCAGATCAACGAAGAGGTTCTCAAGGCGTGGCACGAATAAGCTCTGGCCTCTCAGGTGAATGGAGGGTGGGTTCAATGGGTTCGTGGTCTAAAACGGGTGACAGGGGGCTGAACAGGCACTGCGGGTTTGCTGACGGCAACACCTGCCGGTGCTTTTGGTGGATTCTGTTGACAGCGATAGGGATGGGGCTTGTGTTTTCGGCGAACCCGACCCGCGCCGATCAGGGCCGCTGGCTGGCCCGGGAGCAGATCCTGCTCTACGGCTTGGGGCTCAAAGTGGAACCCGAGCATCAGACGGTTCCCAAAGACATTGCCACGATCGTGAGCACCTATCTCCAGGCGCCCGCCATGCCCCCCAGCTCCCTGTTCCCATCGCCCAAGGACGTGGAAGTGAGGGCCACCTTGAGAGGCCCGAGCCTGTCCAGTCCCGTGCAGTTGGTCACCCCGCTCAATGAACCCTTTGAGATCCCTCCCCTCCAGAGAGCCGGTCTCCACAGCCTGGACAACATCAGGGTCGTTCAAGGCGGCAAGGTGCTTTTTTACGGCGTTCCGGAAAGCGTGACCATTCAGGTGATCGAGCAGCTGCTTGTGACCGAGGTGACGGCACGAGCGCTCACGGCCACAGAGATCAGGGAAAAGGGCATTGCCTTTGACCAGACCAACTTTCAGGCCTACAATTTCACGGCCGCCTTTGCAGTGAAACCGGGGGAAGAGATCAAGATCAATTTCCCTGTGCTTCTCCCAAAGCTTGCTCCAGTCCAGGATGTCTCCCTTGCCGTCGCGAAGATCCCCGGCATCAGAGGCCCGGTGCTCCAGAAGGTTTCCACGATCCTTCCGGACACCCTGAAAATCGCCCAGACGCAGATTCCCAACTTGACCGTTCGGGGGTTCACCCTTGGGGTGGAAGAGCTTCAACAGCAGGGTCTTTCCATCCCGCCGATCCCCGGCGTCATTGTCATTCCCGGAGACATCGGTTTCCTGAATCAGTACTTCAGCGTCATGCTCATGGTGGGGAACGTGGCTCCTGAAGGATCCGGTCTCATCGTTGAAAACCTTCAAGCCGAGATTGCCCTGCCGCCCGGCAACGACACGGTGGTCGGTTCGGGAGATGATCCCCTCAGGATGGCTGTGACCGAAAAGGGGGTGTGGCCCGGCACACAGCCCATCGCAAAGCCTGGACCGGACGGCAAGCTCGGCACCGCGGATGACGAGGATTCCCTCGGGCCTGGGGAATCCGGCAATGCCGAGTTTCTTGTGGAAGGCCGCCGCGAGGGGTCCCACGTGGTGGAGATGGAGATCACGGGAACCCTGACAGGGCTTCCTGTCGGGCCGGTCGCGATCAGGGGTCGCGCTGCCGGGGCAGTTCTGGTCCGCAACCCTTCCTTCACGCTCACCTTCACCCATCCGGAAATCGTCAACGATGGAGAAGAGTACGACCTGGACGTGACCATCACCAACACCTCCCAGTCACCCGCCAACTTCGTCAGCGTCAACCTCTATCCCCGGAACATCAGCGGCGCATCCCTGGTGAACCCCGAGGACAACACCCGGGAAATCGAGAGCATCCCCACTGAAGATTCCGCCACCGTCAGTTTCCGGTTGCGATCCAAAGTGACGGGCACGGTCTATGCGTCAACCCTGGATTCGGATGAAAAGGTTGCAGGCCGCTTCGAGCTCAAGACGGTTGTGGGGGAATTGGGCATCCCTCTTTCCCCTGACTCTCTGGTTCTTCCCAAAGAGGCCGCCTCTCTTCCCCTGGATCTGCGTCGCGCGGCCGTGGGTCTTCTTGGAAAAGCGTATGCCACAGCGACCGCCCCGGCCAGTTCTCTCCCGAAGGATGTGATGCGCTTCACCAAGAAGATGGTCTGGGACCGGGCAGTGGAGGTCGCGGAGGCCGGACTTCGCTACACGTTGCATGAGCCGCTCGGAGACACAGCCAAACATCTCCTCATGGACGTGATGGGAAACGGGTACGCTCGCCTTGCCGAGAAATACCCAGGAGAGGAGCAGCAGAACGATCTGGAGGCGGCACAGAAAGACTTCGTGGGATTTGACGACCTGCGGCGCAGGTCGTTCCGGGGCGATGTGCTTGCGGATGCTTTCTCGGCGATTCTTGCGGAAGACCTGCAGGCTCTTGGCGCTCTGTCTTTCCACAGGGACTTTGCAGAAACCGTGTCTTACAGACCGCAACACTTGTCGGTCCTCATCATGGCGGATCAAGCCGGGGAATCTCTGCCCTACCGGCTTGTCCTGCTGGACGACCAGGGGCGAATGCTGGGACAAGAGGACGAAGAAAAGGTCCTGAAAGAGATCCCTTTCAGTGATTCCCTCACCTTTGAAAATGCACAAGCACAGGTCTATGCTCAGATGGCCCTGGTCTCGGTGCCCCAGGGAACCGGATACACGATCCGGCTTCGAAGAACGGCTCCTACCCCAGGCCCTGTCACGCTGAGCGTGGTGCTGCCTGCACAGACCGAGAGCGGCCTGCGGCAGGTGGTCTTCTCCGGGTTGACGGCAGATCTCATCCCGGTGGTCCCCTCGGCAACAGGGGATCCCTTCACCCTTTCAGTGGAGATTTATTCAGAGGCCGGGCCGGTTTCAGGGATTCCGGCTTTACCCACGTCAGGCGCGACCATCCCGGATTTGTTGCCTACCGTCATCAGCGCCGTGCAGCGGGCCGAGGCGGACATCGTCCCCTGCCACGGAACAGGCGGCCCTCAACTGGGCCGGGTTGTTGCCGTGCTTTTCAGCGAAGAGGTCACGGCAGAGAGCGCCCAGGACCAGTTCGACCGCATGGCCATCACCAACTACAAGCCGGAAGAGAATGAGACCGTGGGCGTGGCTTTGCAGCCCGGTGGAAGGATCGCATACCTTGCACTGAGAGACTCCCTGGGTCCGTTCATCGAGCGGCAACTCATTGTCTCGGGCGTCAGCAGCCTGGCCGGTCAGGTCATGGAGCCTTGGACAGGGGTCATGGAACCCACGATCACGGAAGAGGGCGCGGTGCTCTCCGGAAAGATCCTTCATCCGGATGGGACCCCGGTGGACTCTCCAGAAGTGAGGCTCTATTTCTGGAACGGCGAGTGTGGGTGGTACGGGGTGAGCGCCAAAAACGCGAACACCCGGGGCGAATATGGCTGGGACTTTGTCCTGAAGAACCCGAAGGGAAGAATCGTTGTCGTTGACCCTAGCACCGAGGAGTTCCGTGCAGTAGAGTTCAAGGCCGCCCGCCACGGTCAGAGACTGAATATCAACGTGGTCTTTCTGGGAAGGGCGACGCTTCAGGGAAGAACGTTTGCCGAGGATGGGTTCACACCCCTTGCCGAGACCCAACTCCGTGTCACCAGCATGACCGATTACAGCAGCTACGGGGCCAAGACCGACGAGCAAGGCCGCTTCACTGTCCCCGGCATCCCTGTCGGCGGCATCCTCATTGAGGCCGTTCACGTGAAAAGCAATTCCCAGGTCACCCAAAGCGACTATCTTCCCGTCACTGGAAAGGCTTACGAACGGGACCTGGTTCTCTTGAGTGAGCCCACCCGAGTCATCACCATCAAGTACGGCGCCTTGTCCGGCCACGTCCTGGAATCGGACGGCACCACGCCGGTCTCCGGCCTGCCTGTGGTGGTCTATTACAGAACAGAGAGCCAGGAGGGGGTCGCCTGCCCGCCCCCGTGCGGGCCGCCCAACTGGGACTGCGCCGTGGCCTTTGCCACAACGGACGACAACGGCGCCTTTGCCTTTGAGGAGATCCCCGCAGGGGCCCTGCGGGTCTACACCTATGACCCGTCGCGCTTCATCGAAGGCGAGGCCCGGATGGACCTGCCAGAGGAAGGCGAGGCAAAAGTGAATGTGCTTCTGTCCGGTGGTCTTGGCACGGTCCGCGGGATCGTGCTGGATGCGGACGGAAACCCGGTCGCAGGCGCCGCCGTGGGCGGGGGCATGAGCCTTGTCACCACCAACGCAGAAGGCATCTTTGAGCTCAAGGACGTGCCGGTAGGGAATCGAAAGATTGTGGCTGTCTCGGAGGCCCTTGGTTCTTTGGGGCAGGCTGAAGTGGATCTTCTGGCCGAAGGTGAGGAAATCTATGCCACGGTGGTCCTGAAACCCACGGGAAGCGTCACGGGCACAGTCTATCAACCTGACGGGGTGACGCCTGTGCCGAACCTGGAGGTCTACCTCTGGGAGCCGGCCGAGGACGCGAATATCTATGTTGTTGCCACGGCCGTCACAGATGCCGAGGGCCACTACCGCATGGAAAAGGTCCCGGTGAGCACCGGCTACAAAGTGTCGGCTTTTCTGCCCGACATGTCCAAAGGGAATGCAATCCCTGCGCCCATTCAATTCCACCGTCAGGTGGTCAGGGCGGATATAACGTTCATCGGCAAGGGCACGATTCGGGGAGTGGTTTATGATGACGATGGCGCAACGCCTCTCAAGGCCCAGGTCTCCCTCTCCGGGCTGGTTCTCAGGCGCGCCGGTCCTGTGGGCCTCGGATTTGAGTACGTGCAGCACGCTCGGATCGTGGAGAACGATTTCTCCACCGGCGAGTTTGTTTTTCAGAACGTTTTTGTGGGCCCCTTCACGGTGGCCACAGGCGGGCACTTCAACCTCATGTGCAAGACCGTCGATGTGGCAGGCTCCCCGCAAGACGTGCTGGACCCCATCAGCTTTTCCGGCATCCTTCCACAAGACGGGGCCGAGGTCTTTGCCACCCTGCAACTCCAGCCCACCAGCCAGATCCGAGGGACCGTCTATCAGCCTGACGGCACGACCCCCGTGGGCGAGGGCGTAAAGGTCACCTTCCGCGGATACAAGATCGTCTGCTACCCCATGAGTGGATGCTTCGAACTGCCCCACGGGATCCAGGAGGAGACCGTGGTGACCGATAAAAACGGGCAATACTGGCTTCCGCTCGTCAATCCGTGGAAATTCGAAGTCCGGGCCGAAGACCCGGTCACGGCTAGGATCGGCCAGGAAAGGGGACTTGTGCTCCCTGGCGAAACAGCCGAAATCCCGATCCGCCTGCTCGGGAGGGGAGACGTGACGGTTAGGGTCTACGGGAGCGACGGGGTCAGCCCCATTCCGAATGCGGATGTCACAGTGAAGCACGCGGTCATTCTGGACGTGGAGGGCGGGCTGGCCAACAACAAGGGCACGCTGGACATCGAGCGCCATGGAACCGCTGACGAGGGCGGAGAGATTACCTTCGACGGCGGGGACGCCCTGCCCGAAGGTGAATTCGTGGTCCTGGCGCGAGATCTCAACACCGGGTTCGCGGGTCGGGCCTCGGGTCGGGTGACAGGAGACGGCCAGCTGGTCCAGGTGAATGTTTACCTTTTCAATGCCACAGGCAGCGTCTACGGCACGATCTACCGCTACGACCGGGTGACTCCAGTTCCGAACGCCGAGGTCCTGATCTCCAACCCTAGCGGAACCTTAGGGTCCTGCATCACGGACGAGCAGGGAAACTTTCGATTTGATCTTCTCCCCTTGGGTGCGTTCGAGATCCGGGTCTTTGAGGCGGCCACTGGCGGCCGGGGCTACGGCTCGGCCGGAGTGGACTACGCAAACCAGGAGGTGCCCCTCAACATTATCCTGTCTCCCATCGGGTACGTCACAGGGACCGCCCTGGCCTCCGGGACCCTGGAGCCTCTCAAAGGCTGGGAAGTGACCATTCGACAGCCCAACCCTGGGGCATCGGGCGAATGGACCGTGTGGCGCGGGACCACCGGCACGGACGGAGGGTTTTCCTTCCCCGGTATCTCTGTGGGCGCGTTCACCCTTAAGGTGGAGAAAGGCCTGGACCGGGCCAACGTGGAGGGACGGATCACGTGGCAGGGCGAAACAGTGGACATTCCCGTGGTGGTGAACCTCGTCCAAGACCCTGAAGGGACCATTGCAGGGGTCATCTACAACCCGAACGGAACGCCGGCGGCCAACGCCGAAGTCTGCTTAAATGCCTGCCCACCTCTTTCGGGAGGCCGTGGGACCACTTCGGACGATCAGGGAAACTTTGTTTTCGAGGGCGTGGACCTGGGAAGATACAAGGTCATCGGCCGGTCTCAGGCCACGGAAGAGCGGGGCAGATCCCTTGCGGAGCTGGCCTTTGCCGGTGAAACCACTTACGTGAGCGTGGTCCTTAGCGGGCTCGGAACGATCTCCGGTCACGTGGAGAGGCAGGACGGGACTGCGGCGCCCTATGTGGAGGTGATCCTCACGTCATCTCCTCCCATCTGCGAGGACCCCCCCTGCAGCCGCTATGCCGACGAGAACGGGGATTTCCAGTTCGAAAACGTTCCTGCAGGCCGGTACACCGTAGAGGCAGCGTGGTCCTCGGACCTCTCCGGCTCCGCAGGCGGCATCCTCGCGCCGGGTGAAACCGCCGAACTCCGCCTGGTCATGCAGCCCGCCTTCATCCTCAGCGGCAGGGTCCTCTTCTCCAATCAAGCCCCTGCACAGGGCATCCTGGCGACCCTCGATCTCATGCGCGGAAGGCCGACGAATCCCAATATTCCGTGGATCCTGTACGGTGAGACGGACCCAGAGGGCCGCGTCGCTTTCAGAGGCGTGCCCACCGGCTCCTGCAAGTTGATCCTGGAGGACCCCTTGGGTCCCGGCATCGCTCAAAAGACACTGACCGTCCTCGCCCCCGTGGACCTGGGCAACATCGTCCTGGACGACACCCTTCCGCAAGTGACGGCCATGCAGCCCATGGCGGGCGCGGTCAATGTCCCGCTCGGCCAGGTCATCCGAATTCGCTTCTCGGAGTCCGTGAACCCTGGGACGGTCAACCAGGAGAGCGTGATCGTCACCCGTGGGGACGGGACCGTGGTGCTCGGCACCCGAGGCATCACCGAAGGCGACACGCTTCTCACCTTCACCCCGTTACAGCCGCTTCAGGATGAGGCGCGCTACACGGTGCGAATCAGCGCCAATCCGGCCTTCGACACTCTGGACACAGACCGATCCGGTTCCGTCTCGAGAGTGGAGGCGGCGCGCTTCTACGCTGTGCTTGTCCGCTTCGACGGCTATGACGCAAACAAGGACAACTCTCTCTCCAAGGCGGAATACCCGGACGGCGTGCAGGACTACCTGGGCCACGTCATGGAAAAAGATTTCGTGGCCTCTTTCACCACGGTGGACATCACCCCGCCGGCATACAAGGATGTGAGCCCGGCACCCGGCACGGGAGGGGTCTCGGTCAACAGCGTCATCCGGATTGTCTTCTCCGAGCCTTTGGATCCGAGCGCTTTTGTCGGGCCTGCCGTCGCTCTCTTCAAGGACGGCTTCCCCGTGGAAGGCCGTGTGGACATGATCCTGGGCAACACGGGCGCGGTCTTCACGCCGAAGTATCCCCTCAGCGAGGATGCGCAATACCAGGTGAGCGTGCCACCTGCGGCCGATCTTTCCGGCAATGTCCAGGCTGAAGGCCTCCAGTACCTTTTCACCACCACAGACAGGACACCTCCGCAGGTCCAGTCCCTGTCCCTTTCCGACAACGGGACCGTCGTCGAGGGCGGCGTGGGAACCCTGGCGGTGGATGTGGGGTCTGCCTATGACATTTCCTTCATGGATTTTTATATCAACGGCGTGCTGGTGCTCACGGATCGGCAGCCCCCTTTCCAGATGAACTTCGAGGCCGTGGCCCAGCTGGGAGCGCCGGCCCAGACCATCACCGTGGGTGCTGTGGCGACCGACACCTCGGGAAACCGTGGTGCCGTGCTGCAAGGGACGTTCACCATCGTTGCGGACACGCCGCCCGCGGTCGCTATCGTGAATCCGGCGACTGGGTTGCAGGCCCGTACCGGGGACCGGGTGGAGGTCTCGGTCACCGCTCAGGACGACCTCGGAGTGGCCACCCTCGCCTACCAGGCGGCAGGCGGCCAGCACCCGGCTTTCGGCACGATTCAGGTGGATCCTGCCGCATCGCCGGCAGGGGCTGCGTTCAGTTTCTTCGTTCCAGTACAGGCCGTGCCGGGATCCACGATCCGCGTGGAGGCCACGGCCGTGGACACGAGGGGCCAGCAGGGCCAGGCCGTGCCGGTCGAAGTGGTTGTCCTGGATGCGACAGACCCCACCGTCTCTTTTGCCGGGTTGAGCACCGGAGAAAAGGTGAAGCCCGGCGACACGGTGACCGTTGTCCTTTCGGCTCAGGATCTGGGAGGCGTGACGGCCCTGACCCTGAGTGCAAGCGGTGCGGCTACTTTTTCCGAGACGCGCCAGATCTCCCCGGCCGCCAATTCCGCTGCGGCCACCTTCACCTTCACCATGCCGCCCTCTGCAGGGCCGGGGCAAAGCGTCCTCCTGGAGGCCTCCGCGCAGGATCTCGCAGGGAACCAGGCCGAGAGGGGTGTGACCCTGGCGGTGGCGGACACGGTCGCGCCGACGATCGTCCGGATCGAGAACGAGAGCGGGAGTGCCGAGGTGGCCCCGGCCGAGCAGGTGAGCATTCTGGTGGAAGCAAGCGATCAAGGCATGCTCTCGAGAATCGAGCTGAGAGCCACAGGCGCCTTTGTGTTTTCCGATGCCCGGCAGGTCTCCCCGCCGAGCGCCGGTGCGGTGGCGACCTTTACGCTTCCTCTTCCCGAAAGCCTCGAGGATGGGGACACCATCCAGCTCGAGGCCACGGCTGTTGACAGTGCGGGAAACACGAGCCTGCCGGAAGCGCTGACCCTGACGGTCAGGTCGCTTCTGGGCGTGACGCTTCCCGCCTCCCACATCATGCTTGCCGGCGAGACCCAGGAAATTGCTTTAGAGTTGAGCGGGCCGGCGCCAACCGGTGGCGTGCGCGTTGATTTGACTGTCGATGATCCTTCCGTGGCGATTGCGCCTCCCTCTGTCCAGATCCCCGAAGGCGAGATATCGGGCGCCTTCTCCCTGAAGGCCTTCAAGGGCGGGACCACGACCCTCAGCGCCTCCATGCAGGGGACCCCTCGCGCCGACATGACCCTGACGGTTCGAGGCGGGGTGGTGACCGGGACGGTCTATGTCAGGATTGGCCAGGATCTTACCCCGGTCTCAGGCACGGACATGAACATCAACGGCAAGACCACGAAAACCGATGCCCAAGGTCGGTTTATGGTGGAGGGTGTGGCCGGGACTCGGGTCGAAATCAGGGCTTTTGACCCTGTGACCAGGCTCAGGGACTACGAGACCGGCACCATGAATGTCGCGGGCGGCTACCTGAGGGATGTGATCTTGGTCCTGGTGCCTGCTGGAGCCATTGTTGGGACTGCGGTTCACCAGGACGGGCAGACCCTGGCGGGCGAGGGAGTGCGGGTGGATTTGTACCCCTCTCCCCACGGAAGCTGGCAGGATCCGATCCAGACGGTCTTCACCAATGCGGAGAGCCGGTTTGAATTTCCGCTGGTGGAGATCGGAGTCTACGACGTGGAGACCTCGGATGTGAACGGCAACCGGGGGAGGGCCCGGGTGACCATCAGCGAATCGGGCCAGGAGATAGACGTCCTGGTGGCTTATTTGGGCAGGGGAAGCGTCCACGTGACCGTGAAAGATGCCGGCGGCAGACCAGTGCCCAACGCGGAGTTGAGCTTCAACACCACCTCCATCTTCGGGGCGGAGTATCTGACCGCGACGGCCGCGCTCGACGGGACCTACACCTTCGAGGGGGTCTTCATCGGCGATTTTGCCGTTACCGCCAAGGATCCGGTGACCCAGATGGGAGCCACAGGAGAGGGCAATGTCACGTCCCACGGGCAGGTGGTGGAAATCACCCTGGAGGTGGGTGAATGGGCCTCGCTCGAGGGCTTCGTGGTTCGGGCTGACGGCACTACCCCCATCGTCGGCGCACAGGTGTCCACGTGGGGCGGCAGGACCGAAACGGATGAGAACGGGCATTACCGGTTCGAGCTCCTGCGCCTCGGCAACCACCCGGTGGAGGCCAAGGAGCTTCTGTCGCGGGCCTATGGGGAAGCCGTGATCGTCCTGGCAACCAACGGCCAAACCGAACACCTGGACATCGTGTGCTTCGGACAGGGGACCCTGATCGTGACCGTGGAGGACGCCCAGGGTCGGGTCGTGAGCGGGGCAAGCATCAGGATGACCGAGAACCCGCCCACAGTGGTCGACGCGATGACCAACGAAGACGGCCTGGCCGTCATTGAAAAGATCAATAAAGGGGCCTTCACACTCAAGGCCGAATCAGCGGGTCTTTCCGGAATCTATGAGGGGACCATTGCCGAGGAGGAGACCCTGGAGATCACGGTAACCCTGGAGGAGACAGGGACCCTCAGCGGGGTGGTCTACCAGCCTTATGGGGTGACGCCCGTGGAAACTGTTCAGGTGAAGGCTATGGCCCAGAACGTTGGCTTTTTCTACGCCATTACAGGGCCCGACGGTCGCTTCACCTTCGAAAACATGCCCAGATTTACCCGATACGCCGCGGGGATCGCCGAGTACAGCCTCGAGGCCTATGAAGGCGGGACCGTTCAGGCGAACGGATCCTATGTGGGCGGGCAGCTTCGGGCCAAAGTGGAAGGGCTCGTCATCGAGTCCCAGGGAGAGGAGGTGGAGCAGGATCTCGTCCTGATCGGCCTGGGCACCGTAGAGGGCCAGGTGTGGATACCGGGCGGGCAGGCCACTGCGCCTGACATGCCGGTGACCCTGAGGAGCCTGACCCCCGTCTTCGGCAAGACCTATTCCACGAGGACGGATGGGGCCGGGTTCTATCATGTCGACCGAGTGCCGGTCGGCGACTTCATCGTGAGCAGCGGGGATCTCACCCAGCAGGTCTGGGGAGAAGTCGAAGGGGCCGTCACGGATCACGGAGAGCTCGTGGATGATGCGGACATACTCCTTGCGAGCAACGTGGTCACGCTCCCTAAAAATCTTTACGACGGGAACCTGACCAGGTTCGACATCCAGACGGACGGGACTATCAAGGACGGTCAGAGCAACCTCTTTACCCAGTACAGCACGTATGGTCTCAAGGGCGGGATGGCCCTGGCGATCCTCTCGGGAGGCAACACCTATGCCTTCGAGGGCAATCAGGCCAGTCTGCCTGCCACCGAGGAGAACCTGAAGCGCGAGATTGCGGTCCGGCAAAACGACCTTGGCGGGCTAAATGTGACGAGGAAGATCTACGTGCCCCAGGAGGGCTATTTTGCCCGGTACCTGGAGATTCTCACCAATCCGACGGCCCAGGACATCACCGTGGATCTGCGGGTGGCCTCGAATTTCTATTACACCAACGGTAATGTCCATGTCGTCACTACGTCCAGCGGGGACGCAGCCCTTCAGGTGGACGGTACTGAGGCCTCTGACCGCTGGGTGGTGGTGGACGACAACAACGACACCGACCCCTTTGTCTCTTCCAACCTGCCGCCCGCCGCTTTTGTCTGGAGCGGACCCGGCGACACGGTCAGGCCGGACGGGGCAACTTTCACCGCGCGAACAGGGAATTCCTCTCCTGCGAATCTGACCATGCAGTGGAGCCAGGTCACTGTGCCGGCCGGGCAATCGGTCGCGTTCATGCACTTCGTGGCGCAGCAGGTGAGCCGGCTCGGAGCCCAGGCTTCAGCGGAGCGGCTGATTCAGCTTCCGCCCGAAGCCCTTTATGGCCTGGGTCTCGAAGAGATGTCGACGGTGCAGAATTTCGCCATCCCTGAGGACGGGACCAGCGCGCTCCAGCCGCTCCCACGTTTGACCGGGCAGGTATCCGGTGATGTCTATGCGAGCGACGGGGTGACCCTGGCGCCCAACAGTTCCACGTCCAAGGTCTACGTCAAGAGCGACAACCTCTTCTTCGGCAGGACCTATAGCACAGACATGTCGTACACGGGCACGGGCCGGTACGCTCTCGTTTCGGACCTGAATGTTCCGCCAGGCTACAGCAACAGTGGATACATGGGCATCCCGCTCGATAGCTTCACCCTGTGGGCGGAAGTATCCCGCTCGGCGACCGTGACCTCCCCTGTGGTTTCGAGTGAATTCCCGGCCGGCGTCAGTGCGGTTGAGGTGGACCTGATCTTCAGCAACACAGGGATCTTCCGCGGTACGGTTCGAAAGGCCACTGGCGAAGTGGTCTCGGGGGCCAAAGTGACCGCCCGGATGCAGCCGTATTATGCGGAGACCACCACGGCCGCGGACGGGACCTACCAGCTGGCTTTCTTGCCGCCGGGCCAGTACGCTGTCGAAGGCGCCTATTCCACCTATCCGCAGATCACAACATCGGTTTCAGCCGGCATCCTGGAGGGACAAGCGACGGTCCTGGACATCACCTTCCCGCCTGTGGGCAATGTCTCGGGCGTGGTGACCTCCTCGACCGGGAGCCTCCTTTCCGGTGCAACGGTGAGGCTGGAGGCGGGTTACCCGAACGCAAGCACCTTCTACCGACAGACCACAACCGACACCTCGGGCCGCTTCACCTTCACGGAGATCCCGGAAGGGTATTACACCTTCAAGATCTATGTGGGCAGCGTGAGCAGCGGGACGGTGATCCAGGCTCTGGAGGTTGCCGCGAACCAGACTCTAACCCACGACGTCCAGATGCCGCAGTTCATCACCCTGCCACTGAATCTCAATGATGCGAACGGGTTCCTCTGGGACGTGCGGGACAGTGGTTTGATCTACACGGGCACGAGCAACGCCTACTACTACAGCTCCACCTATCGCGGCGGACTGGCGCTTTCCTATGCCGCGGCCACTTCTTACACGAACTTTACGGGGGATACGTACGACAAGGCGGCCCCGGAAGACGAGGGTCGGGAGCTTCTGATCGGTTACAACAATTACTCTGCCTTGCGCGTGAGCCGCAAGGTCTTTGTGCCGGATGACGATGCCTTTGTGAGGTATCTGGAGATCTTTGAGAACACCGACTCCAGCGCCGTGCCGCTCAAAGTGAAGCTCTCCTCCTCCCTCGGGTCGTACCCCAACACGGTGATTGTGGACACGTCGAGCGGGAACAGGATCTTTGACACAAGCGACGGGTACATCGTCACGGATGACGCGGACGGTTCAGGCACTCCGGCCATGGTCCATGTCTTTGCCGGACCGGGTGCGCCGGTCGGGGTGAGTGAGGCGGTCTTCAGCAACAGCAGTGTCACCAATATGTTCAATTACAGCTTCAACATCACCGTGCCCGCATACGGCCGCACCATCGTCATGCATTTCGCCTCGCAGAATGCGAGCCGCGCTAATGCTCTGGATAGCGCAGACAAGATCTATTGTCTGCTGGGTTCCACCCTGGCCGGGCTTTCGCAGGAAGAGAAAGCCGATATCATCAACTTTGTTCCTGTGCCGGATTCCGATCGCGACGGTTTGAACGACGAGCAGGAGGTGATCCACGGCACGTATCCGAACAACCCCGACACGGACGAGGACGGACTGCTCGACGGCTTCGAGGTCATGTACGGGTTCGACCCGCTCGTTATCGGCGAGGAGGACGAGAATCCTGACGGCGACGGCCTGGACAATCTCACTGAGCAGCAATATGGCACCCATCCTCGCGTTGCAGACACGGACGGCGGCGGACTGACCGACGGGGATGAGGTCACGGAGTACGAGACAGACCCGCTGGATCCCAGGGACGATACCTTCCCGCTGCCGATCATCCTCTTGGACCAGGTCGGATACCGATGGGACATCCAGAGTAACGGGAGCATTCTGGACGGGTCGGCTAACGCCTATGACAGCGCGATGCGGTTGATAGTCGGGACCCACAGCTTCCCGAACTTCAGCCATGCGCTGGCGCGCGAGGACAAGGGCCGCGAGATCGTGATCGGGCCGGACAACTACGGATCGCTCAAGATCAACCGAAAGATCTTTGTCCCGAAGGACGATGCCTTTGTCCGGTACCTCGACATCTTCGAAAACACCGGCACCAGCGAACTCACTTACACCGTCCGGATCCTCACGGACCTGGGCGCCAACACGAGCACGTCCTATGTCACCACCTCCAGCGGGGACTCAGGCTTTACGGTGGGTGACAACTACATCCTTACCGACGATGCGGACGGCACGGGTACGCCGACAACCGTCCAGGTGTTTTCCGGGGCCAATGCGAAGATCGAGCCGTACCTAGTCTCCACCAACGCCCCGGGCAACGACGACATCGAGGTCCAGTTCAGGCTCGTGATCCCTGCAGGCGAGCGCATGATCCTCATGCACTTTGCCTCCCAGAGCCCGGACCGCGCAACTGCTCTGGCAAGTGCGGAGCACCTCTACAACCTGAACGGAAGCACGCTTGCCGGTCTCTCGGATGACGAGCGCAAGGACATCGTCAACTTCACGGGGTGGCGTGACGGCGATGGGGATGGACTCTTCGATTACCGCGAGGAGCTTTACGGAACGGATCCGAATGACCCGGACACGGACGACGACGGTCTGACGGATTACTTCGAGGTGACCTATAGACTCAATCCTCTCATTGCCGGCGAGCAGAACCAGGATCAAGACCAGGACGACCTGACCAACCTGGAAGAACAGGCCGCGGGCAGTGATCCGAGGCTGGCGGATACGGACAGTGACGGTCTGACCGACGGTGAGGAAGTAGTTCAGTTCCACACAGACCCGACGTCGGCGGAGATCCGATTCAGAAATCCGGGAACCGGCTATTCGGTTGAAGCCATGCCTGCGACAGATCTCCTTGGGAACATCCATATCGTGTGGTCCGATAGCAGGACCGGAAACTACGAGATTTTCTACACCATGCTCTCCCCCGGCGGGCGGGTCCTGATTGACGATACGGCGCTCACGAACGACAGCGCCGCATCCAGGAATCCGGCCCTCGCCGTGGACGGTCAGAACCGGGTTCACGTGTTCTGGGAGGACGCAAGATCGGGGGTTGCCGAGATTTTCCACACCCTCCTTGACCCTTACCTCCACAGTCTCGACGGTTCAGCGGCTTCGGATGCGGCGATAAGGGTCGTCGAGGATCAGCTGATCAGCCCGAATGACGGCATATCCAGTTATAGACCCATGCCGGCGATCGACGGCCAGGACCGAGTCCACGTGGTCTTCTATGATGAGAGCGGAGGAACGCTCCACTATGCCAGGGTCAATGCAGACGGAGTTCCTGAGATCACGGGCCGGACACTCTTCGTCGTCGGCCAGTACTACCACACCTTGAGACCCGCGGTGGCCGTGGATGTGTATGGCCGGGTCCATGTCGTGTGGCGCCACTACAGCGACAATTCCGATGTCTACTACACCATGCTGGATGGAGACACGGCGCGAGTCCTGATCGGTGCGACCGTCATAGCGACCAAGGAATACCCGGGACAGGCCCACCAGTGGGTCGGCGTGGGGCCGGACGCCAAGGTGACGGTCGTGTACGATGGGGCTGATGTGTATGCCGATCCGCTCCCGACCCAGGTCACCATGTTGCGTCTCGCCCCATCCCTGGACGACCAGGACGGAACACCGGCGGACGCAGCACAGATCACGGTGCTGGCGGAAAAAGTCCTCTCACCGGCAGATGGGAAGATCCACGGGTATCCCATGGGCGCCAGGGAAGACGGGGACAAGATGCGCTTGACCCACTACATTGGTGATCCGTGGGACGAGGTGCAACTCCAGTTCCAAATCGTGGACCATGCCGGAGCAACAGGGGGTGACATCCTTCTGACCCAAGAGCCCACGGTGAAAAGCCCGCTCAACGACCGGTCGGCGGCGCGTATCGCTGTGGACGGCATCGCATCGTTTGTCACATGGACGGATGTGCGCTTCGGCGGCCAGGAGGTTCTGCTCAGGATCCTCCATCCGGACACGGACCGGGACGGTCTGACCAATGATGATGAAAGGATAATCCATACAGACCCGAGCAATGCGGACACAGATGGTGACGGTCTGCTGGACGGCTTTGAGGTCGAGCACGGCTTTGATCCGTTAGTCCACGGAGAGCAAGAGGGCGATCCCGACGCTGACGCACTGACGAACCTTGAAGAGCAGGCGGTAGGGTCCGATCCTGGGAACCTTGACACGGACGGGGATGGGTTGGGTGACGGGGCCGAAGTGAAGATCCACGGTTCGGATCCCACAAGGGTGGACACGGACGGTGACGGCCTGGGTGACGGCGAGGAGGTGAACACCTATTCGACGGATCCTGTCAAGGCGGACACGGATGACGACGGGCTCTCTGACAAGACTGAAATTCAATATGGCCTCAATCCCAATAATGGCACAGATGCGAGTGCCGACTTTGACAGTGACGGACTCAATAACGCCGAAGAAATCGCATTGAAAACCAACCTGAACCTTGCAGATACGGACGGTGATGGTTTGAGTGACGGGCTGGAAGTCAATACTCACTTCACGGACCCACTCGATGCCGACTCCGATGACGACGGGCTGACGGACGGAGCCGAGGTGTTGACTCACCTAACTCTGCCTCTCAATCCTGACACCGACCAGGATGGTCTCAGCGACGGCGATGAAGTGACGGTCCACCAGAGCAGCCCGCTGGATGGTGACACCGATGACGGTGGGAGAGGCGATGGCGAAGAGGTTCTGAAGGACGGCACCGACCCGACGGATGGATCCGATGACGAGATCTTCGTCCCGATCACCGAAGGGGCGGGGATCGCCGGGGCGGCATCTGCCGCCACGGACAGCCAGGGGAACATCCACCTGGCCTGGGTAGACAACCGGACAGGCAGCAAGGAGATTTTCTACACCATGGCGGACCCTGGAGGTGTAATCCTCATTGATGATACCCAGCTCAGCAACGGCTCCGTGATGGCCGGCCGGCCGGTGATCAGCGTTGACAGTTCGGACCGGGTCCACGTGGTCTGGCAGGACGGCCAGTGGATCGGAGAAATGGGGGTCTACACGGAGATACTCCATACCGTGATTAATCCGGCTCTTGATGACCGGGACGGATCGGCAGGATCAGATGCGGCCATGGTTGTAGTGGACGATCAACTTGTGTCGAGCTACGACGCTCAGGACCCGATCCGTGTTTCCGACCCGCAGATTGCAGCGGACGGGCAAGGCCGCATCCATGTGCTGTGGTCGGCCTGGCCACAGGTGGACATGGGCGAATATTCCGCGCCGTTCCTGGAAGTTCACCATGCCGTCATGGGGGCGGATGGTCAAATAGAAGTGGACGATGACGGCGTTTACCAGGGAGTTGTTCCGCAGTGGGAACCTGCGCTTCCGAAAGTCGCCGTGGACTCCTCGGATCGCGCGCACCTTGTCTGGGCAGGGCTCGACGCAAACGGCTCAAACCGGATTTTCTACATGATGCTTGATAGCGTGGGCACAGCGCTCATCGGCGCAACCGCTCTGACTTCAGAGACGGCAGCGCCCAGGTATCCGTGGGTGGACGTTGCCCCTGAAAACAAGATCGTGGTGGTTTTTGAAAGCATGCAGGTCGGGGATCAACCCTACAACGTCTCCATGGTGACACTCGACCCATCTTTGGTTGAGCACAATGGGACGGCTGCTGATCCTGTGATCCTTGTCACATTGGGTCCCATCCCTGTTGCAACCGGTTCGATTTCCGCATCCATGGTTCCTTCCCCGGCTGTGGATGGGGCTGGAAACGTGCATCTATGCTACTACGGCGGCGACAACGAGTGGTCCTCGAGGGAACTTCTTTTCAAAGTCGTTGATCAGGACGGCACTACCCTCGTGGCGGAAAGGGCGGTGACAGAAGGGGCTACCGCCCGATCCAGGTCTGCGGACACAAGCGAGGTCCTCTTGCCTGCTCTCGCTGCCTCCAGCCAGGGAAGTTACCTGGTCTGGACAGATGTGGACCCGGACGGACCTTTGGGCGTCAGCGACGTGATGATGAGGATCCTTCATCCCATGAGGCCCTAATTCCTGTCGCTCAAAGAGGCTTCGGAGCGGCCTGAGTGCCACAGCATGGGGCATGGGGAGGCAGTGCCCGCCGGTTCGCCAGGCGCCAGGCGAAGCGAGCGGGCAACAGCCGTTTCATGGAGGGCACTGTGACGAACACAAACAGAGACCAGAGTGTGTAAAAACATACCACTAGATG